>NZ_FOVQ01000010.1:0-109041 GCF_900115215.1 Pseudobutyrivibrio sp. UC1225 | reverse complement strand
CAGTGCACAGCAAGTAAAACTCATGTAAAAGTTGTAACACGACATGTCTGGGAAGAATACATGGAAGCATGTGAAGATATAAGACATACCTTAGGAATGAAAGATTTATACTCTCACAGAAAAGAAACCATTGAAAGAATCTTTGGAACAGCTAAAGAGAATCATGGTTTTAGATATACACAGATGTATGGTAAGGCGCGCATGACAATGAAAGTCGCGCTTACCTTTGCGTGTATGAATTTAAAGAAACTGGCAAAAATACAGCAAGAATGGGATTTGAAAATGGCCTAAAGGAAGGCCTTTTTACACAAAAATCAAAATATAATCTTAGAAAAAAGGAAAGTATGCTGCAAAACGAAGTTTTGCAGCATACTCTTTGTCTACAGTCTGAATACCCAGAGGATTTAAATATCCTCTGGGTATTTTTTGATTACAGTAAATTACAAAGAAAAATACTTATAAAATGTAACGGCTTTGTAACAGCCCCTAGTATAAAATGATGTCATCATAAAGATAGTAGCCTTACTTGCAGGTGATAGGAAGGTGGAAATATGAAGGGAACAAGCGCAAAAACAAACAAAAACAGACTATTCAGTCTCATAATTGTAATGGTGTTTGTAATATCATGTTTTCCTATGTTTGCTATTCAGACACTGGCAGCAGATTTTCAGGTGGATTCTCTGAATAACAGAGCAAACACTTCTGGCACTGGAGCAGCTACTACTATTAAGGTGGACAGTGAGAGTGCTACTACAAATCTTGTTGTAAAGCTCACAGCCACAGGGGAGACAGTTACAATTTACAAGGTTGCAGCAGTAAGCTACGACACAGTTACAAAGAAATATTCAGATCCTTACTGGGTACCAGAGGTTTCAAACTGGCTCAGCACATATGATACATATTCTACAAATGGAACAATAAAGACTGCCTATGCAAATCCAAAGAATCTTTCTTCAGCAAGCCAGTCTACATGGACAGAGTTTTACAAATATCTTCTTTATAACAGAGATAGCAGGGAGCCATTAAATGTAATTGAGTATGGTTCTTCATCTGAAGAGATTGATGGAAATACAGTATATACTGGAAAGCTGGATCCATATAGAGACAGTGTCACACTTGCAGATGATGCAGAAACACTTGAGGTTTCATTTAATAATCTTGAGCTCGGTATTTATGCAGTTATGGTTAAGGCTGATGCAAAGAGATTTACTCCTGTAGTAAAGGACCTCACTCCAAGAGTAAACGGCCCTGAGGGAAATTACTACGTGGATTCAGTATACTTTGCAGAGCTTAAGGCTGCTGATGCTACAATCGACAAGAAGATTAATGGCAAGCAGGCTGATGCAGTAAGAATAGGTGAGATTGTTGATTTTGATATCGATATCACACTTCCTACTTTATATAGCGACAGAGTTACATACACCAGAGCAATGGATCAGGTGTATTCAATGTATATTGAGGATTACATGAGCCCATCATTTACTATTTACGATGCAAATAATGATGGTGAGGCTGATGAGAGAGATATTAGCTTTACTACAACAGGTTCTATGGCTGGTTCAGTGGCAGAGCCATTCCCTACAACTAATTTTGATTATTATGAAATAGCAGATTCTACATATGACCGCAGTGGTTTAACTGCAGATGTGGACTACTTCGTTCTTACAGATGAAAATATAGCAGACTACACATCAGGCTGTGAGCATCTGGCTGATTTGGATGGATATGAAAATGGTCAGACATATTATGCTATAAAAATATCTGCACCAGTTTATACACTGGATCCAGTTAGAACAAAAACTAATTCTGACAACAAAGATTGTGCATACATGAAATTAAACATCAATGTTGGTGTTTTAAAGCAGATGATTAAGGATGATCCTGACGGAAGAAGCTATGATTCTGCAATAGTAACAATGTCCTATAAGGCAATTGTTACAGATGCTGTGGAGGTTAATTCAGAGAACAACTACAACACAGCTACAATAGTTTATGAGGGTACTTCTGGAATAAGTGATACTGTAAGAGGCTACAGCTATGGACTTCAGGTTATCAAGGTCGACGGTGATACTGATGACCCAATCGCAGGTGCACAGTTTAATCTTTACAAGGAAGTAAATACATACAAGAAGATAGATGATGAATTCGTATGGCAGGCAGATATGAGTGGAAGTGAAACCGATAAGCTTGAGTTTACATACGAGGAAATCAAAGAGGACATAGAAGAGAACAGGGACGAGACTATTTATTACACATATGAGGAGACAAAGACAGAGGCAGGAACAACAGAGACAGGAGTAGAATATCAGGAAGGAGATGTTCTTGCATTCGTATTTACAAAATATACTTCAGGCCACATCAATACAGGCACACCATTTGATGGCTCAATTACATCAGTGGCAAGTGAAGCAGGTGTTACCATAACTGGTCTTGATGAAGGAAACTATATCCTGATGGAGACAAAGGCTCCTAGCGGATATAACGCTTTAGCAGAGGATATCCTCTTTACAATTAATCGCATTGACGATGAGACAGCACAGCTTGAATTTAACGGAAGCTTATGTGGCTTCTATGATGGCTACGACGATAACAAGCAGCTTATTGAAAATGGTATAACATCACTTAGAGTATTGAATTACAAGGGTCTGACACTTCCAAGTACAGGTGGTATTGGTATTCTTCTTTTCACGGTAATAGGTATTTCTATTATGTCATCAGCCCTGGTGCTTATGATTATCAGACAGAGAAGAATGGATTCAAGCTCATATATGTAAGACTTTTCAAAAGCCAGTTCAGATGGCAGCATCTGAGCTGGCTTTAATTTTTTTTCACAGTTCAGAAACAGAATGAACTTTTTTTGATGCTACAATTTTATCAGCATAATTTAGATTATTGTGTCTTTAAATATATGATTCAGGGGGGTAAAAGACATGCCAAATAATAGTTATGACAGGGACCGTGATTACGACAGAGATAGAGATTATGACCGAGACAGGGATAGAGACTACGACAGGGATAGAGACTACGACAGGGATAGAGGACGTGACCGAGACAGAGATTATGACAGGGACCGTGACTACGACCGAGACAGAAATAATGACAGAGGCCGCGACAGAGACTACATGGACGAGAGACAGATTAGAGAGGAAATCGATCGTCTTCGCAAGGAAGTTTATAATCTGAAGGATGCCCTTGAAAATAGACGTGCAGAAAATGCGGACCTTAAGATGGCTATTAAGCAGGCAGAGAAGAACAATGTAGAGCTTTTGACAGCAATCACAGCCACCTTGAATGATATGTCTGCAAGAATGGAAAATTTAAATGGTCTTGATAAGCTTAAATCTTCACTTAGGGATGAGCTTGAAGAGGTAAATATGCCTGTGGAGGCAAAGTGTCAGGCCATTGAAGAGAGATTAAAAACTTTGCAGGACAATCTGGATTATTCAGAGCCTATGAAGGAGCAGGTAGGCTTGGCAGCAGAGAGTATGAAGGAAACTCTGGCAGAAAAATTTGGCACAAAGACTATTGGCGATGTGTTACAGAAGCTTGCTTCTGTAAGCACCTTCCTTATTGCAGATTCAATAGGAATAGTTGTTCTTCTTGCTTTGATGTGCTTCTTTATTATTTCACTTATAAAGTAGAAAGGTCAGTATGCTACCAGGAAGTGTCGGAATCGGTGCATTGGAGCTGTGGGGCTCGCTATTTTGCCTTATAGCGGCTTTTTCCATTGACCGTGGCAAGACAGTTGAAAAAAGAGAAAATATCCAGCTGGGATACCTTTTGCTTATGAATACCATTATTTTGGTATTTGATATGTTTGCTGTTACTTATAATGGAGAACCAGGAAATGTTAGCAGAGTGATTCTCAGAGTAGCTAACTTTGGCCTTTTTTTAACACTTTATCTTTTAGAAATATACTTTTTGGCGTACCTTAAAGCGGTGATTGTAAATAATGGTGGAAAGTTTTCTGTGTCATTTAAGTATTTAGGAATACTTCTGATGGTTATTTCCATCGTAATCCTTGTTTTTGATCAGTATACACACAGGATATATTATTTTGATAAGGATAATATTTATCACCGTGGAGAGAGCTATGTGCTTGCATTAATCCCAGTATTTGCCTGCTTTGCCCTCATTTTGTTTATAGTTTTTTATTATCGCAAATACATAAGCAGGCTACAGTTTTTTGCGCTATTGGTGTATCTGTCTTTTCCTGTTTGTAGTGCTGTAGTTATGGTTGTGACAGGGGAGGTTTCATCTATCATAAATATTTCCATCACCATCTCTTTGATGCTGATGTATCTGTTTTATGAGATTGAAAAAAATCAGCGAATGCTGAAGCAGGCTGAAGATTTGGTAGAGTATGAGCGCGTCAACAATCAGTTTAAAAACTATATGCTTTGGACTCAGATTCAGCCTCACTTTATTTACAATAATTTGAATGTTATTCAGTTTTTGTGCAGGAAGGACCCAGAGCTGGCATCAGAAGCTGTAGTTCATCTTTCCACATTCCTGCGCTCATATATAGATGCCTATGATATGGACGTATGTATCCCTATCACAGAGGAGATGGAGATTATAAACCATTATCTGTATATGCAAAAGCTTCGTTATGGTGACCGTTTGGAGGTAGAGATAGCCGTTTCTTGTGAGAACTTTAGCGTGCCTCCTCTTTCAATAGAAACCCTTGTAGAAAATGCAGTGCGTCATGGTGTGGCAAAGAAATCAGAGGGAGGCAGGGTTTCAATTCGTGTATACGAAAATGAAGATGAATATCTCACAAAGGTTGAAGACAATGGAGTAGGCTTTGATTCTAGAGAGCTTGAAAAAGATGATGGCAGAAATCATGTAGGATTAAAAAATACAAATAGCAGACTTAAATTTATGATTAATGGATACTTAGAGGTTGAGTCTCAGGTGGGAATGGGCTGTAGAGCTATAGTTCATGTGCCTAAGGGTAAGAAGAATGAAGTATCTGATAGTTGATGATGAAAAAATTATAGTAGAGGGAATGGAGGACACCCTTAGGGAAATCGTGGGTGACAGTGCGGCTATTTATACCGCTTCAGATCCATTTGAAGCCATTGAGCAGATGAAGCTGCACCATGTCGATATGGTTTTTTCAGATGTGGATATGCCGGGAATGAATGGTCTGAAGCTGGCACAGTCACTTTCTGAGATTAATCCAGATGTGGATATAGTCTTTTGTACGGGCTATGCCCATTATAGCTTGGATGCTTGGAAGACTACGGCAAAGGCATTCATACTAAAGCCTGTGTCAAAGGATGACATGAAGGCTGCAATCGACAGGCTTACAGCCAATCGAAACAAGGTCTCAGCAGCAGAGCCGTCGGATAAATCAGGAGGAAAAGAGCTGGAGGTTATTTGTTTTGGAAACTTCGAGATTTTCCACAAGGGTAATCCAGTTCATTTCGCCAGAAAGAAATCCAAAGAAATGGTGGCTTACCTTATAGATCGAAAAGGAGCGATGGTCTCCACAGGAGAGCTTAGAAGTGCTCTCTGGGAGGAGGACGAGGACAACGAAGAGAAGAAGGGCTATATAAGGGTGCTTGCCAACGATATTAGAAAGAGCATGGAGGATATTGGTATTTCAAATTTTCTCCGTAACGATATGGATTGCTACAGCGTGGACATAAAGTCCATGTCCTGTGATTACCTGAAATTCCTTGAGGGAGATGAGAAGGCAAAGAAATCTTTTTCAGAGGAATATATGATGCAATATCCGTGGGCAGAGACAACATTGGGAACCTTGCTTGATATGCTGTGATGTAACGAGTTTGTAACACCCTATAGACTACAATTCATGTAACATGGAATTAGTCTATGGGGATTTTTTATGGCAAAAAACAAAATGGTTCGAAGGGGCGGTATGATTTCCTTCGAAAAAGATGAAAAAAAGTCCATAATTATAGCCCTCGTGGTAAGTGCAGTTGTAGTTTTGGCTGTAGTTTTAGCGATTATTGCCATCAGACACAAAGGCCTGGGTATCCCTGTGGGGGTTACTGAGGAAGTGGTTGACACATATACTGTTACAGATAGTTACACTGATGACGGCAGTATTATTGTAACCAATCAGCAGGAGCTTGATGAGAAGCTTACTGCGTCTTCTGATGATGCATCAATTGGCTCTATTACAATTCAGTCTGAAGAGGAGCAGTCTATAGAGATTCCTGCTGGTGATTACAGTCAGGTGGCTTTGAATGTTGACGCTCCATACACTGAAGTGTCTAACTATGCCAATTTCAATATCATAAATATATCTCAGATTTCAGCTAATACATGGGTGGAGCATGCCAATGGTAATAACATTATCCTTCAAGCAGCTGCCAGCCATGTTATTGTGGAGTCTGACGGAGTAGTTGAAAGTATATCTAATATTTCATATGGCTCAACACTTGCAGTAGAAATATACGGAACTGTAAAGGAGTTATCTCTTGAGGCAGATGAGTCTATTGCATCGGTAAGTGTTAACGGTCATCTGGAAAATCTGGATGTATTCAGTAAGACAAATCTGGCCCTGTCAGGAGCAGGAACAGAGCTTATCCCAGTGAGAGTACAAAGTGGAGCAGACGGCTCCGTTGTAAAGACATCGGTGCCACTTGATATGAGCTCCAGTAGCACAGTGGATGTTTACATGCAGGAGGGTGCTGAGGATACCAAGATACTTCTTACAAGCAACAACGTATTAACAAACCTTTATAACAATACAAATGCTGATATTAACATCGTGGATCCAGATAGCAATACTGTAAGCATTCCAGCCGGTAATAGTCAGGAATTCGGTGAGATTAAGGAGCCAGAGCCTGTAACAAGTTCTGAGGATTCATCAAGCAGCTCAACAGTTAGCTCAGGTTCATCAGGTTCATCCGGGGGTTCAAGATCCAGCAGTTCATCCTCTGGTTCAACAGGTCAGACTGTCAGTGAGCAGCAGGCGACACCAACGCCAACTGCAACACCTACACCAACACCAACTGCAACACCTACACCAACACCAACTCCAAAGACAACCCCAAAGGTGACACCGACGCCAACACCAACGCCAACACCAACACCAACGCCAACGCCGACACCAACGTCTACACCGACACCTACACCAACACCAACGCCGACACCAACACCAACTCCAACTCCGGAGCCAACGCCAGCGACAGTGTTTGAAGATATTTCAAATAAAATAAATGAAATTACAGAGTCTCTTAAGGGGTTAACCCAAAAGACTGATGAATATGTAAATCAAAATGAAGATACTTCCCAGCAGAGCTCACAACAGATGACTCCTCAGGAAGAAGAGATATTGGAGAAGATTAAAGAAGCAGCAATGAGTGCAATACTTTCATTGCCTCTTCCTAATGAACAATACAAGACAAATGCGACTGACTACGGAAATGTAGAATACAGAATAATGAACCAGGATATTATTTATTCCCGTTATGATTCTTTGAATCAGATTAATGATGAGTACATCCTGATTCATAATGCAGCTGGAAGTGAAAAATCTTATCTTGTTCAGCTGTACTATTACTATTTCGTCTATGTGGATGACGGTGAAGGAAGCAGTCTGATATGGAATGAAATGGGGACTTCCAAATCAGCTGTTTTAAATCCTGGGGAAAGCTGGATATTCACAAGAGAAAAGCCTGTAAATCCAGATATTGCCAAATTTACTATAGAAATAGTAGCAACAGATTGTGGTGATGCCGAAGCTTTGGAGGAGGATCCGGTAGCAGATATACCACAGCCTCTGGATTGGGAAGCAGAATATTCTTCACAGGATAACGCTATACAGGCAGTATTCTTTGAAGGAAATAAAGTATTGGGAACAACAATCTATTATTTAAACAACAGTGATGTCTATACAGACATGATTGTGGATAATGAACGTTTAGTAAAAGCAAACAATATTGAAGAGGATAAATTTATTCAATTCCGTTTGCCATCAGGATATGGAAACGTTAAATGGTTATTCTTTGCTCAGTGAGGTAGCTAAAGGATGAAAAAAAGGACGAAGGCATTGTTGGTGGTTTTTACATTAATACTTTCGATGCTAAGGGGGACAACTTCATATGCTGCAGCTTCATCCAGCATAATCTTTCAGGGACTGGAGGTTGGAGATGTGGTGGAGATTTATCGTATCTGTAATTACGATGAATCCTCAGCCAGCTACTCATGGGCCTTTGCCGTAACCTCCTGGATGTCTGAAAAGAGAACAGGACAATTCTACGCGGATTTAAGCCCTACAGGTCTATCTAAAATGAAGTCCGGGGCAGCGAAGGAGTTCTGTGAATTGCTTTTGGATGGTCTTAGAAATACCTCCACAGGTGTGGCCAATTTGCAGGGACAGTCCTTTACCTATGCAGTTGGCAGTGGAAATACTGTTGAGACAGATGCAGGCTATTACATCGTCCTGCCTAAGGGAAATAGCAGAGTATACGATTTGGAATGGTTCGTATTGGAGCCTGGCACAGAAAAAACAATTACCTACACAGAGGATAATTACAGTGTTCCTTCAATGACCACAGCAATCGAAAATGATACAAGTGACAGGGGTATGGTAAATGAGACAGTTCCTATGACAGAGCTGGACGATCAGGTTTCTGTAACATCAGACATTACCATGCCATCGTACAACAGCATGTATTCAGACGGTAAAAGGGTACTTACCGTTTCCTTTGTTATCCCATATGGAATGGAGTATGTTGCTGACAGCTTAGAGCTTACAGCCTCAGGAGAAGAGGGGGAGGAGAAGCTTCCTGACTCAGCCTATACTGTGATGAGCTATAGCAATGTTCAGTTCTACAGGGATTACAGTGATAAATTTGTTTTCTTTGGTTCTCAGGATTATTTCTATGAGATAGACGGAAATCATCTTGCAGGACCTGATGGCACACCAGAGCTTGCTCTGGAGGCGTTTAATGAAGCCTATGGAACGCAGTACAGTATTGAGGAAAAGAACCTTAAGACTGTAGGTGAGGGAGGAAATACCTCCACACAGGAGATTAGGGAGGCTCAGGCTGCAGAGACAGGAGAGCCAGTTGAACCAATAGAAGATGAAGAAGTTGAAGAGACAGAGGACGTTACAGAAGCAGAGGGCACTGAGGAGGTCCAGACAGACCCAGAGGGCGTAACAGTGGAAACTGAGGCTATCGGAGACACTTCTGTGGATACCTCCAATCTTATTTTCAAGACAGGTGGATTATCTGTTGTGATTGTATCCCTTGATACATCGGTAGAGCTGGATACTCTTAAGGCTAAAATCAGCGCCAAGAAGAATCAGTACAGTACACCTGACGGATGGTATGACATCTATACTTGTCTTAGCTATTCAGTCAGTCCGCTGGATAAGAATCTCAGAGCGGTTATTAAAGAATCTGCAAGGGCTGCAGCCTATGGAATCAGACTAACTGCCTGTATGGGATATGCAGATTCCTATCTGAAGAGTGGCGATGAGATTTTGGCGACAGCGCCTAGAATGCTTGACGACAAATTTACCTTATATAAAAAGACTAACACCTATTCAGGTGATATTAACGAAGCTGTTACACAGGTTGCAGTAGAGAATAAAGATAAGGTTCAGCTTATCTATGATTCTGATTTGAATGTAACTAATGAATATACAGAATATGCACTGTTGGATCTGAACGATGAGGCCCAGATAGCCATAGGTGGAATTATAGCCGGCGAATATCTGATAGTGCAGACAGACCACGTTCCGGGCTTTGCCCTTTCAGAGTTATCCTACATCATTGAGTCAGATGACTGGCAGGATGAGGAATATATGGAAGGAAATTGCGTATTTGATTTGGTCTGGTTAGATTACAAGACGGTTTATCTTCCTGCCACTGGTGACAGTGGGCAAGAAACAGGACGTACAGCAGGAATTCTGATTATGCTGTTTGCAGCAGCAGCCATTGCTCAGGCAGCCAGAAAACGGGAAAATCTCAAGCTGTTACACCAAAACAGGGTGTTACAAAAATAAATATAAAAAAGATTTTCTTTGTAACTAGTTTGTAACTAGTAACGGTTTATTATATGGCATATAGAAGAGAATTCTATGCGATATACTACGTCAGATAAGGAGGAAAAAATCATGAAAGGAAAAGGAAAGCGATTAGCCGCATTACTAACACTTATAGTTCTTACTTTCAGTTCAGTATTGGTTGTTAACGCTGATAGCAACACAAAACTGATTCAGAGAAGTACTAGTGTAAGCAATCAGGAAGAGAACTTCGATCATACTGAGGTTTCTGTTGCTGCAAACACACCAGACAGAACTGGCTTTGTTCTCAACGTAAAGAGAGCAGATGACAGCTTTACTCTGTACAATTTGGTAAACATCGTAGCTACTGATAATGAGGCAAACGGAATCACATCCATTGATGTTCAGTGGATTACTCCTGTTGCAAACTTTATTCAGTCACATGAGCAGTTTGCCAACGATCCAGACTACGCTTCTCCTACAGCTCTGGGTGCGTATACAGTAGACCAGACCCTTTCAGGTGAGGCTAAGGAAAATGCAGAGAAGGCAGCTAAGGCTGCAAAGGAAAAGAAGCTCATCACTCTTATCAATGCTATGAAATCAGATTATGACATCGTAGTTGATAAGAATGCTACAGCTCTTGGACAGATGACAGCTGTTGCACATCTTGATGGTTCAACAGTTGAATCTAAGATTGCAAGTGACCCAGAAGCTAACCTTAATGATATTTCAGGCTCAGAGGTTAAAATTGGTCTTTCTGGTAACGCTTATGAAATCAGCAAGCTGCAGTTTGGTTTGTATTTTGTACACGCTACAAATCCAGCCAGAGCTTCAGGCGGTGGTTATCAGCCTGTAGTAGTAGAGCTTATTCCAGAACAGACAGGTCCTTCAGGTCATTGGTATATCGATAATAATAAAACAGCTACACTTAAGAACGAATCAATCAGCATCGGAAAGAAAATCAACGAATCTGATAGCGATATTATCAGAGAAGGTGAGATTGTTTCATTTAGAGTAGATATTGACATTCCTCTTTATAACAAGACTGGTAATACATTTGATTATACAAAGTTCAATGCTATTGATGATATGACACAGGGCTTTACCCTTATTGCCACATCAGCAACACTTACATATTTTGACTCACAGGGAAGAGAGTATCATCCTATGGCAGCGCTTGTAGGTGAGCAGTATGGTAATAGAACAGCCCGTGATGCAAATGGTACTTATGAAGCAACTCTTATTGGTTATAGTTATCCTGTTTATTACAGTGGTGAAGAAAATCAGAAGGCTTACTTCTACATTACAGAAGATTCCAGCTCACAGATTACTGTTTGGGTAAATAATGGAGGAAAGCTCAATAAGGTTCCACTTCAGAAGACTAAGACTAATGGCACATATACATTTAATACTAATGACTTAATAGCTATTAACAACCAGCTTGGTTCAGACAATCAGATTCCAAGCTCATACATTACTTCTTCAAATGCACCAAAGTTTGTTCTTTCAGATACAACTAAGTCTCTTATTTCAGTAGAGTTCTATTATGAGACTCTTATGAATGAAGCTACTTATGCTCAGAAGATTACTGGAAATGCTAACTATGTTCAGGATGAAAACTTTACATTACCTAGCAAGGTTCAGGTAAAATATGATGCTTTAGTAAATGATTCAGCATACCTTGGAAATAACGACAATACAAATACAGTAACAGCATATTATGTTGAAGATACATCAGGAACAATCGGTACTGTTGAGGATGAAGTAGTTGCATGGACATACGGTGCAAACATCGTCAAGGTAGACGGCGAAGCTTATTCTGACTTTGAGAAGCTTCAGCCAGAGCAGCAGGCAGCACAGCTTGAATCCGGAAAGACACCTTATCTGGAGGGCGCTGTATTCGACATCTATCGTTTAGATACAACATACTGTGGTGGTTCTGCAAATACAGATCAGAACTCTTCACCAGCAGAGAGAGCATATAATACATTCTCATTCTACGACGATGCCACTTATCCAGTTACATCAGTAGACAGTTCTGATATTTCAAAGAGATATGGAGAGTCATACAGACAGTATGCAGAAGTACTTCAGAGAGCAATGAAGTATGAGATGACTCAGAAGATGGCTCTTACAGATGCAACAGTTATCGGTGGTGCTATCCAGTCTGCATTTGGACAGCTTGGTTCATACACTACAGCTGCTACATTTACAAATAAGTATAATTTCGCAGATTTATATACTAACGTAGAAACACTTAATTCATTACATAGCGGATACGGTGGAAATATTCTTCTTGATTACATCGTTCCAAAGGCTAAGACAATTGCTAATGGAAAGTCATGGGATCAGGCAGAAGACTTTGAAAGTGATTTCGTAGTATTTGTACCTAGATGGGTAGAAGCTAATGAATGTGCAGTTCATACAGGAGCACACTGGCACTTGGATGCATACTCATTATTCTGGGCAGATACAACATCAGTTGCTGATGGCGATGGTGTTTTACTTACAGGATTTGATCCAAATAAGTATCTCATGATTGAGAAAACTGCACCAGCAGGTGGATATAACAAGTTAAGTACAGCAATTTACTTTGAGGTAAATCAGATTTCCGACGAGCTCTATACAGAAAGAGGTAATTCTTATGCAAGCTTCTTGTCAGATGTATATGAGAACGCACTTGGAGAAACAACACAGGATGATAACCAGGATGGTATTTACCACTTCATTATCAAGAACTACAGTGGTTTAACACTTCCAAGTACTGGTGGAATTGGTACATTATTATTCACATTAATAGGTTTGATTATTATGGGTGGAGCAATTGTATTTGTAATTGCAAGAAGAAAGAAGCTGGCTAAGAACGCAGCATCATTCATGGCTATAGCTTTGATGATATTGTCACTTCTTGTACCTTCAATGAATGCAAATGCAGCTACAACAATCAGCCTTGGAAACAGTGATGGAGTTAGTACTGGTGTCCAGAAGGCAACACCAAATGGCACAGCAGAGTTCATTATTCATCTTAGAGACTCAGCAGATGTTCTTTCAGTATATAGAATTGCATCTGTAAGTTACGATGATACAACAATGACCTGGAGTGATTTGGAATGGGTTCCAAACCTTTACAGCTACTTAGGAAACTATTCACTTGATACAGGTAATGATAACATTCCTACAACTCCACAGCAGTTTACAGAGTTAAATGCAAAGGAGCAGGCAGATTTCCTTACATGGGCTTATAACACAAGAGATAAGTCTGGAATAGGAACAACATACAAGGTTAACGATCAGTACATTAGTAAGTTTCAAAATCAGACAACTAATGAGAACTACGCAAAGATTACAAACGTTGCTTATGGTATGTACTTAATCAAGGGTGAAAACCCTACAATAGGTAGATCATACTCAGTACTTACACTTTCAGCAGTTCCAGAGATTCAGGGACCTATGGGTGTTTACTATCTTACAGGTGACCTTGAAGCTACACTTAAGTACGCTGATGTGACAGTAGATAAGCGCATCAACGAGATGGACTATGATGTAGTAAGAACTGGTGAGACAGTTACATTCGAAATCGCTGGTGAGATTCCTAGCTACTATCCAATCAACGGCGGTGTTGTATACACCAAGGAAGATGGAGATTTATACACTGGATACGACTGGAATGCAAATTACAAGTTTAATATTACTGATGATATGTCATCTGCATTCACACTTGATCCAAGTACTATAGAGATCTACTTGGGTGATTCTCTTACAGAAGCTGGCGAGTGGGTTGCACCTCCAGCAAACTCATACATAAGCCTTATTGCATCTCCATATTCATCAGAAGCTGGTGAAGGTGTTGTATGGTTCAAGGATAGTACAGATAAGAACGGATATTACATTATCAAGCATATTGTAAAGAACGGTAATGTATACAATCTTACATGGTACGTTTACAACGAAAAGGAAGGAAGCATTGAATTATTAACAACTGGTACAGCAAGTACAGAGGCAAATGCTACAGGACTTCCAGACGCATCTATAACAAGTGCTTATAAGACTGCAACAGGAATCCAGACTATAGGAACATTTGCAAGAGCTACCAGCAAGAACATTTTTGCAATCTCATTTGATTACTCAAAGCTTGTAGAAATCAATGAGGAAGGTAAGTGGGAACAGATTTATAAGTACATCGGTCTTACTTACAAAGCTACAGTTACAGATGATTGCCAGCCAGGCTCACAGAACAATACAAATACTGTGCACCTCTGGTATAGAAGTGATATTGCAGGACATTACAGCTCAGTAGACGATACAGTAAGAGCCTACACATATGGAATGAGAATTGTAAAGACTGATGGAGAATCAAATCCAACCAAGTACCTTATCGGTGCACAGTTCAATCTTTACAAGGAAGCATATGTATATGTTCCTGATATGACAAAGGAAGGCGCTACAACAGCTACATTTACAGCAGAGCCTTCACCTTCTAACTGGGAATTCTATAAGTTTGGTGGTTATGCAGCTAACGGTGAGTACTCATCAAAGACAGAAGAAATTCCTACAGACGACAGTGAAACACCTGTAACACTTGATACACTAGATAAGCTTGAAGCATCAGGCACAACCTTTGAGGGTGGACTTAATACTTACTTTAGATATGTTCAGGTTCCAGCAGGAACAGATGATATCGACGAGAAACACTACAATGTAATCGTTTACAAGCAGATGGCACTTGCAGATCAGGTTGGAACAAATGCAGCAGGTGAAGAGTCTCAGACAGTACTTGATAATACAATCTATTCAATTGATACAGAAGAAGGTGTTTTAATCGATGGATTAGAGGATGCTTCATATGTATTAATCGAGACAGTATCTCCACAGGGTTACAACGCTCTTACAGAGGCAATGAGATTTGAAATTAACAAGCTGTCAGTAGAGCAGCATGAGATGGCAGAAAATGCAGCTTATGACACAGACGTTATTTTCTACTCAGCTAACGAGGTTGACCCAACAGAGGAAGGTATTGTAGATGCAGTAGCAGTAAAGACTACAGAAAATGAACAGGAAGTAATTAAGTACTATCAGGGATATTCAGATGGTATTTATGGAATTAATGTAAAGAACTATCAGGGGCTTACACTTCCAAGTACTGGTGGTATTGGTACATTGTTATTCACAATTATCGGTATCATCATCATGGCAGCAGTACTTATCGTAATACTTGCCAAGAGAAAGAAAAATAGTTATATGTAGTTTCTTATTCTAACAAAAAATGGGCAGGAGGCAGTTAACTGCCTTCTGCCTGTTTACTTTTGAGGGATGGCATGGGTGTTCGAAGGAAATTCAATTACATGAATTTACTTTTAATCCTAGTTTTCGTAGTGGGACTAGGAATACTTTTGTATCCCAACATTTCTGACTTTTTTAACCAGAAGAACAGTTCAAAATCAATTAATGAATACGATGAAACAGTAGCTCAGATGAATGAGGAAACAAGACAGGTGCTGTTTCATGAAACAGAAGACTATAACACCACACTTTTATCAAATCCAGTAGGTCGTTTTGCAGACATGACCGAGGAAATGAAGGATGAATATTATTCTACTTTGGATGTAGATGGAAGTGGAATGATGTGTTATCTGAAGATTGACAAGTTGGGCTTAAACCTGCCGGTTTTCCATGGTACTACAGAGGACGTATTACAGAAGTACGTTGGACACATTGAAGGAACATCACTTCCAACAGGTGGAGTTGGTACCCATTGTGGTCTCTCAGGTCACAGAGGATTACCAAGCGCCGTACTTTTCACAAATCTGGACAGAATGGAAGTGGGAGATGTTTTCTCCATCATCGTTTTAGGTGAGGAGCACTTTTATCAGATAGATCAGATAGTAACAGTATTACCAAATGATTTATCACCTTTAGCAATCGATCCAGAAATGGATTACGTTACATTGGTCACATGCACTCCTTACGGTGAGAACACTCATCGACTTATGATACGAGGAGTTAGAATAGAGGATGAAAAGGCTGAGGAGGTAATTGAGAACACGGACTCATCAGCACTGAAATACGGACTTACCCGTGAACAGGTTGTAAATGTTATTGCAGCAGTTATGGGTTCTATATTCGTATTTGTAGCAGTACCAGTTCTGCTTTTCCCACCAGTGCCTACACCAAAGGCATATATAAGACCTTGGGATGACAATATCGAGGAGGTTTGTAAGGCGGCCATTAAGGTTTCCGAAATGGCTACCAGAGCAAACTGGGAAATGGATAGTGTTACTCATGAGGCAGACACCTTTGCAAAGAGAAGAAGATGGGATGACACTCTCAATCACACAGATAAGCTTACAGAATCAGATAGCGAAAGACCTTGGGATGAATACGATTTCTACGATGAGTCAGTAGACTATAGTGAGGAAGAGTCAATAAGACTGTGGGATGATAAGGTATTAGAGAAGGTTGATCAGGACTGGTCAGTATTTGACAGAGACAGGAATCAGCAGAATCTTAAGTTTGAAAACATAAATGAAATTATCGACCAGGGCAAGGTTGAGGATGCATTTGAAAACCTTGACGATTATTTCAAGGAAGAATTACGAATAGGATTTGAACTATTGGAGAAATCCAAGAAAGGAAAGTAGTCATGTTAGGAGCCTGGAAGAAATACCTGAACTACATATTGATTATTGTAACAGGCTCTATGCTGATTTTGTTTATTATTTCCAATGCCATTTCTGTGACTACCGTTGCCGAGGATGGTGATTTAAATGAGAGCCTTGCAGACGGGTTGGGCTCAGATGAAAACTTATCTAATCCAAATGGTGATGTAGTGCTTACATCAGCAGGTGGTGGAGAGGATGGTGGAGCTCAAACTCCAGAGCCTGCACCTGAACCAATTCCAATACCTTCAGATGGAGGGGATCCAGAAGACCCAACTGTTACGCCGGTTCCAGAGGCTGATCCTACCCCAACGCCAAATCCAGATGATCCAGAAGTGACACCAACGCCAAATCCAGATGATCCAGAAGTGACACCAACTCCGGATCCAGATGATCCAGAAGTGACACCAACACCAGATCCAGAAGTAACACCAACCCCAGAGGTAAATCCTACTCCTGAACCAGGAGAGGAGGAAGAGGATAATGGCTGCATTTGTACAACACATTGTACAGAGGATGAAGTAAATTCTGAGTGTCCGGTTTGTTCTGAGGATTACAATGAATGTTCACCTAAGGAAGAGGACCCAGAGGAAGGCGAGGAAGAGGAAGAAGAGTGCACCTGTACAGCACTTTGTAATTCGGCAGAGTTTGATGAGACATGTCCTGTATGTGCCAAGGACTTTACCAAATGTGCCTTTAAAGAAGAGGAAGAAAAGGAATGTACCTGTGAGTACTTATGCGAAGAAGGTGAAGTGGACTTAAGCTGTGAGTGTTGTGCCGAGGATTACACCAAATGTAAAGGTGTTGAGCGGGAATATGCAGCTATTATTCAGTACTCTATTCATGGAGAGGAAAAGACTGCAAAGTTCCTTACACTTGAGGAGGCACTGAATGGAGCAAAGGCAGTTGCCGATGAGGTTCACAGTCAGGAGGATTCTAACTATGTTCCCGTTATTGAAATCAGGGATGAAATAGATGTTTCCTCTACTATTACTGTTGAAAATAACTGTAACTTTATCATTGATGTAAAAGGACACAGGATTTCTGTTGATTCAGGAGCATATCTTGATTTCAGTAGCAGTAGTGTCACCTTTAGGGACAGCACCACCTCTGGAATTAATTACGGTGGAGATAACACCAGACCGGGTGGCGTCTCAGGTACAAGTGGTCAGCTCTTTGCTGGTTCAGATACACTGACATTTACAACGGGTTATTACAATATTTCAAGTGGTGTATTATGCAGTGGTTTTTCTACAGTTACAGTAAACGATGCATTTTTGATTAATTCATCAGGTAGTCTTTTTGATAACAGAACTACCTTTAATGTTAACAACGGTTTCTTTGTTTACGACAGTCTTTATAAAGATGGAAATGAGGGTAGTGTTGTTTGTCCAAACAGTATGGTTCTGATGGATAAGGCCCTTTCAATCGGCGGCTATTCTGTTCAGGGCTATGGTTTGTGCTCAGCAGTATTCAAGGTGACACTGCAGATGGTAGGAGCAACAGACTACTACTGCTCAACCTTTGCAGAGGCATTTAGCACAGCTGAGAGTCTCAGTAAATCAAATGATGGGGCAAAGACTGTTATTGTTATAAATGATACAGTAGTTTCCAGCGTTGCCATATCACAGACATATACTCTGACAGGCAATGGTGAAGGCTATGACCCAGTGGTACAGATCGACAATATTAATTTTACTCGAGGTGGAGCAGGCACAGCTGGATTTGATGGAACAATGTTTGCTGTATCAGGAGGCGAGCTGATATTCAATGATTGTACAATCAATGGATATATTTCCGAAAGTCAGGTAGCTGTAGGCTCTATGATTACCGTTGATTCTGGAGCTACTCTTTCCCTTATAGGTTCATCAGGTACGGGTACTGTTCTCACAGGAAATGTTGCACTCCTTGGTGCTACAGCTGGGGACCCTGCAGCAGGTATTTATTTAAAGGATGGAAGCCGTTTAAGAGTTAATGGCTATATTGTTGCTCATAATAATGTATGCTACAGCGAGGTGGCTGACCCTAATGGTCAGATTGAGGGAATCAGAACTGACAGAAACGTATACATGGAAGTAAATTCAGCCATAGTAGTTGATGGAGCCCTTATCAAGACAGAGAGCTTCCTGATAGGAATTACAATGTCCACTGATGATGTGGATGAGACTCAGCCAATAGGCTCCCTTTCCAACGATTATTATTTTGGTTTGGCAGCAGCAGGTATTTCAGAGGTTGATTTAAGTGCATTCTACATGGATACCTCGGCAGCCTACTTCATGGATATGGACTTTGATAACAATATAATCACATGGAGCAGAGGAGGCTCACTGCTTCCTGAGGCAGGAGTGTTTAGATTGGAATATATTCTTTTATTTATGGGATTGATGGGATTCATTTTCCGTGCAATTCAGGAAGCCAAGGATGAAAGAAAAGAGATAGTAAAATACATTACCGTCATTTCATTGATCTGCCTTCTAGCAGGTGCTGGCTTTGGCAGCTATCACGTATATGATGAGATGAAGATTATTCAGCGTAATAATCAGGTGATGGAAAATTTGACAGGAAATAACAGTGATGGTCAGGTCACCTCAGGCGATGCAACCTTTGAACAGGAGGTGACTCCAGAGGAATCAATCACAATCGTGGAGGATACCTCCACTGAAAAGATTGTGGAAGAGGTGGCACCTAATAAGTCCATTGTTCCTGCAGATGGCAGAGAATATATAGGCGTTATTGAAGTGGAGCGACTGGGAATTAAGCTTCCAGTATTAAGCAGCTACACAGATGCAGATATGAAGACAACTCCTTGTGTATATTATGGCACGAGAGAAAATGGAAATCTGGTAATCGTGGGTCACAATTATAACAGTCAGTTTGGAGATTTCAATCTCCTTGACAGCAGGGAGGTTATTACAGCAAAGCTGACACTGGTGGATGGAAGTGAGTACGAATATACCAGCAAGCTGATGGAGAATCTTGAGCCTGATCAAATCGATGAGATGCTGACAGGCGACTGGGATTTAACACTGTTTACATGTAGTTATTCAGGAGAGAAGAGAATAGCAATTAGATTTGACTTGAAGAGGTAGAAGTATGGAGTTGATGGGAATCGGCATAGATATGCTGTCCATCCTAATTACATTTGTTATTCTTGTGGGTGTTCTATTAGGTAAAAGAAACTCGATGAATGAATATTTCCCGATTCTTTTACTTATGAACGCCCTGGTTCTGCTTGCGGATATGGGAACACTGGTATTTGCAAATGACGTTGATAATTTAAACTTACTTCGTATTTCCGTTATCCTGCAGGGCTCTCTTACATATGTAAGTATTTCAGGATTTAATCTTTACGTTGATAAGCTTATTACAAGGAAGCGTGGAAAGAGACCAGCCTTTAGGGCGGTGCCGTTTGCTATCTGTGTGATAATGATTCTGTTTTGGATTACATCTTTGATTCACGGGTATGCCTTCAAGGTTTCCCGGGAAGGAGAATACAGTCAGGGACAGCTGTTTTTCTTTGTTGTGCTCATTGGCTGCATCCTTGTGATTTTCATTTTCTTTAGAATTATATACAACCAGATAAATGGCATTTTGGATGCAAATGTGTGTATAGCCTTATACATATTTATCATCATTCCATTTGTAGTTCTGTTCCCAGCTTTAATGTGTGAGTGCCTGTCCATGCTTTATGGTGCTATCACCGTAAGCTATCTGATTATGTTCATAGCAATCCATGTTACAAGAGAGCAGACTGTTGTGGAAAAGAAAATGGATGACACAATTATGCAGACAGATTTGATTATCTCTGAGCTACAGCCTCATTTTATTTTCAATTCTCTTACAAACATAAAATATCTGATCAAGAAAAATCCTGAGCTAGCCATAGATGCCATGGATAAGTTTACCAAGTACTTAAGAAGAAATCTGGATACCATAACAGACCAGGATTTGATCACCTTTGAGGAGGAGCTGGAGCACACCAGGACTTACTTGTGGTTGGAGCAGCTGAGATTTGGTGACTTGAAAATAGAATATAGTATTGATGAGGATCAGTTCCTTATTCCTCCATTGTCACTACAGCCTGTAGTTGAAAATGCTGTTCGACACGGTGTTACCAAGAAGGTTGGTGGTGGAACAATCAAAATCTACGTGCGAGATATGGAAGATTGTTATAAAATTACAGTAAAGGATGACGGAATAGGTTTCGATGCGAAACAGCTTGACGAAGAAATAGCAAATGCAGGTATATATGATATAAGAAAGCGTTTGTACGAGATGAATAAATCAAAGCTTTCTATAGCAAGTACAGAAGGAGTTGGCACTACAGTTACATATCTTATCATGAAGGAGGACACTGGGGATGATTCTGTTCAAGGATGAGACACAAGAAGTAGAGGAAGCCATTGCTGAGGTTGTAAAGGAAGTTAAGGCTGAAGAAGCAGAGAAAAAGCTAGATGAAAAGCTAGAGGAAGAGCCAGAGGAGAAGCTAGAGGAAGAGCTAGAGGAGAAGGCTGAGGAACCTGTAGAAGCTGAGAAGCCACAGGAAGAAAAAGAGGAGCCAAAGAAATCAGATAGTCTTGAGACTGAGGTGGATTCTCTTTTAGATGAGCTTAATGAGATAGAAAAGCAGCTTGGCATGAAGCAGGAATTTGAAGATATAGAGTTTCCTACTCTTAAGCCAATAATTCTTCCTCCTATTAAATATCCAGAGCCAGCACCTGTTATTACAAGGGCCGATTTTGCAAAGCTTGATGATGAACAGTTTAATCTGCTTATGAAAAAGCTTAATAATGTTGAGCATATGGAAGCTGAGATTAAGGCGATGAAGGAGATTATCGACGAAAGACTGAGCCTTGATTTTAGAGCCATGTATGACAACATCATGGAAAAGACTAATATTGAAGCCATAAAAGTATATAGAAATGTTCAGGCCGTGGTTATAGAAGAAAATGCCAAGCAGAATCAGGCATTGTTCGGACTTGACAGTAAATCAGATTCACTTAGAAAGCGAATGAACAACGTGCTTATCTTTGCAACAGTTTCATTCGTAGTTTCAGTGCTGGTTATGCTTATAACCATTTTACCTGCCTTTGGAATTAAACTGTTTTAGAGGTGACCATGGAGGACAAAAAAACAATAACCATTGCTATTGCACTGTCAGCAGCAATGGTTTTGATGTTTATTGGGACAATTTTATATGCCAGAGTTCACAGACAGCAGCAGGAGCAGGCAGAAGCCGAAGTCAAACAGGAGGCAGAGGCCGAGGATGGGGAAGATGAATTTCCAAGGCTGAATCCAGACTTTGAGTACCTGCCTATTGATGTGACAAACATGGTGGTAAGAGTGGATGATGTGGATATGGATGCGGAGGATTCTGCCATTCACGATGTAGAAGTGGAAAACACATATATCAACACCACACCTTTGTTACCAAGTATTATGAATGAGCGTGAGAAGGTGCTGAGGGAGTATGTAGATATAAGTGCCTTCCCTGACAGCTACATTCTTAACGAAAAGAAATCTATTTCTATTAATGATTCCACTGTGTCAGTGCCAAAGGAGGTTTATCTTTATAATGTGGGAATAGATAAATCTTCAAAGGCCACTGTAAGTGTCACGGTGGAGGATGATGAAAAGATAATCAGGACCTTAGGCTGGACCAGTACAAAGCCAGAGGTAGTTCAGCTTTCCACCACCTCCGGAGAGACAGTGGATATTGAGTATGTTGGTCAGAAATTTTCTGGCAAGGTACCGGTATCTATTTTTGTGACCTATGAGACCTCTAAAGGAAACACAGCCACCAGAGAGATAACCTTTAACGTGTTTGTGGAGGATGTTTCCTACGGCGACGATCAGCTGAAGGACAAGGCTGGTAATGAGCTGTTTCTTGATAAGGCAGGCAAGAATGCTGCCTACGTATCGGATTTTGCAGGAAATGAATATTTCTATGGAGAGATTAAAACCACCGGTTGGCAGACAATCGACGGTGCCACATATTATTTCAACGGGGATTCACTTCCAGTAAAGGGAAATCAGATTATTGGAGGTTTGCCTTACGATTTTGGTGATGATGGAATTCTTTCCTATGCAGTTGGAGACATGGGTATCGATGTTTCCAAGTGGCAGAAGGATATAGACTGGCAGCTGGTTGCTGCTTCTGGTATTGACTTTGCCATAATAAGATGTGGCTTCAGAGGTTCTATCTCAGGACAGCTTGTAGAAGATCCATATTTCAGACAAAACATGAGAGGGGCATTGGACAATGGTATAAAGGTAGGCGTGTATTTTTTTACTCAGGCAATCACTGAGCAGGAGGCTATTGAAGAGGCATCAATGGCAGTGGCAATGTGCAGGGAGTATGAAATCACCCTTCCAATCTATATAGATTCGGAAAATGCTGTTAGAGGCCGAGCCAACGGTCTTGACAGAGCTACAAGAACAAGATGTCTACAGGCATTTTGTGAAACCATCAATAACAGTGGCTACAGAGGAGGAGTATACGCCAGCAAGAACTGGTTTTATGACAAGCTGTATGCTGAGAGTCTGGAGCAGTATAGTATCTGGGTAGCCCAGTACAACACAGAATGCAACTATACTGGTAAGACAGATTACTGGCAGTATTCTTCAAAGGAGACAATAGCTGGTATCACAGGATATGTAGATGTAAATGTAGTAAGACAGTCTGGTAGGAAATAAATAGTTGAAAGGTTTGAATTACAAGGCCGGATGAGCTTTTTCATCCGGTCTTTTTTTGATGAAAAAGCCCCATATGGGTTCTGTAGTTACGGAACTCAAAATTTATTCAAATTTATAACACAATATAACCATTGTATAACGTTATAATTTTATTATTAAAATATTCATGATATGTTTACTGTAACTTAATAACACAATCGTTGAATTGTCAGAAATTTAAATAGTGTATTTGAATATAGGTATTGAGATGTTGAAGTAGTTAGGATCGGAGGTATTAATATGAAGTGGGAAAATATTAGTACTAAACAGCTTATAACATGTACCGGAATTGCTTTTGTCAGAAGCACTAAGAAAATGATTGAAAGGAACAGAGTTGCCTATCGTACCACAGCAATAGTTATGGTATTTGCCATGGTATTTACTATGGGGTTCGGAACACCTTTGGCTATAGCTGCAAATGGTGGTGCTGATAGTGTAATTACAAATATCGAGTCTCTCGGTAATGATGTGGCTGTACAGCATCTTCCTGTTGGAGCGTCAGAAAGCGACATTATCTTTCCTGATACATTAAACGCTACCTTGGAGACATACAAGGAAGTATTGGTTGAGGTTATTCCAGAGGTAGAAGAAAAAGAAGAAGTACCTGAGGAGGAGGAAGAAGAGACAGAGGAAGTAACAGAGGAAGAATCTACTGATAATATCCAGGATGTTACTGAAGCTGAGGAGATTTCAGAAACAGATACAGAGTCACAGGAATCAGTGGCACCTGTAGCCGAGTCTGCAGATGATGTTGTAACAGAAGAGCCTGTAGTGGAGACTCCAGAAGCTATAGAGGCACCAACAGTTGCAGAAACTCCAATAGTTAATGAAACACCAGTAGTTACAGAGGCTCCAGCTGAAGCAGCACCAGTTGAGAGTGCACCAGTGGTTGAGTCAGCTCCAGTATCAGAATCTGTTTCTGAGCCAGAGCCAGCTGATCCTGTAGCATTTATTATAGATACATTATTCCCAGCTATTACTGTAAAGGCAGCAGAGGCAGGAGTATTTGCAGAGGTGGCAACTGCAACAGCAGAGGCTGTCACAGGAGAATCAGTACCAGAGGAAGAACCAGTGGAGGTTCAGCCAACATATGTAGTAGAGACAATTACTACTTCAGCAGAGATTACTCTTGCTGATATAACCTGGTCCCTTGACCCAAGCTTAAGTACAGCACCAGCTTTCGATTCAAATATCCAGGGTGCTAATTATGTATATAGAGCGAACATATCTTCAGGCTATGCCATCAATTCATCAATTCCTACAATCACTGTAATTATTGGTGAGTTAGTAGAAGAGAAGGGATTTGAGCAGAGCACAGTTGTAGACGGTGTGGTTATCACCGTTAAGGCAGATAAGGGTGTGTTCCCTGAGGGAGCATCTTTATTTGCAAGACGAGCTACAGCAGAGGAAACAGAGGTTGCAGAGGAAGCAGTAGAGAACGAAAGAGAATCAGACAACGTAGCAGCTTCATATACTTTTGATATAAAGGTTCTTGATGCAGCAGGAAATGAAATTCAGCCTGATACCACAAAGGGAACAGTAAAGGTTTCATTTACTCTTGAGGAAGCAAAGAACGAAGCGCTTGAAGCAGATGTTTATCATATTACTGATGCCAACCCACAGGCACCAGTAGCTGAAAAGCTTGAGACAGAAAGCAATAATGCAACAGTAGAAGCAGAAACAACAGGATTTTCATTCTACACAGTAGAATTTACATATAATGGATTACAGTATGTGCTTGAAGGTGACACAAGCGTTTATTTAAAGGATATTCTTGCTACCTTAGGGATTTACGGAGAGATAACAGAAGCATACAGTAGTGCACCTGAATTATTTAATGTAGTTTACTTAAGAAATGATTGGATAGTAAACTCAGTAAATCCATTTTCATCCTTAGAAAAGCTTACAACTGTTGTTGATGGAACAACTTATGAGATAGAAGTAACTGATGCACAAAATGGTGTTGATAGTCCTATCCAGCCTGATTCAGATAAGACTGGAAAGAGCGCAAGTGATTTAGTTAAGTCTGTACTGAGTGATGGTGTTACAGCAGAGAATGCAGCTAAGACTGGTGCTGTGTATGGATTTACAAATGGCTCAGATCAGGTTGGTATTGAATCTGGAATAATTCTAGATACCAGTTATATGGCTTCAACTAATCATGATTACGATTTGGAAAAGCTGGTTACACAGTTAGGCTATAGCTATGGCGGCCATACATCAACATTGGAATTTACTATGATTGCATCTGGTAATTTGTTGAATTTCAATTACGTTTTTGCATCCAGTGAATTTGATCAGTCATCATGCTTTAATGATGCATTTGGTTTATTTGTTAGTGTAAATGATGGTCCTTATGAAAATATAGCAAAAATAAAGAGAAGTGATAATTCACTACATGATGTCACCATCGTAAATTTGAGAGCAGGATTAGGTGGTCATGAGATGTGGGATGGAGAAGGTACAGATCTTTCAGAAGCTCATTCTCTTTTCATCAACAAGCCTGTAGGAGTAGCTACTGATGTTAGCATAAAAGGAGTCTCTTTAGTATTCAATGCCCAAAAAGAGGTTAATACAGGAGATAAAGTAAAAGTAAAATTTGCTATATGTGATTGTAGTGACAGCAGCTATGATTCATTTGTATTCATCGAAGGTGGTTCTCTTAGCTTTGATGCACCAAATTCAAATGTTGATTACTTCGAAGAGGTACTTAAGGGATTCACTCCTGGAGTAACATACGAGATTACCTGTGATGATGAAGTATACACTTTTATAGCATCAGACTATGGAACAATTAAGATCTTTGGAAAGGACAAAAACGATAAAGAGTACGACTTCTATGGCAAGACTTTATCAATAGTACAAAAGGGTGATGGAGAAACAGGCGATTCTGAAGCACAGGAATTATCTATTTCAGAAAGACCAACCTTCACAGATCCATTTGATGGTTTTGATTTAAATCAGGATGCAGACAGACCATCAGAAGGTAATTCAAATCCTATATACACAACTAAAGATTCAATCACAATTACTCTCGATAAAGATGACAAAGAAAAAATGGGTCAGGTGTATCGTATTTACGATAATGAGAGAAAAGAGATTGAGGGACAGGATTGGAAGCAGCCAGAGCCAGATGGAACAATTACATTCGATAATTTGCAGGAGTATACAGAATATATTCTCAGATATAGAAGACCTGCAACAAAGAAGGTTCCTGCCTCTAAGATTTCAGATGGTATTAGTATAACAACTGGTGAAACTGTAGAGGTTACAGTTTCAAATACAATTGATAAAGATTACGACGGCAAACCTGTTGATTTCGATATCACTACTAATCCAACAGATGCTACCATCTCATATAGCACAGATATAGATGGCGAATTTAGCAGCACAATGCCAGTAATCAAGGATGCCGGTGAATACACAATTTACTACAAGGCTACAAAGACTGATTGTACTACAACATATGGCAGCTTCACCGTAACAATTGATAAAGGTGCTCATGAGGATGTGGAGCTTACAACAAATACAAATGTTCCTGTTAAAACTACAGAGGAAGCAAACATTGATTTAACAAAATATGTAGAGGATGGAGCTGAGTTAATAGACTACCAGATAGAAGGAGATTTATATGATTACATTGACAATGTTGATTTTATCGATGGTAAGATTGTTTACAACATATCAGAAAATGAGAACGGAACAACTGGTGTACTTAAAGCAAAAGTGAGAAGTACAAATTATGAGGATTACACAATCATTATTCCTTTGATTTCAAAGAGACCTGCTCCAGTATATGTTCCAACATATATTAGTACAGGAACTACTACCTCAGCACCTTCAAGTGCTCCAGCAGTAATGCAGAGGGAAGAGACAACTTCTAAAGTGGTTGTAGAGAAAAAGGATGAAAAGGTAGAAGAAAAGAAGGAAGATGAAGAAAAGAAGCCTGAGTATGTACCTGATATAAAGGCAGCTCAGGAGATAATTCCTGAAATAGTAGAAGAGACAACCGAAGTTACCGCTGAGACTGAAGAGATTACAACAGATGCTGATGATACTCTTGACAAAGGCAAGATTATTGACAAGGGTGACATCTGGGGCGATATGACAGAGGACACCAAGCTCAAGCTTTTGGACAAGCTTGAGGAGAAGGGTGGAGAGGTTGTTAAGACAGCAAATCTTATTGACCCTGTAGCATCTGCAAAGGCAGAGCTGAAGGCAGAAGAAAACGAAAGAGATATAGTAGATGACAAGGTTCCTGTAAAGAAAACACCAATCGCACTTGTTATGGGCGAAGGTGCAGTTGTAGTTACACTTGAGCTTACAGATAATTCAAAGGCTAATGCAGGTCTTGCTGACGCAAAGGCAGTAGCAAAATCTATTCTTACAGAAGAACAGTATGCAGCAGTTGCAGCAGGAAGTATTCTTGAAATCAAAGTTGAGCTTACTCCACTTGAGGAAGAAACTATTCCTGAATTAGACCGTCAGGTTATTGATGATGGCGTGACAGAGTATGCTGAGCAGATACCAAATCTTTCAATGGCAGATTACATCGATATCAGTATGTTCATGAGAATCGATGACAGTGACTGGAACCAGCTTACAGAGGTTGATCCTATCGATATCGTAATCGATATTCCAGAAAATCATAAGGGATTATCTGATACATACTTCATCATGAGAGCACATGAAGGTGTCAGCACACTTCTTGAGGATAAGGACAGCGACCCTGATACAATTACAATCTCTACTGGCCAGTTCTCAACATACGCACTTATGTATGATGAGCCACAGGTGGCAGTAAAGGCAGATATCGTATCTACAGCTTCAACATGTAATGTTTGTCATAAGTGTCCAACATTATTTGGAATTTGCTACTTTGTATGGCTTGCAATAGTTGCAGCAGCAGGTATTTCATTAGAGCTTTATAAGTCAACAAGAAAGCAGCAGGAAGAGGAATAATAAAAAGATAATTACGCCTAATACTTCATATTTCAACACCTCACAAGGCACCTCCCTACGGGGAGGTGTTCTTGTGTTAAAAAAGATTGACGGAAGTGGTAAGAGAAACGGGTAAGAGATAATCTATTTAGTACCTATATGGTGAACAAGCATATAAAAATGGAAGAAAACCAAAAATTATATGCATGGAGAAGGAGATTATATAGGGATTTAACCTGTTCAAGCATATAAAAAAGAAAAAAATTGAAAAATTATATGCTTAGAGAAGGAGATTATATAGGGATTTAATCTGTTCAAGCATATAAAAAAGAAAAAAATTGAAAAATTATATGCTTAGAGTAGAAGGTTACATAGGAATTAAAACTGTTCAAGCATATAAAAAAGGAAAAAATTGAAAAATTATATGCTTAGAGCAGAAGGTTACATAGGAATTAAACCTGTTCAAGCATATAAAAATGCAAAAAAAATAGAAAATTATATGCGTGGAGCAAAAATTAAGATTTTTGGGATTTAATAGCTCCCCAGACAACACCACAAATATTTTAGAGAAAATTGTTGTAGGTTATTGATGACGATACGAAAATATCGTATTATGATAATACGAAAAAATCGTAGGAGAGCATATGAAAACAAATACTGCATTAGAGACAAACATTATAGTTTCAAACAATTTAAAATATTTATTAAAAATTCATGGAGTGTCGAGGAAAAAGGTATGTAATGACTTGGGTATTAAGTATACTACCTTTTGCGATTGGGTTAATGGACGTATCGTTCCCAAATATCAAAATTTGGAAAAGTTAGGCGATTACTTTGGAATAGAAACAATTGAGTTCCTTAGACCTCTTGAAGAGGAAGGGAAGCTAGAAGCTGCAAATAGACTTCTAACCTATACTAATGAAATAGTAAGAAAGGGGAAGGTACTTGATATGAATGTAGTTAGAGAAATGTCAGATGAACAGGTAAAGGAATTATTGAATTCCGGGTTTACTTTTAAGCATAAGACTTATGAGGAAAGATTAGCTGAGTGCGGTGGGGTCGCACAGACTTACAAATTTGATTGGGGAGAACCAAAAGGAAGAGAGATGTTTTAATGAAAGATTTTTATCAAGGAGATATTATTAAAATTAGTGGATTTGGAAACCTTTTTTTGATAATAAGTAAGAATGTATTTATCAGAGAACGAAAAATGTTTCATGTTAGTCCGATAGTTAATACTGATATAATTAATCCTATGAATATAGATATAAAAGGTGTTGATGGGACAGAAGGAACAGTGATTTGTGAGGAGATTAAGCTAATAGACCCTGTTGCAAGAGCATGTACTAAAGTTGATAGAATAAATTATTGGGGTATCATTAATATATCAGATGCCATTCAGGGCATGTTTGAATATGATTAATCTTAGAAAGCACATTTTTTTGCTTCCAGAATTTCTAATGCATGTTATAATGCATTATATCTAGCCCGCAATTTTTGCGGGCTAGATTATTATATATTAAAGGAATGTAATTTTATGACTGAAAAAAGAGTATGCACCCGCTGTTTGCTGAGGGATATGATTGATGCAGACATGGGGATGATAGAAAAATATAAGGCAGCATTAAAGGCAGAGGACACTGTGGATGATGCAGAATATGAAAGACGTCTTGGAATCTGTACCAGCTGCGAGAAGCTAAATGAAGGTACATGTATGTCCTGTGGATGCTATGTGGAGCTCAGGGCAGCAGCTAAAGTATCTAGATGTCCTAACAAGAAGTGGTAGGAGAACAGACAACACCACAAATATTTTAGAGAAAATTAAAATATTTATTGAAAATGTAAAATTAATTTGATATATTGAAATCATCGATTGAGGATATACCTCATCTACTAAGCATATGAAATAGGGGCTTGATGCTTAGCGATAAGACAATTATGGAGGAGGAACCATGAAAAGAATTCTTTCATGTGTTCTGGCTATTACTATGGCAGGTGGTCTTGTGGCGTGCTCAGGCTCAGATTCAGAAGTGAAAAACTATACAGTCAGCTATGACGGCATTGCCACAGGCGATGTTTCTTCGGGCGTTTCTGTCCATGACCCATCAATCCTAGAAGTAGACGGAACATATTATATTTATGGCTCGCACATGACCTGCGCCAAGAGTGATGATTTATTAAATTGGCAGAAGGTGGCAGATGGCTACAGCAAGACTAATTCTGTTTATGGGCAGATTTATGATGTGGCTGATAAGGCATTTGCATATTCAGGAAACAAGGATAGTATCATTAAAACTGATGATGGAAAGACTCATGTGTGGGCACCAGATGTGATTTACAACGAGACCATGAAAAAATATGTGATGTATTATTGCACCACCAGTACCTTTAATGCATCAAATCTTTGCTTTGGAATAAGTGATTCCCCTGAAGGACCATTTGAATGGCAGGGAGCATTGATTTATTCAGGTTTTACAAACAAAAATATCGCAAATACGGATGTACTTGACTATGTAGATGAGACATATGCGAAGAAGAATTATATAAAGGGTGGCGCCTATAATTACGAGGACTATCCAAATGCAATCGACCCTACTATTTTTTATGATAAGGATGGCAGGATGTGGATGACCTACGGTTCTTGGTCTGGTGGCATTTATCTGTTGGAGCTTGATTCTGCCACAGGCAAGGTGATTCATCCTGAAGCTGATGAAGAAAAAAGGGTGGATGCTTATTTTGGCAAGAAGCTTTTAGGCGGTGGACACATCTCCATCGAGGGACCATACATAATGTATGATGCAAACACAGATTATTACTATCTGTTTGTAAGCTATGGTGGACTTACAAGCAATGGTGGATATCAGATGCGAGTGTTCCGTTCAAAGACTGTGGATGGAGACTATGTGGATATGAATGACACCTATCCTGAAAAGAGTGCAATGCACCAGAATTTTGGACTTAAGCTTTCTGGAAACTATAAGTTACCAAGTCTAGAAAAGGCATACATGGCCACAGGTCATAACTCTGCCTTCGTAGATTCAGATGGAAAAGAGTACATAGTTTATCACACCCGCTTTAATGACGGCGGTGAGGGACATTCTCCAAGAGTGCATCAGGTGCTGATGAATGAAGAGGGATGGCCATGCGAACTTCCATATCAGACTCAGGGTGAGACTGTTTCTGAGTCAGGATATGACAAGAAAGATGTTGTTGGTCGTTACTTTGTAGTTAATCAGGGGACGGATATTTCCAGTGATATCGCAAATCCGATAATTGTTTATTTAAACAATGATGGAAGCTGTGAAGGCAAGGAAGTAAGTGGTAAATGGGAAATGAAGGATGGCACTTACTATATGACTATTACTATTGATGGTCAGGACTACAGTGGTGCTTTTTGCCAGATGAAAGATGAAGCTGGTACAGATGTAATGACATTCTCGGCTGTTGGAAACAATCAGTCGGTTTGGGGCGTAATGTATGTTGATAAATAATTAGGGAGATTATAAGTAATTATGGATAAGAATTTTGAATACAATAAACCGTGGATATTGCAGCGTGCAGATCCATATGTATACAGACACACAGATGGAAAGTATTATTTTACTGCTTCAGTGCCGGAGTATGACAGGATAGTTTTGCGCTGTAGCGACACTCTTGAAGGGCTTAAGGATGAGCCAGAACTTGAGGTTTGGCATAGACATGAGTCAGGTCCGATGTCCAAGCATATTTGGGCTCCAGAAATCCACTTCCTTTTTGGAAAATGGTATATCTATTTCGCCGGAGGTGAAATGGAAGATATATGGAAAATTCGTCCATACGTATTGGAATGCCAGGGACCAGATCCAATGAAAGATCCTTGGATTGAAAAGGGAAAGATGACTCGTGCAGAGACAGACGAATTTTCATTTGAGGCATTTTCTTTGGATGCCACTGTATTTGAAAATAAAGGTGTCTGGTATTATATTTGGGCTGAGAAAGTTGGTGTTGGAAAACAGATTTCAAATCTTTATATCGCCCGTATGAAAAATGGATATACTTTGGAGACTGACCAGGTGCTTCTCACTACTCCTGATTATGACTGGGAACGTCATGGATACTGGGTAAATGAAGGACCATCTGTAATTATTAGAGATGGCAAAGTGTTTATGACATATTCAGCCAGCGATACAGGTGTAAATTATTGCATGGGAATGCTGAATGCTGATGCAGATAGTGATTTGCTTGATCCACTTTCGTGGAAGAAGGAGAGATATCCTGTATTGGCATCTTCACCTGAACATGTGGTATATGGTCCAGGCCATAATTCGTTTACTGTGGATGAGGAAGGCAATGATATTCTTGTTTATCATGCCAGAACTGAAACAGAGATAGTGGGAGATCCACTGTATAATCCTAACAGGCATGCGATGCTGATGAAGTTCCAGTTTATAGATGGGAAACCTGTATTTAAGTTTTAGGACAATAAAGAAGCCAGTCTGTAGTTGACAAGCTCATAGATTTCTCAAGCGAGACGTGTTGTCGAGCGGAGAAATACTATGGCTTGTCAGCGTAACAGGCTGGCTATTTTTAATTATTCTATAGGCATATAATTTAATGACACTCTGATGTCCTGACTGTAATTTCCGAAAGTCTTTCCGAAGAGTGTTACACCTCCGATGTGCTCTGCATCATCATCTACAGCGATTCTAAAATCTAAAGGCTGGCCCTGTTTGATGTTTAAATCAGCGATAGTAAGATCTGAAATCTGAAGACCATCAATAAATGTGCCGTGCTTGTTTATAACAAGCAGCTTAAGCAATCCGTACTGATTCCAGTTCTGTGGCCACCAGTCTGGGGTAAACATTCCTAAGATATCTCCACCAAAATCTCCAGGGCTGGTCCACATACCAAGCTTGGTTCCGTTAAGATAGAAGCTGATATCGGAAGGCCAGTTGTTATCAACCCCTGGTGCCTCAGAGGAAATCTCAAAAGAGATGGAAATCTGAGTGATGCGATTGTTGCTAGGTACAAGATTAGGGAAAGAGTACTCCACAAATCCCTTTGTAAACCACATAATATCTGCATTGAATCTGTCCGGATGACTAAAGTATCGTGCATCGTCGATTTCACCAATAACAGAGGTGCTGTTAGCAAGACCACAGGTAGGGCAGATATCATATTTTGAAAACTGTCCAACCTTTATGTCAGTAGTGAATACATTTGAAAGGTCAACAGGCTTTTCGATTTCTACAACTATTTTATCTTGAATAACAGAACATATTTTGGAATTTCCGTGACTAGCTGATTCATTGGATGTGGATATAAGTCCACATTCTTCTAATTTCTTGATATGGCCAGTGAGTGCACCATTACTGAGGTTTAGCTGTGTTGCAAGCTGGTTCATACTCATGTGGTCATTCTCTAATAAGATATTAAGTATCTGGATTCGCACGTCTGAGCCTAATGCTTTAAATAATTCTAGTCCTTCGTCTAGTGAAGTGATATGAATCATCGTACTGCTCCTTTTATGTTAAAAATAAATTACTTCATATAATTATAAAATTTGCTAATAACGCTGTCAATATGGGTGTGTAGAAAGGATTAAATATTTCAATTAGAATTAAAAGTAGAAGCACTTTGACGTGATAAAGTCAATTAATTTGATGTCAATTAGTGAAATTTACTAAAAACAATGTGAAGTATTTGTGTATATTAAAAGAATATCCAAAATAGTTTAGCTTTTCCTAAAATAAATATTGACGTTGAGAACATCCAGCTTTATTATAATACCATAATCGTTAATGAGTTGTGCAGTTTCCAATTCATGTGGCTAACAAGCCTCAGCCTATTGAAGTAATAAACTGCAAAACCAAACGCAAAACATTTCTTTTTTTACAAGGAGGAGAAGAATGAAGAAGAAATTGATTAGTGCATTACTTTGCACATCAATGGCAGCTAGCATGCTTGTTGGTTGTGGGGGAGCAGCTTCAGAAGGAGGAGTTGATCCAGACGCTGCAGAAGCAACAGAGGAGACTGCAGAAGAATCAGCAGAAGCTGAGGTAGTAACAAACACATTTGGAGATCCTAATGGTACTCATCTTGAGATGTGGACATTCGTTGAGCTTCACGGACAGCATTACGGTGTTATGGCTGAAGAGTGGAACAAGCAGCATCCAGATGAGACAATCGAAATTACATGTACAACATATCCATATGGCGATATGCACACAAAGCTTCTTACAGCTCTTGAAGCTGGAACAGGTGCTCCAGACATCTGTGACGTAGAAGTAGGTCAGTTCCCTAACGTAGTTGAAGGTCTTGATCAGTGGTTAGTTCCACTTAATGACTACGCAAAGGATTATCTTGATACAATGGTTACATCTCGTATGGAGACATACCAGGGCGAGGATGGAAATTACTATGGTGCTCCTTATCACGTAGGTGCAACAGTAATGTACTACAACGTAGCTGCTATGTCAGAGGCAATGGGAATTAGCCAGGACGAAGTTATTGCAAAGATTGATGCAGTAAAGACCTGGGATGATTACGCAAAGCTTGGTGAAGAGTATCTTGGTACAGTAAATGAAGAGGGTAAGTATTGGACATCAGTTGATACAGGCGGTGTTGATTGGCTCTGGATTGCAATGGCTGAAAACGGAGATGACTGGACAGGTGGATTTGATAATCCAGCAAACGTAAATATTGATTCAGTAAAGACAATGCTTGAGATGCAGCAGGGATGGTTAAAGAGTGGTCTTGCAGAGGTTTCTCCTGATGGACACGTTGACCTTGAGGCTGGTTTCCAGAATATTATGGATCACAACATCGTTTCATTCCCTAAGGCAATGTGGTACATGTCACGTTTCACAAACTATATGCCTGATGAGAAGGGCAACTGGTACATTGCTAAGTGTCCTGTATTCAAGGCTGGACAGAAGTGCTCTGTAGGTATCGGTGGTACAGGTACAGTAGTAACACAGCAGTCTGAAAATAAGGATCTTGCAGCTGAGTTTACTTGCTGGGCAAAGATGTCTGAAGAAGGCGAGCAGCACATTTGGGATACACTTGGATTTGATGTATGTAATTCAGCTTTATGGAGTGATGATGCATTCGCACATGATGACAACAACCAGTACAACCAGTTCTTTATCAACTACCCATATGATGTATTAAGCGATATTGGAATGGAGAACATCGGAAAGATTTCTGTTGTTTCTATCAGCCCAACAATCAATGAGTACTTCTGCACAACAACACTTAATCAGGTTCTTGAGGATCCAGACTACTCTGTAGAGGATGCTCTCAAAGAAGCACAGGATGCAGTTGACATGGAGCAATAATCAAAAGGGAAGATTTATATGGATATAAATGCAACAAGGATGCCTGCCAAGGGGCAGGCATCCTCTTTTAAAAAGACCAGTGGAGAAAGGTCAGTTATGAATTTTAGAAAATTTTTCTATTCACAGAAGGTTGCACCATATGTTTTTGTTATTCCTTTTGTGATTAGCTTTTTCCTTTTTTGGGTATACCCACTCATTACCGCATTTACGATGAGTTTCCAGGATATTGGAGCCATTAAATCAGAGTGGATTGGGTTTGCCAATTATGCAAAATTATTAAAGGATAATGTATTCCATATTGCTGTTTTTAACAGTGTTAAATACATGTTCTTTACCTTGGTACTTCTTATACCATTTCCAATGCTTTTTGCTGTTCTCATGGATAGCAATCTTGTTAAGGCAAAGGGTGTATGGAAAGCCGTTCTTTATATGCCAGCTCTTACATCGGTTGTTATTTCAGGTACTTTATTCCGTCTGATGTTTACAGAGTACACAACAGGTCAGATGAATATGGTTTCTGCAGCCTTGGGACTTGGAACATATAAATGGTTAAAGATGGGTTGGTCAGGAATGCTTGCCCTCCTGATAGTAGCATGTTGGAGATGGACAGGAGTAAATATGCTTTACTTCCTCTCAGGACTTAAATCAATTGATACATCTCTTTATGAGGCGGCAGATATTGATGGCGCTACAGGCTGGCAGAAATTCAGATTTGTAACACTGCCACTTCTTAAGCCAACAACAGTATACGTACTTACGATATCCGTATATGCAGGACTTGCAATGTTCCTTGAGTCATACATGTTATGGGCAGGAAATTCATCTCCAAACAATATCGGTCTTACAATTGTTGGATACTTATACAAGCGTGGTATTGAGAAGAATGATATGGGTTATGCCTGCGCAGTTGGTGTAGTACTTCTTGTAGTAGCACTTATCATCAATTTCGCACAGTTAATTTTAAATGGAACATTTAAGAAGGAGGAGAAATAATATGGCAAAGCAGAAAACTATGGCAGCCACTCCTCAAAGAAGAATAGGAACAATTCTAGGAACAGGCTTTTTCCTGATTCTAAGTTTGATTATCGTATTTCCGGTATTTGCAGGATTGTTAGCATCATTCAGACCAGGAACACAGCTTATCCGTAGAGGTCTTTCTATTGATTTAGATATCTCTACAATGAATCTGAATAACTACACATATCTTTTTAGTGGAAATGCAGACAGCCAGAAGTACTTTATGTGGTATAAGAATTCACTTATTATCACAATCGTATCAGTGGCTCTCACATTGATTATTTGCTACTTTGTTGCTTACGGTCTTACAATGTACGATTTCAGATTTAAGAATTTACTTTTTACAATCGTACTTGCAACAATGATGGTACCTTTTGAAATCCTTATGCTTCCACTGTATAAGGAAGTAATTGCACTCAAGTTGATTGACACCTACACAGGTGTAATCATAATAGGCGTGTGCAGCGCTTCAACAATTTTCTTCTTCAAGCAGTACCTGTCGGGTTTGCCAAAGGATTTATTGGATGCAGCGCGCATTGATGGCTGCAGTGAATATGGCATTTCGGTAAGAATAATCCTTCCACTTGCCAAACCAGCTTTTGCATCCATGGGTATTTTATGTGCAATGGGCAGCTGGAATGCCATCCTTTGGCCACTGCTTGTACTTAAAGGCGCAGAGAAGTTTACACTTCCAATTGGACTGAATACACTTCTTACACCATACGGAAATAACTATGATGTTCTTATTGCCGGTTCGATGTTCGGAATTTTACCTATTTTGGTAATTTTCTTAATCTTTAACAGATACATTATTGACGGAATGACTGCCGGTGCGGTAAAAGGTTAATAAACAATCTCCGATTGTTTATTAACCCTAATTGAAGGAGAAGAATGTAATGGCAAAATTAGTAATCAATAACGAAAATAAGAAAAGCACAATCGCTCCAGAAATCTACGGTCATTTCTCAGAGCATCTTGGAAGATGTATCTACGAAGGACTTTATGTAGGAGAGAACAGCGACATCCCAAACGTAAACGGAATGCGTAAGGATGTTGTAGAGGCTCTTAAGGAAATGAAGGTGCCTGTACTTCGTTGGCCAGGTGGATGCTTCGCAGATGAGTATCACTGGATGGATGGTATTGGTCCAAAGGAAAAGCGTAAGAAGATGATTAACACTCACTGGGGTGGTGTAGTAGAAGATAACAGCTTCGGTACACACGAGTTCTTCGAGCTTTGTCGTCAGCTTGGATGTAAGACATACGTAAATGCGAATGTTGGTTCAGGCACAGTTCGTGAGATGAGTGAGTGGGTTGAGTATATGACATTTAACGGAGTATCTCCAATGGCAGATCTTCGTAAGGAAAATGGTCATGAAGAGCCATGGGTAGTTGATTACCTTGGCGTTGGTAACGAGAACTGGGGATGCGGCGGAAATATGCGCCCACAGTTTTATGCTGATGAATACAGACGTTATCAGACATATGTTAGAAATTACAACGGCAATCAGCCAATCGCAAAGATTTGCTGCGGTGCCAATGTAGATGATTATCACTGGACAAAGGAGGTTCTTGATACTTGCTTTGACCATACACCAGAGCACTTCCATGGATTTATGGATGGTCTTTCTCTTCATTATTATACCCTCCCAGAGACAGAGGATGACTGGAACTTCAAGGGAAGTGCAACAGATTTCACAGAGGAGGTATTCTACCAGACTCTTAAGAGATCATACTTTATGGAAGAGCTTATCAATAAGCATGGTGCAATCATGGATCAGTACGACCCTGATAAGAAGATTGGCATGATGATTGATGAGTGGGGTATCTGGACAGATGTTGAGCCAGGTACAAATCCAGGTTTCTTATATCAGCAGAACACAATGCGTGATGCACTTGTAGCTGGTATGAATCTTAACATCTTCAACAAGCATTCAGACAGAGTTAAGCTTGCATGTATCGCACAGATGATTAACGTACTTCAGTCTGTAATGCTTACTGATGGCGAAAAGATGATTAAAACCCCTACATATTACGTCTTCAAAATGTATCGTCATCACCAGGGAGCTACTCTTCTTGATTCAAGCCTTATCGGAAATGGAACAGTTGGTTCTGATAAGAACGAGCTTCCAAAGGTATTTGAATCAGTATCAGAGGATGAAAATGGAGTAATCACAATTACTCTTACAAACAATTCTCTTGAGTCAGCAGAGGATGTGGAGATTCAGCTTACAAAGGATGGAAATTCTTACAATGTATGTGAGGCAGTTTTCGTATCTGGAAAGATGAATGCTCACAACACATTCGAGAATCCTGAGGTTGTTAAGGAAGAAGAGTTCAAGGATTACAGCAGAACTCCTCATGGCATCACAGTTAAGCTTCCAGCTTGCTCAGTTGTTAGCATCAGAATCAAGAAATAACTAACTTTTCATTTTTATTCTATAGGAGACAGTCCTTTTGGGCTGTCTCTATTGTGTTATTTAAACGAATAATAATTTATATTTGAAATGTAAAATAACACTTGATTTAATTGTGCACAATCGATATAATGACATTAGTTAATTTAGTGATATATATATTTTCATATAAGGAGGTCAAGATGGGTAAGGCAGTTAGATATTATTCAAGAAGTGGTAACACTAAGGCGTTGGCTGCAGCTATTGCAAATGGTGCAAGCTGTACAGCAGTATCTGTTGATGAAGTAGGTGCAGAGATTAAAGAGCCAGTAGATACATTGTTTATCGGTGGTGGACTTTATGCCTATGGAATTGACAAAAAGCTCAAGGCTTATATCGGCACATTAGATTCCAGTAAGGTAAAGAAAGCAGCTGTATTTTCTACATCCTGGCTTTCAAAGCACGCTCTTGATTTACTTAAGTCAGAATTAAAGGGAAGAGGAATCGAGGTAGAAGAGGAGACATGTTACGCTAAAAATATGCCTGGAGTAAATGAACTCAAGGCAGCAGAAGAATTTGGAAAGAGGTATTAAAAATGGCAGAATTTCTTGAACTTGCCAAGACTAGAAGAAGTGTAAGAACTTTTGATGGTAATAATGTAGATGAAAAAATTGTAGCAGAATTAAAGTCATTTGCCGAAGGCATTGAGAATCCTTACGGCATTAATATTCGTTTTGAATTTTTGGACGGTGAGGCTAATAAATTATCAAGCCCTGTTTTAACAGGAGAAAAGCTTTATATAGCAGCTCTTATGGAACCAGGCACACATGCAGAGGAAGCTTATGGCTATTCATTTGAGGCACTTCTTATGAAGGCTCATGAGATGGGGCTTGGCACTGTTTGGATTGGTGGAACACTTCCAAGAGAAAAATTCGAAAAGGCCTCTGATTTGAGTGACAAAGAGGTTATGCCTTGCATGAGCCCTATAGGTGGAATTGCAAAGAGCATGTCTCTTAAAGAAGGCCTTATGAGAAAGGGAGTTAAAGCAGATAAAAGATTAGATTTTGAAGAGTTATTCTATCTTGATAGTTTTGACAATCCATTATCAGAGCAGAAGGCGGATGGACTTGATTTAAGAAAGGCACTTGAGGCAGTAAGGGTCGCACCATCTGCTGTAAACAAGCAGCCTTGGAGAGTAGTTATCTCTGACAATATGGCACATTTCTTTGAAAAACATGATAGAGGTTATGACAATGGCACCTATGATTTGCAGAAGATTGATCTTGGAATTGCATTATTCCATTTTGAAAGTCAGATGAAATCAGAGGGAAGACCTCTTGAATTAGTAGTAGAAGATCCAAAAATCACACTTCCTAAAGATGTTGAATATGTTGCATCATACAGATGTAAATAAAAAATGGCGGCAGAGCAAAATGCTCTGTCGCCATTTTTACTACCATCTTCCAAAGAAGAAATTGAAAATCTTTGTCTGAATCATCTGTAAGTGCTGAGTTATTACTGGAATAACATCCTGAAGCTGTGGGCAGCACTTCTTCACGATAGGAACAACTACACAATCTACAATCTCTTTGATCTTCTTGTCGATGCACTTTACGCATTCCTTTTGCTCGTCTGTGAGATTATCTGTAGAAGGCTTTGCTGGTTCTGTTGGTGTATCGATAGCTGGCTCATCTGGAGCATCAGGATTATCAATAACTGGCTCATCAGGAGCATCAGGATTATCAATAACTGGCTCATCAGGAGAGTCTGGCTCAGTTGGCTCATCTGGTTCTGCTGGGGCACTTGGATCGATGCCGAGAGTTTCAGGAGTAACAGTTGATGTGATATCTGCATACTCATCATTTACGAGAGTAACTGTGTAAGATTTCTCAGGAATGAGTTCATCTTCAACAGTGTATTTTATAACGCCGTTTACTGCTGTTACAGGAGCCTTGTCAACAACTGTTACTGACTGACGACCCTCTCTGTATGAAAGAGAAAGGGTAGTATTCTGAAGCACTGTGTCGATACCTGAAATGATAAGTTCCTTGTTATTATTCTCATTAAAGAATGTGCTAAGAGCTGAGCTATCATATGTAGCTTTTACCTTGACTGGAGTTTCAAACTTAAAGCTGAAAACATCAGAAGCTGTAAGGTAATCTACTGAAGTTATGTATCCACCTTCAAAAGAAACCGCTGAGTTGGTATCAGGCGAGAATGCGATTTCATATGTAGAAACCCATAACTCCTTAAGATGTCTTACACCCATAGAAATAGGATTTCCATTTGAATCTGTACCGCGAAGGATTGCACCATGAACTGAGTTATTAATAGCGTAAATATCGTTGTCTCTTGTTCTTCTAAGGTAGCTTGTAGTTGGCTCTAAAACCTCGAGCTGATATGTGCCATATCTTGTGTAATACCTTAACTCACCTTCAGCATCATTGACTGAAATGCTCTTTCTAATTACCGCATTTTTGAATTCACTTCCATCATAAGGAAGATAATATGATGGAATATCGTTATTTTCATTTAATGTAATCTTTAAAAGATTTGCATAAGAATCATTATCAAGCTTATCAGCTGAATCAAGAATTGAAGCTTTTACATAGTCTTCCTTTGATACTGCTACATTTGCATTTTTAAGTCCGTAAATCTGGTAGCCATCGTCGGTAACATCTGAAACATTTGTGCTTGTAAATAGGTTACTCTTGCCCTTTGTAGCAGATGATACAGCATCATATTCAGGTGCAGATGTCTGTCCACGATAAAGGTCAGTATATGAAGCTTCGTAAGTTCCGTAAAGCTTTCCAGAAAGATCTGCTGTGGTGTAAAAATAAACATCAGTGTCGTCAATTTCTGTGAAAGAAGAGAATTCAGTCTGATTCTTTTCCTCATCTGTGTTCTCTAAAACAATTACTGAATCTGATGTGAGATCGTCGCTGTTGGCTAAGAAATAGTAGGTCTCATCATTGATTGTAATTTTAGATGCTGTAACCTCCTGAAGGTCTTCAGATGCATCATCAACAACATCATCAACATCTACATCTTCATCTTCATCTGCTTCAGCAGTTGCTTCTTCTTGCTCAAGTTCTTCAACATCCTGAGTATCCTCATCAGCGACAGGTGGTTCTGCCTCTACAACAACATCCTCAGTAATTTCAGCAGCAGATACTGAAACTGGAAGTGATGTCAGCGCAAGTCCAAAAGCTAGTAACTGGGCTAAAACTTTTCTTTTCATATTAATCCTCCTAAATTATATTTTGTCCGTTAGTATTCACTAACCCTACCGTAGTCAAATATAACACAAGTTAGAATAATCTAACAACTGTTATTTACACTATTATTTGGAAAAAATTATCGTTAATACGTATTGACTTGGAAATTATGATTTGTTAATATCCTAAAAGTTAGTAAAGACTAACGGCAGTTATACAAATCTAAATATAATTAGGAGGAATAATATTATGAGAAAGAAGATGTATTTATCACTTATGTCATTTATGGCATTAGGACTTATCGGTTGCGGCGCAAAAGAGGCAGCTGTTGATACAGAAAATGTGGAGGTAGCTGAGGAAGAGACAGTTCAGATGAATGGACTTCTTGATCCTGACACAGCGTATGTATTTGGTACAGCAACACTTTCATATGCTGAATTTTATTCAGGAGATGTTTCAAGTGTAGATTCCTATGATGCAGTAGCATCTGCTACAACAGGAAAGTCTGAGATTTTCCCGAACATGGTTACAGATTTTGTAGATGAGACAACTAATGCTGATGGATACCACATCACAGGTGTTAAGAATGTAAACGTGGCAGTTCCTGCAGATCAGGTGGATGCTTACAAGGCTATCAATGACAGCTTTGTAGAGGCTGATGCTGAGCCAGAGCAGTACAAGGTTGTTACAGTAGAAGATGGCAAGGCTACATATTCAGAGACAAATTTTGCTGTAGCTGACACAGTAACAGATGCAGATGCACAGCTTCTTACAGGAACAGTTTGGGGCGATTATGAGATTGATATTTTAGAGACATCTACTTCTTATATTAAGAATACAAGAGAGGATGGAGACTTTAAGATTGATGGAAATATTCAGGGTATCATCCTTGAGACAGAGTCTGGTCTTAAGGTGGGTATGGAGTATCTTCAGAGTGTTTGGGTTCAGCCATATGAGATTTCTTTCAATGTGGCATCTGACAACACACACAATCAGAGAATGACTTTTGATAACCTTGATGAGCTTAGCAAGCTTGAGAAGGAGACAGTAACAAAGGTTACCTTCATCAATCAGAATGATGCTTATGTATATGAGCTTGATGGAGTATATGTAAAGCCTGTATATAAGGATGCAAAGGCAACAGCTGTAGTTGATGAGAAGGCAGAGACAATCACATTGTCAGATGTTCCTGCTGATCTTGAGAATCCTACAGTAACAGCTACTTATGTAGTAGGTGAAGGCAGAGAGGCTATCAGAACTGAAGTATGTTCTGCTGCAGTAGCTGATTCAGTTCAGATGGATTCAGCTGCTCTTAAGGAGGCAAAGGCTGCTGGAGAGGGAAGCTATACAATCGTTATTTCAAGTGATAACTACGCAAATATAGCAGTGGTAACTGAGTAATGGTATTTCTTATCTCTTTGTGCATAGCACTAATATTTTCACTTGTATGTGGTGATAGCTTGAAAAAGAATCCCGTTCCTTTTTATATAGGAACAGTCGCAATTTCCTTTCTATCTATCGTTGCAGCATGGTCAGATATGGCCATGCCTGCAGTGATAACTAAGTGGTTTATTCCGATAGTTGCTGGGGGAGGGCTGACAGGAGCGCTTTTTGTAATAGTGATGTATGCCGGCGCATTTCCAAACAGAAGCCTTGGAGCAAAGACCTTTATTCCACTGCGAGGCCCACTTTCAATCATTGCATCAATTAATGGATTGGGACACAGCATTGCATATGGATTGTCATATTACAAAAAGGCTATGAATGGTTTTTCGGAATTAAGCACTAGCCTGATTATTTTTATCGTTCTTTCTACAATAATGACTTTAATAATGCTTCCACTTTTTATCACCTCATTCGTATCAGTCAGAAGAAAGATGAAGGCTGTCACATGGAAGAAGTTGCAGAGAACGGCATACGTTTTCTATGCACTTTTATTTGTCCATGTAATGATGCTTATGGTTCCACCTGCACTTAAAGGCGCTAAGGGATATGACATTACGGTATTTGTTTATGTATTTATCTATCTTAGTTATCTTGTTTGCAGAGTGGCAAAAGCAACTGATGCCACTGCAGAAAAGCTTCCAAGGAGACAGTTGGTTTTGGTTAGCCTTGCGCTCCTTGTCGCAACTACAACTGTTGCTGTTATTAATGCAAACGTGAAAAAGCCAAAAGAAAAGCTTGAGACTGAAAAGATTGAGCAGGCTGCAGATTTGCCCGCTACAAATACTCTTAAAGATGGCACATTTACTGGCGAAGGAATGGGTAATAATGGTACAATAGCAGTTGAAGTTACCATAGTTGATGGAGAAATATCTGATATCGTCTTTACGAAGTTTAGTGATGATGCAGAATACTTTGATGTAGAAAAAGATGGCAAGGAGATGATTGACCGAGTGCTTCAGGCACAGAGTGCAGATGTGGATACTATTGCAGGTGCCACATACTCTTCAGAGGGCTTTTTATCAGCGGTTAATAAGGCTTTGGAGCAGGCTGGTCAGTGAGAATAATGTTTTTGAATTGTGATTCTTTTAAAATAAATTATAAGAAAATGGGCGCAGGTTTACTTTGCGCCCTGCTTTTATGTGGTTGTGGGTCTGAAAAGCAGGTTGAAAACAAGCTGACAGATACCAATTCAACCACTTTTTTTGCAATGGATACAGTTATGGATATTCAGATAACTGGAGACGAGGAGCTTTTGACAGAGGCTCAGCAGAAGGTTATGGCTTTGGAAAAGCAGCTTTCTGTTACAGAGAAAGACAGTGAAGTTAGTGGTATTAATAGAAATAAAATTGGAAGACTGACTGGCGATGGGGCAAAGATTTTTATTGGTGGTATGGATATTTGTGCCGCCACAGAGGGTGCCCTGGATTTAACTATCTATCCTGTATTAAAGGAGTGGGGATTTACAACCGGTGAATATAAAGTTCCAGAGGATGAAGAAATAAATCAGCTTTTAGAGGCTGTTGATTATAATAAAGTAGAAATATCTGATATGGGAAATGACTATATTGATATAGTTTTGCCTGATGATATGCAGATAGATTTAGGTAGTATCACAAAGGGCTACACCAGCCAGATGCTTCACGATTTCTTTAAAGAAAATGGTGTAGAGTCGGCGCTTATTAATCTTGGTGGAAATGTTCAGTGTCTCGGTGGAAAACTTACTGGAGAACCATGGAAGATTGCTATTAAAAGTCCATTTTTGGATAGTAAGGAAGGAATTCTTGGCGTACTTCAGGCGAAGGATTTGGCCATTGTTACTTCAGGTGGATATGAACGCTACTTTGAAGAGGATGGAAAAATATATTGGCATATTTTGGATCCATCCACAGGAAAGCCTGCTGATAAGGGGCTGGCAAGTGTTACAATAGTTGGTAAGGATGGTTTGAAATGTGATGGTTTGTCAACAGCTCTTTTTGTTAAGGGGCTGGATGAGGCAGTAGAGTATTGGAAGAGCAGTGATGATTTTGACATGATTATTGTTATGTCAAATGGTGATGTGCATATCACTGAGGAAATAGCGGATGATTTTGCCCTTACATCAGAATATGCTGATTCAAAATTGATTGTCGAGACGAGATAATATTATGAAAAAAAATGATTTGATATTAATAGGTGCTCTGCTGATTATCGCATTTACGATATTAGGGATTACCAGAGTATGGCAGAGGAATAATACTGACGAAAGTGCTATGGTAATCGTTACTGTAGATGGTCAGGAGATGGGGAGATTTCCTCTTAATCAGGACATGGAGCAGCGTTTTGATTTTCCAGATGGAAGCTACAATGTGCTTCGTATATACGATGGAAACGCAGAAATATCAGAGGCATCCTGCCCAGATCAGATTTGTGTAAAACATCACAAGATTCACTATACCAATGAGACTATAGTTTGTCTGCCAAATAAACTGGTTGTGGAAATCACAGGTGGAGAAGTAAGTGATGTGGATACTATAGCAAATTAAGGGGGCTGTTATGAAAATGAATACAAGAAAAATCGCATATTTAGGTCTTCTTATAGCCCTTGCTTTTGTTCTTAGCTATGTAGAGGTGCTTTTACCTTTAAACATAGGCATTCCAGGAGCCAAGGTGGGCCTTGCCAACATAGTTATTGTTGTAGCCCTTTATACCATCGGAGGAAAGAATACTGCTATGCTGTCACTTGTAAGAGTGCTTCTTGTAGGTCTTACCTTTGGCAATTTTGCAATGATGCTTTACAGTCTGGCCGGAGCAGTTTTGTCTTTTGTTATGATGTATGTTGCAAAGCGCACAAAAAAGCTTTCTATTACTGGTGTCAGTGTTATCGGTGGAGTGTTCCATAACGTGGGACAGATTATTGTTGCCATATTTGTTTTGGAGACTAGTCAGCTGATTTATTATCTGCCATTTTTGATTGTAATAGGCACCATATCTGGCGTGGTAATAGGTATACTTTCGGGGATGATTTGTAGGCGCGTAAAGGTTGCATTTGCATAAGCTTTTGGAGTATACTCTAACGAGTTAAAAAGATTTTTATAAGAGTAGGATATAAATATGGGTGATTATATTATTAGCTGCTGTTCTACAGTAGACGTTACTGAGGAGTACTTAAAAGAAAAGAATATTGAACACATCTGTTTCCATTATTATTTGGATGATGTAGCATACACAGATGATTTGTTCAAGTCTATGTCTGCTACTGAGTTTTATCAGGCTATGACGGACGGAGCAATGACTCGCACATCTCAGGTTAATGCAGATGAGTTTACAGCATATTTTAGAGGATTTTTGGAGCAGGGTAAGGATATTATTCACCTTACACTCTCTGGTGGTATTTCAGGTGTTATCAATTCAGCTCGTATCGCTGCTCAGGAGCTTCAGGAAGAGTTCCCAGATAGAAAGATTGTTGTATTTGATAGTCTCACAGCATCAGCTGGCTATGCTCTTATGATGGATAAGCTTGCATCCTTAAGAGATGAGGGATACGATTTCGACAGACTTGTTAACTGGGCAAATGGTCATATCCAGAATCAGAATACATGGTTCTTTACTACAGATCTTACATTCTTCATCAGAGGTGGACGTGTTTCTAAGGTTTCAGGATGGTTTGGAACTGCACTTAATATTTGTCCATTGTTGAATATCAATGATGAAGGAAAGCTTTGCCCACGTCAGAAGTGTCGTGGAAAGAAGATGGTTAAGAGAGCAGCTCTTGAGGCTATCAAGGCAAGAATCGATGATGGTGAGAAATACAGCGAGAATATTTTCATCACACATTCAGTTTGCTATGATGATGCCAGAGAGATGGCAGATATGCTTGAGTTTGCTTTCCCTCATATGAAAGAGAAGATTCGTATTTTCGATATTGGACCTACTATCGGTTCTCACACAGGCCCAGGTACAGTAGCTATTGGCTTCTGGGGCTCATTAAAGGAACACTAATAAGTAGTACTAAAGTGTTGAGTTTATTATAATAAGCTCAGCACTTATTATATTGGAGGGAGAAAAATGAAAGAAAAAATCAAAGGCTTACGTCTTAACATCACAATCTCAGGAATTATCAGCATTGTAATAGGTGTACTTCTCTTGATTTATCCAACAGAGAGTCTTACTACAATCAGCAGAGTAATTGCCGCTATTGTCATTCTTTCAGGTATCTTTGTTATTATCAGCCAGATATTTGATAAGGGCTTTAATGCCATGGGAATAGCTGTAGGCGGAGTGTTGGCAGTTATTGGTATCTGGATTTTCCTTGCGCCAGGCTCTATCGTTTCAATTATTCCAATTGCAATCGGTGTGCTTTTAGTTGTACATGGACTTCAGGATTTAGGTCTTGCCGCCCAGGCAATCAAGACAAAGGCGCCACGTCCATGGCTTACCTTCATCATTGCAGCGGTAACTATTCTTCTGGGAGTAGCGTGCATAGCTGATGCTTTTAAATTTATTGCGATTGCTACAAGATTAATTGGTATCATGCTTATTTATGATGGCATTACAGATGTCTTCACTGTTCACAAGGTAAACAAGGCTGAAAAGATTATTGATGTTGAAGTTTTACGTGAGGAAGATGTTTAAAAATGGGTCAAATGGAATTTAAAATGGAACGAACCGGCCTTCTTGAAGAGGGAGAGGTGCTTCCAATTACTGAATATGCCCTTTCCAACTCATATTATTATGTGTTGGGAAGGTCATTTGCCATGTCAGGCAATTACACTACCTTAGAGCGTATTAAGGCTAAAGAAGGTAGGGTAATCGACATAAAAGAGACACCAAAAGGATTCTATGTAACAGTAGAATACGAGGATTCTTAAGGAGCAATTAATGAACAATCAAACACAAAATGCTATTGATATTGTGCTTGCTGAGAGCTTAAAGGAGCTTGCTGCCACTAAGCCAATAGAAAAGATTACAATAAAAGAAATTACAGACAAGGCAGGCGTTATTCGTCCTACCTTTTATAATCATTTTCAAGATAAGTATGAGTTGCTTGAGTGGATTACTGTAAATGAGCTTTTTGCGCCTGTGGAGCCTCTGTTATCTAATGGAATGCTTAAGGAAGCGGTCACTTTTATTCTTACTACAATGGAAAAAGAAAAGGACTTCTATAAAAGGGCAGTTATGCTGGAAGGCCAGAACTCTTTCAACGAAATTTTCAATAGATGCGTTGCAAGAGCAGTTCAGAAATATCTTGATTTGGAAAGTCTTGCAAAGGTTGCAAACTACCCATGGCTAAAAGAGGAGCTTGTAGCGGACTTTTTGGCTCACTCTATCAGTTGGGTTACTATTCAGTGGATTAATAAGGGCATGAAGGTTCCTGTGGAGGAGCTTACAGACGTTTATGTAAAGATTTTCCATAGTCCATTCATAGAAATTGTTTCCAGTCTTAAAAAGTAATTTTTTAGTTTTAGGATGAAAACTACAAAATAATTGCTTTGTATCTTGTACACAAACCTATATTAGTGATTGAATATAAGGTATAAGGAAATGTGTAAAATATGCGAATATTGTTCGTATTTTAGTTGATTGGAGTATAATAATTTTATGAGTTTATTAGAAGACTTACTGATAATAGTAGGCGTGCTTTTAGATGTGTTTGCCACCATGGAAATACAAGGCTCCATGATGGTACAAATTAAAAAGAAAACTTTGGCAATAGCCTGTGGCGTAGTTGCAGCTGTTGAGCTTGCGTTCTTTTTTGCTGGATATGCTGTTTGCTGGGGTTTGTCAGAGTCGGGCTATATTGCAGATCCACTTCATTTCGGTGAGGGAGTTGCAGTTATTGTGTTGGCTATCCTTGGTATCAGGCTTATTGTTAAGGCTGTTAAGCAGGAGTTCATACAGGAACGCCGCCGAGACGTTTTAAGAGTTTGGGATTACATCAGAATAATAGTAGTGTCCAGCTTCTATACAGCGGCTGCTGGTTGCGTTTGCGGTTTTGTTGGAATTACAGTATGGCATGTGTTTGTCATTATTCTTGTAATTTCAGTACTTATGGTAATAATGGGACTTTATATAGGTCTTCATTTTGGTTTTGAAAACAAGACTATCGCTTATGTGATAGGAGCAGTTTTGCTGTGGGGAGTAAGCTTAGAAATGCTATTGCATGATATCGTAGAGGTTATCTAGTAAGGCGTTTATTGGGGCAGGAGTTTGAAAAAACATTATTTTCCTAAAACATTAGTAGAAAAGCTGATATTTACGTTTATTATTATGGCGGCTTATCTGGTAGGTAGGGAGCTGCCGCTTTATGGTGTGGATTTAGCAGCTTATGATGCGTTTAGGGATAAAAGTGCGGATTTAATAATGCAGACTATTGGAGGAGATAGGTACAAGACAAGCTTGCTTGCTCTTGGAATATCTCCTTTTATGTTTTCTACACTGTTTGTACAGATGATTGTGGCGTTTAAAAGTGCAGACAGCAAATCTCATACATCACCAAAGAAAATCACAAGAGCCACACTTATTCTTATGGTTATCTGGGCCTCTGTTCAGGCTTATTTCACAACACAATCTACAATCTATATATATGACGGCGGCGTCCAGCTGATAATAGCAAAAGTTATTTCGTCAGTTGAGATGGTCACAGGCGCCTTTGTAATTTTATGGCTTGCTACCAGAAATGGAAAATATGGCGTAGGTGGCCAGACTATTTTGATATACGTAAATATATTGGATAGCGTGGTTAATACGGTAAAAAGCGTAGAATTTAAGGAGCTTAGAGCAATAGGAATTTTGTCGGTGGTGGCGCTACTAATCACTATCATATTTGAAAATACGGAGTACAGAATTCCAATGCAGAGGATATCAATTCACAGTATTTTCTCAGATAAGAATTATATTCCTATTAAGCTTAATCCTATCGGAATGATGCCAGTTATGTTTTCATCAGCATTTTTTCAGCTGCCGGTATATGTTTTTTCGGGACTGGGCACTATTTTTCCTGATAATAGGGATTTGCAGTGGATAAATGATAACATGGATACAAATCATCCTTTGGGAATTGGAATTTATATCATTGTTCTCTACGTAATTACGATAGTGTTTTCGTTTATTTTTATTAGTCCGAAGAATTTGGCGGAGTCCCTGCAGAAGGCGGGGGACAGTATTACAGGCCTAAAGGCTGGAAGGAAAACAAGGGTTTATATCAGAAATAGATTGCTTGTTATAGCAATTTTTTCTGCCACTTTTTTGAGTATGTTTATTGCATTACCACTTTATATGCACATGGAAGGGAAACTTGCAGCTTCGGTGATGAGCCTTCCATCCATACTCATTGCAATGGCTAGTATTAATTGTAATTTGTATAGGGAGTTTAGGGCGGTTAAAGAATATGATGCGTATGTGCCGTTTATTTAATTGGGGGACCCATGCTTTATTTTATTCCTGCTTGGTACCAACAGAATAAGTGGAAGGAGCTGGAGCAAAGCTGGCATACCAGAAGAATGCACACGGAGTTTGATGACACTGTAAAACAGGTGCAGATGTTTCACCGAAGTGGCATGCATGATTTTAAAATTCTTCTTTTGAGCCACACTCCAAACTTTAGACATTTCCTTCATCGCCAGGGAGTCTTACATGCCTCTTACTGGTCTTGTTTTGATGCCATTCAGGAGGTTACAAAGAAAAAGGCGGTAGTATTTTCTTTTCACAATCTAAACTGGCCTGAAGGAATCGAATTCGTATATACGCCTTTTGTGGTGGTGGCATATTTGCATAATAAAAAATACGCTCAGATTGAATTCGGAGAAGCTGGGAATCCAATCGAGGTGGCTTTATATCAGGATGGACTTTTAAGCAAAAGGAATATCTATGATGACAGAGGCTTTGTGTCGGCCATGGAGGCCTATTCAGAAGGTCAGTTGCTGTACACAGACTATCTGACCGAATCTGGCGTCGCCAAGCTGAGAGAGTATGCTGATGACGGACGCGTGGAAATCAATCCCCAGAATAACACTTTCCTTGTTTTTGAAGGAGACGAGGTGGAGACGGTGGAGTTTAGTTCTCTGAACTATCCTAATATGGGCGAGGTCATCAGGGAAGTTTTCTATACCCACATACTGATGAAAAATGCAGACGATATTTTCTGCATTGCCATGCACAAACAAAATGTTCTCGTGATTAATGAATTGATAGGACGAGAAAAATGTATCCTGTCCTTCTATGGAGATAGATATCGTATCAAGGAACATCCGGAGGCAAAAGAGCTGGTGAAAAAAGCGGGATATATTATCACAGATTCTGAGGCCACCAGTAGATATCTTGTGCGAGAATTAGGTGAGGAGATAGAGAATCTTATTGATATTTCACCTTATGATTCTCGAATGGATTTTGGTATCAGTGGAGAGCTAACGGTTCAAAAGGTACTGGTGCCTGTGGATGATTTGCCAGAAGACAGATTTAAGGCGCTTATGCTTCAGCTGGCTATATATTTGCCACAAAATGAAAATGCCATGATTCATCTTTTTACCAGAAATGCAACCTACAATTGGCCAGAGGTCCTTTTGAATAAAGTGGCAGACATTTTGGAGCAGGCAGGCTTTGATCGGAGGATGGTTATTGCTGATGAAATAGAAGACGATACTGCAGAGAATGATATTGATTTAGAGGATGAGGAAGAAGAGGAAGTTCAGGTTAGATTTTTCGTGGAACAGTGCGTGGATGAGCTTTCTGTAAGTAAGTGTATTCGTGAACAGCGAATAATGGTTGATATGAGACACAATCCTGATTTGTATTTGCAGATAAACTGTATTAGTACTGCCATCCCGCAGATTATCCGAAGAGAAACTCAGTACATGCAGAACATGTATAACGGTTTTGTGGTAAAGGATTTTGAGCAGATTCCAGCGGCGTTAGATTATTTCTTAGGGTCTCTTGCAAATTGGAATCAGGCAAAGGTTTATTCCTATGAGATAGCTCAAAAGTTTACCACCAGGAAGCTTTTGGAAAAGTGGAAGGATGTTAGAGCCTATATGGAAGGGCAGGGTAGAGAGTAGCCTATGGAAAAAGCCAGTTGGACAATTTATTGGAATGAATATAGTTCGGACACCTATCTCTACGGCTCTGAGATTGAGTATCTTGCCCGCAATAATGTGAGATTTAGGAATAATCTTATGCCACCGGGCACAGTGATAAAACAGTGGTACTCCCTTACTAATTATCAGGCTCAGAGAATCGAACCGTCTCTGCCTATCATTGATGGAGAAAGCAGGTATCGAATCAGGGTAAATGTGGAGACACCAAACGATGAGGGATGTCTTATCAGACTTGTGTTTTTGGATAGATATGAGCGAGAGGCTGGTGATTTTACTTTACGTGGTAAGGAGGCAGAGTTCTCATGTCCACTAAAAACCTACAGTTACAGAATGCAGCTTATAAATGCTGGTATGACGGAGTTTGTTTATCATTCAGTAACCATTGAAGAGATAGAAAACGAAAAGTAATGAAGATTAAAAAGACCAAGGGGATTGTAAAGCAACTTTATAAGGAGCTGAAGAAGGTCAAAAGCTACAAGGAAGCTATGGCAGCCCTTAGTGATGAGGAGCTGAAGGCTAAGACTGTGGAATTTAGACAGCGCTTCGAGGCGGGGGAGAGTCTGGATAAAATGCTTCCAGAGGCTTTTGCTGCAATGTGTGAGGCGGATATGCGTGTGCTTCACATGTTTCCTTTTGATGTTCAGATTCTTGCGGGAATTGCTTTGCACCTAGGGTACCTTGCGGAGATGAATACTGGCGAGGGAAAAACCCTTACTGCTACATGTCCCATGTACCTGAATGGTCTTACGGGAAAGGGTGCAATTCTTGTTACTAATAACGAGTATCTAGCTCTTCGTGATGCTGAGGAAATGGGACCTGCTTATGAATTTATGGGACTTACCATTTCGGCAGGTGTAAAGCGAGATGCTGACGATAAATTTGAAAACGATGAAAAGAAGGAGATTTATAATTCCGATATCGTTTATACGACTCATTCCGCTTTAGGTTTTGATTATCTGATTAATAATCTTGTAAAGTCTGCTGATGAGCGCTTTATGAGAGACTTTTATTACATCATTATAGATGAGGCGGATTCGGTGTTGCTGGATAGTGCAAGTACACCTCTTGTTATTTCAGGTGCGCCTCGTGTCCAGTCAAATCTTTATGATATGGCAGATTTCTTCGTAAGGACTCTTCAGGAGGATGTTGATTACGAGGTGGAGGAGAAGAATGTTTGGTTTACTGAGAAGGGGCTTGAATATGCGGAGAGCTATTTTGGGATAGAGAATATTTTTAGCCCAGAATATTTTGAAATATATCGACATCTTGTGCTTGCCTTAAGGGCTCACAAGATTATCGAAAAGGGAACAGAGTACATGATATCTGAGACTGGCGAGGTTGCACTTATCGATGCCAGCTCAGGCCGTATGCTTAAAGGTGTTAAGCTTCGAGGCGGACAGCATCAGGCGCTGGAGTGCAAGGAAAAGGTGGAGATTACTCAGGAGAATCGTTCCATGGCATCTATCACCTATCAGAATTTCTTTTCCATGTTCCCGAAGATGGCAGGCATGAGCGGAACAATTTATGATGCCCGAGATGAGCTTTACGATGTTTACGGAAAAAAGGTTGTGGTCATCCCTACCAACAATCCAATTCAGCGTGTGGATTGTCCGGACTGGTTTTTTAGCGATTCGGAAAAACAGTTTGAGGCAGCGATTAAACTGGCTGTTAAAAAGCATGAGACAGGTCAGCCTGTTCTTATAGTTACAACCATGATATCTGATACGGAAATCATTTCACATCTGCTTGTAAAAGAAGGTTTGGCTCACTCGGTTTTAAATGCCAACAATGCCTTTTGGGAGGCAGAAATCATCAAGGAAGCAGGGCAGATGGGAGCTATGACAGTGGCTACGTCCATGGCTGGACGCGGAACTGATATTAAGCTGGGACCAGGAGTTAAGGAACTTGGAGGACTGGCGGTTATTGGTGTTGGTCGAATGCTTAATATCCGAGATGAAAGGCAGGCAAGAGGACGAGCTGGACGTCAGGGAGATCCAGGTTATAGTCGATTTCTTGTATCGTTAGAGGATGATATTGTGGAAAAGGGTACTGACCCTGAGAAGTTGAAAAAATATATTGATGGTTCAAAACGTATAAGCGATAGGAGAATCAAAAAGATTGTTAATGGCGCCCAGAGAACCAACGAGGAAATGGGCATCACCAACAGAAAGAATTCAAAGGATTACGATGTTGTGCTTCAGCTGGAAAGAAAGCTTATGTACGACACCAGAGATATGCTTTTGGATGGTGGCACAGTTGAGAAAGAAAAGCTTATGTCCATAGCAGGAGAGAACATTGATGAGTTTTTGAGAGAGAATAAAAAGCTGGATGTGTCTACCTTGAACAGATATCTTCTTGATAATATTTCCTACAGGATGGAGAAGGAGAGCAGTCTTATTAATCTTTCAAATAGAGCCAGAGTGAAAGCGTATATTCTCGCCAGGGTCGAGCGGTCTCTTGAGGAAAAGAAGGAGGCAATCGGCTCAGAAAATGGTATGAACGATTTTATCAGAGTATCGGCTCTTTCTGCCATAGATGAGGCATGGATTGAACAGGTTGACTATCTGCAGCAGCTCCAGGGTGCTGTATCAGGAAGAAGTTCCGCCCAGAGAAATCTTATGTTTGAGTATCAGGGGGAGGCTCTCGAATCCTTCAGAAAGATGGAGAGCAGGATTAAGAGAAATATTATCCGCAATGTACTGCTGTCGGAAGTCAGCATGGATAAGAAGAATAAATTAAGGATTATTTTGCCATGATCTATAATTTTAATCTCGGCATTGGCTGGGCATCCTCGGGTGTAGAATATGCCCAAAGCTACAGAGCCAAAATTTTAAGAAAACTAAATAAGCCTGCCAAATTTATTTTCACAGATATGTTTCCAAGGGACAATCTCATCGACATGACAAGAAACATTGGCTTCGAGGATGATGAAGTTGTTTGGCTCTACACCTTCTTTACAGATTTTGTTCCAGAGCCTGTGACTTATGAGCTAAAGGATTTGGAGGCGTCCATAGGGGATGAGGAGCACACCTTCGAGAGAGAGGGGAAGATTGGACGAATAATTTTTGGCGGAAGAAACAATTTCTTTAGGGTTTATTTCCTGAATGAAAATGAGGAAAAAGTCCATCGCGTGGAGATGGTTTCGGGAGGATGCCTGATTAGAAAAGATTACTTTATGTCGAAGCGTGTTTTCTCAGAATATTATGCTCCGCTTGATGGCAAGGCTCATCTTTATCAGCGTAGATTTTTTAACAGGGACGGTTCAGTTGCTTATGAGGAGGCAATCGATGATGATTCCGTTATGTATAAATTTCCTGATAAGCTGATTTGTTCCAAGGAAGAGCTGATTGGTTACATGACGGAAAAACTCAATCCGACTGAAGATGATATTATCATAATTGACCGCGCCACAGGTCAGGCGCAGGCTATACTTGAAAATTCTGGAGAGGCGCGAATAGGTGTTGTTATTCATGCAGATCATTTTAGCGAGGGCGCCACGGATGAGGATAACATTCTCTGGAATAATTATTATGAGTACACCTTCGCAATGAACAAACATGTAGATTTTTATATTACTGCCACTGAGGATCAGCGAAAGCTTTTGATGGAGCAGTTTGAAAAGTACATGGGGGTTACTCCTAACGTATATACGATACCTGTTGGAAGTCTTCATGAATTGAAAAATTCTACAGGTGACAGGCGTAAACACGGTTTCATCACTGCATCAAGACTTGCTACGGAAAAGCATGTGGACTGGCTTGTTGCAGCAGTTGTGGAAGCTCGCAAAAGTGTGCCAGATATTAGTCTTGATATCTACGGCAAAGGTGGTGCAGAGGAGGAGTTAAAGAAGCAGATTGAAAAGCTGGGAGCTCAGGATTACATTCGGCTTATGGGACAGCAGGATTTAAAGGACGTATATAAGAACTACGAGGGATATTTATCTGCGTCCACAAGCGAGGGTTTTGGCTTGACCCTTATGGAGGCGATAGGATCTGGACTTCCAATAATTGGCTTTGATGTGCGATATGGAAATCAGAATTTTATCGACCATGGTTTGAATGGCTATAAGCTGCCTTATCTTGTTGGAATGGAAAGAGCAAGACGGCAGGAGAAGCTGGTTCAGGCGATTATAAAGCTCTGTAATGAGGATGATATTCAGGCTTTTAGCAGCCATTCTTACGAAAAGGCAAAGCAGTATCTGACTGAAGAGGTGGAGTTGAAATGGAAAAAGCTGGTAGAGATGAAATAGTTTTATTAATGGATTACTTTAACAGGGGCAGTCAGGATCTTTTTGACTCTTTTTCCAATGCAGAGATTCCAGTTAAAGCTATCGTAATTAACGATGATGGATTTCTTCCTGATGGCGTGACTAATGTTTTTGAATATTTTTTAGGTGATTATCGTAAATGCGATACCTGTCCTGGAAAGCCTTTGTATTTCAATCAGATAAAGGTTCCTGATTACTGGGAGATAAGCGCTAACAATACCAATGGAAGTATCCATGATAAAGACAGGGAGCGTGGAAGAATTTTCTTTTCACATCCAAGCCATAAACGCTTTGTGAGGCTGGTAGATTATCTGGATGAAATGGGAAATGTCCGCTTTACGGAGCATTACAACAAATACGGTGCCCTTTATGCCAGAACGGTTTTTAATAAAAATTCCGAGAAGGTTAATAAGACCTATTTTGATACAGAAGGCAGAGAGGTTCTGGTTGAAAACTATGTGACCTCGGACATTATTTTAAACTATCGGGGAGAGACTTTTATATTTAAAAACAGAACGGATTTTATCTGCTTCTTCCTGAAGTTAAGGGGATGGGAGGATTGCAGGATTTACTTTAACTCTCTGTCGGTTCCATTCTTTGTATCCAATACTTTGAAGAGCCCGAAGGAAGAGAAGAGAGATAAGCTTTTCTGGCAGGAGCCTCCTAGAGAAGATATACCAGGAAACATGCAGGTAATCTTCGATGGAAAGGCAAATGGATGTGAGTCAGTAATTGTTCAGAATCTGCAGGCTTACAACAAATTGCTGGAGCTTGGGGCACCTGTAGATATGCTGAAGCGTATGGGCTTTATCTACACCTTCCACAAGAAAAACATGGGCAAGCCGGAGGCACTTATTTGCACCAACAGTGAAAACGTGGAACACCTGAAGGAGCTTGTGGAAGGATTACCGCAGGTCACATTTCATGTGACGGCAATAACAGAAATGTCAGCTAAGCTTTTGGCTCACGAAAAATATGACAATGTTATCATGTACCCTAATATAAAGGCGGTAACCCTTGATAGATTGTTTAATAAATGCGATTTTTACTTAGATATTAATCAAGGTGGAGAAATTGTGGAGGCGACCAGAAGGGCATTTGTATATAATCTTCTGATACTTTCCTTTAATGACACACAACATGGTGCGTATACAGCCCATGAAAACATATTTGATACTACAAATTATTCGGCAATAATTCAAAGATTGAATAATCTGCTAAAAGACAAAACGGTGCTAGATGAGGCAATAGCAACACAGCATTTAGAGGGTTCAACAACTAGCACAAAAGAATTTATATATATTTGTAAACATTGACGAATACGGCCTATTTTGTGGAGTAAAAGTGCACAAAAATGAGGGCCGTATTTTTATGTTCCATACAACCAAATTCCTTGAATTGGGGTGCAATCTGTGTTTAAATAATAGCGGACTGTCTGTAACCCCTTAATTGCAGACGGTAATTTTCAGTTTTTTTTATTTTTAGGAGGATATTGTAATGGCTAACAAATGGGTGTATATGTTTAGCGAAGGTGACATGTCAATGCGCAACCTTCTCGGCGGAAAGGGTGCGAATCTTGCAGAAATGACAAGCATTGGCTTACCAGTACCACAGGGTTTCACAATCACAACAGAGGCTTGTACTCAGTACTATGAGGATGGCCGTAAAATCAACGACGAGATCATGGCTCAGGCTATGGAGGGTGTTAAGAAAATGGAAGAGATCAACGGCAAGAAGTTCGGCGATCTTAAGAACCCACTTCTCGTTTCAGTTCGTTCAGGTGCTCGTGCATCTATGCCAGGTATGATGGATACAATCCTTAACCTTGGTCTTAATGATGAAGTAGTTGCAGCTATGATCGCTGGTAACCCAGATCCAGCTTTCGAGCGTTTCGTATATGATTCATACAGAAGATTTATTCAGATGTTCTCAGATGTAGTTATGGAAGTAGGTAAGAAGTACTTCGAGCAGCTCATCGATGAGATGAAGGAAAAGAAGGGTGTTAAGTTCGACGTAGACCTTACAGCAGCCGACCTTAAGGAGCTTGCTGAGCAGTTCAAGGCTGAGTACAAGAATCAGCTTGGTTCAGACTTCCCTTCAGATCCAGTAGAGCAGTTAAAGCTCGCTATCGAGGCAGTATTCCGTTCATGGGATAACCCTCGTGCAAACGTTTACAGAAGAGATAACGATATCCCTTATTCATGGGGTACAGCAGTTAACGTAATGCCAATGGTATTCGGTAACTTAAATAACGAGTCTGGTACTGGTGTTGCATTCACTCGTGACCCAGCTACAGGCGAGAACAAGCTTATGGGTGAGTTCCTTATCAACGCACAGGGCGAGGACGTAGTTGCTGGTGTTCGTACACCAATGCCAATCGCTCAGATGGAGAAGGAGTTCCCAGAGGCATACGCAGAGTTCATCAAGGTATGTGAGACTCTTGAGAATCACTACCATGATATGCAGGATATGGAGTTCACAGTAGAGAACAAGAAGCTTTACATGCTCCAGTGCCGTAACGGTAAGAGAACAGCTCCAGCTGCTCTTAAGATTGCTTGCGACCTCGTTGATGAGGGACACAAGACTCCAGAAGAGGCTGTAGCAATGATCGACCCACGTAACCTTGATACACTTCTTCACCCACAGTTCGAGGCTGCTGCTCTTAAGGCTGCAACTCCACTTGGAAAGGGTCTTGGTGCTTCTCCAGGTGCTGCATGTGGTAAGGTTGTATTTACAGCAGACGATGCTGAGGCATGGGCTGCTAGAGGAGAGAAGGTAGTTCTTGTACGTCTTGAGACATCTCCAGAAGATATCACAGGTATGAAGGCTGCTCAGGGTATCCTTACAGTTCGTGGTGGTATGACATCACACGCTGCAGTAGTTGCTCGTGGTATGGGTACATGCTGCGTTTCTGGTTGTGGCGACATCAACATGGATGAGGAAAACAAGAAGTTCACTCTTGCAGGCACAACATTTACAGAGGGTTCTGAAATCTCTATCGATGGTACAACAGGTAACATCTACGCTGGTATCATCCCAACAGTTGACGCTGTTATCGCTGGCGAGTTCGGTCGTGTAATGGCTTGGGCTGATGAGTTCAGAAAGCTTAAGGTTAGAACAAATGCAGATACTCCAGCTGATGCTAAGAAGGCTAGAGAGCTTGGTGCAGAAGGTATCGGTCTTTGCCGTACAGAGCACATGTTCTTCGAGGCTGACAGAATTGCAGCATTCCGTGAGATGATCTGCTCAGATACAGAGGAAGAGAGAGAAGTTGCTCTTGATAAGATTCTTCCTTACCAGCAGGGAGACTTCAAGGCTCTTTACGAAGCACTTGAGGGATGCCCAGTTACAATCAGATTCCTTGATCCACCTCTTCACGAGTTCGTTCCTACAGAGGATGCTGATATCGAGAAGCTTGCAAAGGCTAAGAATAAGTCAGTAGAGGAAATTAGAAACATCTGTGAGTCACTCCACGAGTTCAACCCAATGATGGGTCACAGAGGATGCCGTCTTGCAGTTACATATCCTTCAATTGCTAAGATGCAGACAAAGGCTGTTATCCGTGCAGCACTTGAAGTTCAGAAGGCTCATCCAGATTGGAATGTTAAGCCTGAAATCATGATCCCACTTGTATGTGAGGTTAAGGAGCTTAAGTACGTTAAGCAGGTAGTTGTTGAGACAGCTGATGCTGAAATCGCTGCTGCTGGCGCTAAGCTTGAGTACGAAGTTGGTACAATGATCGAGATTCCACGTGCAGCTCTTACAGCTGACGAAATCGCTAAGGAAGCTGACTTCTTCTGCTTCGGTACAAACGACCTTACACAGATGACATTTGGTTTCTCTCGTGATGATGCTGGTAAGTTCTTAAATGCTTACTATGACACAAAGATCTTCGAGAACGATCCATTTGCTAAGCTTGACCAGACAGGTGTTGGTAAGCTTATGGAGACAGCTATTAAGCTTGGTAAGCCAGTAAATCCTAAGCTTCACGTAGGTATCTGCGGTGAGCACGGTGGAGATCCATCTTCAGTAGAGTTCTGCCACAAGATTGGTCTTGATTATGTATCATGCTCTCCATTCAGAGTACCAATCGCTAGACTTGCTGCAGCACAGGCAGCTATCGCAGAGAAACACTAATTGAAAATGCGCTATTTCTAGGAACATTTGAGATTCCAAAATCTTACATACAGAAAGCTGCAAAGCTCTACTATGGAGAGCACCGCAGATTTCGGTTCCCGGAAAAGCTTGAATTTAAGCTGTTTCTAGTATAGGGAGTCATTTTGACTCCCTATATTTTTACCTAAAAATGAAAAAAGTTTTGGGTATAAGCTTATAGGCAAAAAAATTTTATATGACATATAATTGATGCGTTCTGGGAATTATTATAAGGTAATTTCAAGGACGCATTTTTGTGTTTGAAAACGAATAGTGCAAAATCTTGCACTTTGAGGAGGGTTTGAAAATGAGTGATTTTACGGCAAAAAAGTTAAAAGAAGCAAGAACAAAAGCAGGGTTATCATTAGATGAAGCGTCAGAAAGAATGAAAATAAGTCGGAGAAGATTAGGTTATATTGAATCAAACAATAATCAACCTACATCTGATGAAATTGTTGAGTTTGCAAAACTTTATAAGGTAGATGTACGAGAATTATTACTAGAATCTTACGCAGAGGAAAGTGAAGAGCAGATTCTTTGTAATAGATACATCTCCTTATGTAGGTTATACGACCAGCTTTCTACTAAGGATAAAGAAGATGTTTTCTGGGTTATTAAGCAAAGAATTGCTGGATTAATTTAACCTATAAGCTTATAACCTTAATTTTTTAAAAATATTTTCTTTTTTAAAATATGAGATGTGATAAGCTTATAAGGTAATTTAAATTAACAAATCGGAGTTGTAGAAAATGAAATTATTATATGGATTTATACTTTTAATAACAGGTTGTGCAGGAACGTTTGCATCATGTCGTCAATTATATAGGATTATAAGGTTGAAGCTGTTTGGAAACACCTGTACAGCGAAAATCGTTGATTTTTATGAGGGACGCTACAGAAATTATAAATTACACTCTAACCGATTTAATAGAGTTACAGCATATCCTATCGTTCAATTTCGTACGGAAAAGGGGAAAACTATAAAAACAATGACGTTGAATTCAATCAAAGATATGCGCGAAAAAAAGTGGAATGGTGTTCGATATAATTATTTAGGGCAAGAAATTGATATTACTTATATTGATGAATATCCATGGACTTTTAATTATCCGCAAGGTGTGGCCAAATTGAATGTATTATGCATGCATAATAGGTGGTTTAAGCCTTTTATTGGATGGATTTTTGTTTTAATACTTTCGTTGCTTATTTTATTTTTTGCAGTTCCAAGTTTATTTAGATAATCAAATTTCTCGACCTAATTGAATAGTGAACGTTACATAGCAGTTATCTCAATCGAGGTAGCTGCTATTTTTGTGCTCATTTTGAGCAGTAACTATTCATTATTCAAAGGAGGTAGACAATGGACTACGAGAAATTCAAACAGGACATGGAGCAGGATGTACTAAAGAATCTTGCAAACAGGGGAATCGAAGCAGAGACCGATGTTCGGCACATTGATAAGTTGAACGATGGGTATGATGCTTTGACCGTGAAAGCACCGGGAAGTGTGATTGGTGTAAATATCAATCTCAGTAGTGCTTTTGAAGCGTATGAGGATGGAAGAGATTATATCGATATCGTGGAGAGAGCTTCTGATCAGGCTGCTAAGGGAATCACAGAGTCAAAGAGCTTTGATATCGATAAGGTCAATGACTATGACCAAATGAAGCAGACGCTTTCCATGGAAGTGGTTTCAGCAGAGAGAAATGCTGACATGCTTGAGAAGGTACCGCATAAGAACATCGAAGACATGGCGGTGGTATATCGCTTTGTTTTGGATGCTTCAGATGAGGGTAGAGCCAGCATTCTGGTGACAAATCAGCTTTTGGATTCCTATGGCATCACAGCAGATCAGCTTCATGAAGATGCCATGACGATTGCTCCAGAACTTCGCCCGGCAGTGATTAAGACCATGTCTGAGACATTGCAGGAGATGATGGGAGACGAGGCTTTTATGATGATGGGCATGCCGATTGCACCACCAGAGAATGAGCCACTTTTTGTAGCCACAGTTCCAGATAAGGTGCAGGGCGCTAGTGTACTTGCTTACCAGGATTTCATGGAACAGGCGGCTGAGAGAGTTGGCGGTGATTTCTATGTATTGCCTTCATCCATCCATGAAATTCTCTTAGTAAGAGACGATGGAAGCATGAATCGTGCTGACTTGGAAGATATGGTTCGCACGGTAAATGCTACCGAGGTTCAGCCGGAAGATATCCTCACAGATAGTGTTTATCACTATGATTCCAAGGATAAGGTCTTTGAACTGGCTGAGAAGTTCGAGGAGCGTACTGCTGCAAAGCAGCGCGAATCAGCTCTCGATAAGCTCGCTGATAAGAAGCGCGAAGCTCCAATTCATGAAAGTGTCACTCGTCCTCATGACCGTGGTGGCGAGGCGTTGTAATGAATAAAAAGACAGGCAAGAAGCCCTCTGCCTGTAGAGGATGTCCTTACGGGAAGCATCAGCCATGCATCGGCTGGTGCACCCGTAAAATCCTAGAAGAGATGAGATTGTTAAAGGAGAAGAAAAAATGACGTTTGATTATTTCTATGGCCGCGAAAGCGACCTTTTTTCATTTGTACGAATTCCAAAGCTTCTGTTTAAGGAAGAACGTCTAAAGCGTCTGTCGTCGGACTCCAAGATTCTCTATGGTCTTCTCCTGGACCGTATGAGCTTATCCGCAAAAAACGGTTGGCAGGATGATGATGGCAGAGTGTATATCATCTACACCATCGATGAAGTGCAGGATGATCTAGGATGTGCCAATAAGAAGGCTGTAAATATCCTTGCAGAGCTTGAAGATATCGGGCTTATCGAAAAGAAACGTCAGGGCTTAACCAAGCCAAATCTCATCTATGTAAAGAACTTTTCATCTGAAGTGTTAAAGGAACATTTCCAGAAATGTCAAAATGACACTTCAGGAAATGTGGAATTGACAGGTCAAGAAGTGTCAAAAGGACGAACAAATAATACTGATAATAACAATACTGATTTTAGTGATACTGATTCTATTCCATTCCATTCTGACAGGATACGGCTCTATCGTGAGTCGCCCCAGGAAAATGGAATGGAAGGGAATGGAAATGATGCATTACAGATTCGTAAAAAGTATCAGGATTATGTGGCTGAGAATATCAGCCTTGAGATTTTAAAAGAGCGATATCCATATCAGCGAGAATTGCTAAATCAATTAGCAGAGCTGATGGTGGATGTTCTTTGTTCGACCAAGGATCACATCTGTGTTGGAAAAGAGGACAAACCGGCAGCGATTGTGAAGGCACAGTTTATGAAGATTAATTCCATGCATATTGAGTACGTGTTAGAAGGGCTTCAGAAGAACACGACTCTTGTTCGTAATACCAGGCAGTATCTGATCACGACGCTTTATAATGCACCGCTGACGATAGATGCCCATTACGACACGCTTTTTAACCATGACAGAGCAAATGGATTGATTTAGGAGGAGAAAATGAGTAAGTCACAGGTGATTGCACTTGTTAATCAAAAAGGAGGTACCGGGAAGACGCAAAGCACAGAAAACTTAGGCGTTGGTTTAGCTTCTGAAGGAAAAAAGGTTTTGCTTGTGGATATGGATCCGCAGGGTTCACTCACCATTAGCCTTGGACATCCAAAAGCAGATGAGCTTCCTGTTACCGTGGCGGACATTATGGCGAAGGTTCTTCGGGAAGAGCCAATCGCTCCGGGGGAAGGAATTCTTCATCATCCGGAAGGTGTGGATTTGATGCCAGCCAACATTTCTTTATCAGGAATGGAGGTCTCCTTGGTAAATGTTATGAGCCGCGAACAAGTGCTGAAGGAATACATTGATTCCGTAAAAAGCAATTACGATTATGTGCTGATTGACTGCATGCCATCTCTTGGGATGCTTACCGTAAATGCGTTAGCTGCAGCGGACAGATTAGTGATTCCAGTTCAGGCTCAGTACCTTTCAGCCAAAGGTTTGGAGCAGTTGCTTCAGACAGTGAATAAGGTTAGGCGACAGATAAATCCAAAGCTTAAGATTGATGGCATCCTGCTAACCATGGTGGATGGCAGAACAAATTATGCGAAGGATATCAGCAACCTGATTCGCGATACCTATGGTAGCAAGCTAAAGGTCTATAAGACAGAGATTCCACATTCCGTCAGGGCTGCAGAAATCAGTGCAGAAGGAAAAAGTATCTTTGCTCATGATCCAAAAGGGAAGGTGGCAGAAGCCTATAAGAATTTAACAAAGGAGGTGCTGAAGAATGAAGAAAGAGCGCTCAAACATTCAGCTGAGCAGTTACGATGATATTTTTGGAAATGATGCATCGGCTGATAAGGCAGGGGCCGTGAATGGTGATACGGTGGTTGATATTCCACTGGATGAATTGCATCCCTTTCGGAACCATCCCTTTAAGGTTCGTGATGATGCTGATATGGAAAAAACAGTGGAGTCCATTCAAGAGTTTGGTGTATTGCAACCAGCTATTGTTCGACCAGACCGCGATGGAGGCTATGAAATCCTGTCAGGACATCGAAGACATCATGCCTGCCAAATAGCAGGGATTGAGGCACTTCCTTGTATTGTAAGAGATTTGGATGATGATGCAGCTACGATTTTGATGGTGGATTCGAATCTGCAAAGGGAAGAGATACTGCCAAGTGAGAGAGCTTTTGCTTTTAAGATGAAGTTGGATGCGATGAAACATCAGGGCGAACGAAGAGATTTAACTTCGTGCCAAATTGGCACGAAGTCGCGAAGTGATGAAATTCTTGGTGAACAGGTAGGAGAAAGTGCTAGAACAGTTCAGCGCTATATCCGCCTCACCAACCTAGATCCAGAGCTTCTTCAATTAGTAGATGATAAGCAAATGGGCTTTAATCCAGCCTACGAGCTTTCATTCTTAAATCCAGAACAGCAAAAAGACCTTCTCTCAGCCATTGATTATGCCCAGGCGATTCCTTCTTTATCTCAGGCGCAGCGAATTAAGAAGCTGGCTTTGAATGGTGAGATTACCCAGGAAGGGATGAACATTATTCTTTCTGAAGAAAAGAAACAGGACTTGGATCGAGTGACTTTGAAACATGACACCTTAAAGAAGTATTTTCCAAAGTCTTATACACCAAAGCAGATGGAAGATACCATCATCAAGCTACTTGATCAGTGGCAGAAGAAACGTAATAGAGATATGGAACGTTAGGAGGTGATTCTATGCAGGAAGAGATTGAAGAGAAATCTGTCCGACTTGCGATTACTACCACAAAGCTTTCTATGAGAACATTCATTGCTGGAGTGAAAGCTTACTTGAGACATCGGCAGAAAAAGCAGCTGGCAGCTATTGATGAACATATCCAGGGCAAGCAATCCATCGATGAACTGATTAAGCAGAATCAGGGAGTAACCAGCATGGTAGTTGGCGATGAAGGCCTTCGTACTTTTGAGCGCATTGCAAAGAAGTACGGTGTCGACTTCGCTGTTATGAAGGATACTTCTGAGAAGCCACCGGTGTTTACAGCTTTTTTCAAAGCCAGAGATACCGATGCCATGGAAGCTGTGGTGAATGAATACAGCAAGAAGATGGTAAAGAAGCAGGAGCGACCAAGCGTGCTTGCGAAGCTTCGTAAGTTTATTGAGATTGCAAGGAAACAACCAAACAAGGCAAAGAACAGGACACAGGAGATGACGCGATGACCAAAAAGCAGAAACGACTAATCCTGTTAAATATCCCGTATGTGCTCATGGGATTATTTGCAACAAATCTGGGAGAGGCTTGGAGAATATCGCAGACAATAGATGCGGTAAATGAAGTGGGAGCTCTGGCACAGGCATTTCCAATAGCACTTCAGAATTTCCTGCCAAGCCTGCATCCCTTTGATTTGATGGTCGGTATTGCTTTTGGTATTGGAATGAAGGTTGTCGTATATGTAAGAGGTAAAAATGCTAAGAAATACCGTCATGGTGCAGAATATGGAACAGCACGATGGGGTACAGCACAGGACATAGAGCCGTATATGGCTCCAAACTTTAAGGATAATATCATCCTTACCCAAACCGAGCGACTGATGATGAGCAGCCGCCCGAAGAAACCAAAGTATGCAAGAAACAAGAATGTACTTGTAACCGGTGGTTCTGGATCAGGTAAGACCAGGTTCTTCCTGCTTCCGAATCTGTTGCAGATGCATTCAAGTTATGTTGTCACAGACCCGAAGGGTGACGTGGTGATCAAAGCAGGTAAGACTCTTTTGAAGCATGGATACAGATTGAAAATCTTTAATACCATCAACTTCAAGAAGAGCATGCACTACAACCCATTTGCCTATATTCACTCAGAAAAGGACATCCTAAAACTGGTGAATACCCTTATCGCAAATACGAAGGGGGATGGCAAAGCCGGAGACGAGTTTTGGACAAAGGCCGAGACTCTTCTTTATTGTGCGCTGTTTGGATACATCCATTATGAGGCGCCAGAGGAAGAGCAGAACTTTAATACGCTACTAGAATTTCTGAATGCTTCAGAGGTTCGCGAGGATGATGAGGATTATGAAAATCCAGTAGATATGATGTTTCATGACCTGGAAAAGAAGAGTCCAAATCACTTTGCAGTAAGGCAATATCGCAAATACAAACTAGCGGCGGGCAAAACAGCAAAATCTATTTTAGTGAGCTGCGGTGCCAGACTTGCTCCATTTGATATTGCAGAGCTTAGAGAAATCACAAGCTATGATGAATTGGAACTGGACACCTTGGGAGATAGAAAGACAGCATTATTTCTCATTATGAGTGATACAGATGCTACCTTTAATTTCTTGATTTCCATGGTCTACAGTCAGCTATTTAATCTGCTTTGTGAGAAGGCCGATGATGTGTATGGCGGCAGACTTCCTGTCCATGTCAGATGCCTCATCGATGAGACAGCCAATATCGGACAGATTCCGAACTTGGAGAAGTTGGTGGCAACCATCCGAAGCCGTGAGATTAGTGCGTGCCTGTTCCTACAGGCGAAGTCACAACTGAAAGCCATCTATAAGGACAACACAGATACCATCATAGGAAATATGGATTCTCAGTTGTTCCTTGGTGGCACGGAGCCAACCACGCTGAAGGATTTATCCCAGTTCCTTGGAAAGGAAACCATCGACATGTATAACACCGGCGAGAGCAGGGGTAACAATCCTTCCTACTCCATGAACTATCAGAAGAGTGGAAAGGATCTCATGACCGTGGATGAAATCGCAGTTATGGATGGTGATAAATGCATCCTGCAGCTTCGAGGTGTACGTCCATTTTTGTCGGACAAATACGATGTCACTCAGCATCCACTTTATAAGGAGACTGGTGAATATGATGAGCGGAATAAGTTGGATATACAACGATTCTTGCATCAGGGGATTAAAGTGAAAAGTGGAGAAATGTTTGATGTGGTGAGGATTTAATGGAATTTAGGCACCTCTTCTAATGAGTAATATGGTAAGATTATTAGAGCACGGAGAGGTGCTTATTTTTACAAATCGGAATTTTTAGAGGCAAATTATATTTCAGTTTAACTCGTTAAGGGGGACTCAATGAAAAAATATATAGCATTTCTTCGTGGTATAAATATTAGCGGTAAAAACAAAATTAGAATGTCTGATTTGAAGTTGGAACTTGAAAATGCAGGGTTTACGCAGGTGTCAACATATTTGAATAGTGGCAATGTTACATTTTTATCTGATGACAATAATCTTAGGAATAGAATTGAAGATATGATTCTAAATAGATTTGAACTTCGAATTCCAGTATATGTAGTTGAAGCAGATGTGTTAAATGATATTTTGTCTAATGCACCTGAATGGTGGGGTTCAAATAGTAAAGAAAAATATGATAATTTAATTTTTGTTCTTTCAGATGATACACCTGAGCAAATATATGAGATGGTAGGACCACCTTCCGATGAACTTGAAAAAGTGCAAATGTATAAGAATGTTATATTTTGGACTTTTGATAGACAGCAATATCAAAAATGTAATTGGTGGAAAAAAACTGCAACTAATGAAATTGCAGATAGATTAACAATTAGAACAGCAAATACAGTAAAGAAGGTTTGCAAATAAAATTCGAAGTTAATCGCACAACTTCAGGTTTGTCGGACAAAACTAAATAAAACCTTACATAGACCAGTACCTCTGGGGACGCCCAGATGATTTGTACTGGTCTATTATTATGCCCATTTTTAGCGCAAGGAATGGACATGAGCCGAAACTATTAATCTATTTTCAAGAAAGGAAAATTCGGGAGCTCGCGACTTCCGAATGAAGGTACGAACTATGAAGGTGTGGAAATTTTTGAAGGGATGTTGGATGAAGGTACGCGTGAAGGCTGCGAGAATCCGAAAGGGTATCAAAATGGCATTTTTCAATTCAGCAATCACAGTATTACAGACACTTGTTATCGCACTTGGCGCAGGCCTTGGTGTTTGGGGCGTTGTAAATCTTCTTGAGGGTTATGGCAACGACAACCCTGGTGCGAATGCTCATGTACGGTAAGGAAGCAAGCAACCGAAAACAAGAGATAGACCGCCAGCACTACACTATTCCGAACCAAAGACCAAAAGATAAGCATTGTGGGAAAATCTAAACTTTTGGATTTTCCTACAATGCCAACTACGGCGGAATCCCTCCCACTCCTTATATCTTTCTGTATACATTGAATTTGTATTTAGTAAAATGCAGACAACACCACGGATCGGCTTTTGGTTGGACAATTCCAACCAAACACCACAGCAGACAGCAGAAAACATTCTGAACGCTAGGAAGCCGGTATGATTGTTACATATAAGGGGAAGAAAAATTTCTTTTAGGTACTTGCTTTCCTAAAACTGATGTGATACAATGATTTAATCCAGAAAAGGAGTAAAAAATATGCGGCAAGGTATTCTTAAATAAAACTATAATCAAATAGTGGGAACAAAGGATTATGATAGCTCCTTTTGTAGGGGCTTAGTTTTTTGTACCCAATTTAAGAATACTTTTGCCTTATCAATTTTGACATATCCCCAAAAACAGCAATCACAAACAGGTGTATGCTGTATATGTGTATGTCCGCAACTTATAATCCCCAGTGGTAAAAGTATTTTACTGCTGGGGATTTTTATGCCCTTTGGGGCTGTAAAGGGAGGACAATCACATGAAAATAATCAATATTGGAATTCTTGCCCATGTAGACGCTGGAAAGACGACCTTGACGGAGAGCCTGCTATATGCCAGCGGAGCCATTTCAGAACCGGGGAGCGTCGAAAAAGGGACAACGAGGACGGACACCATGTTTTTGGAGCGGCAGCGTGGGATTACCATTCAAGCGGCAGTCACTTCCTTCCAGTGGCACAGATGTAAAGTTAACATTGTGGATACGCCCGGCCACATGGATTTTTTGGCGGAGGTGTACCGCTCTTTGGCTGTTTTAGATGGGGCCATCTTGGTGATCTCCGCTAAAGATGGCGTGCAGGCCCAGACCCGTATTCTGTTCCATGCCCTGCGGAAAATGAACATTCCCACCGTTATCTTTATCAACAAGATCGACCAGGCTGGCGTTGATTTGCAGAGCGTGGTTCAGTCTGTTCGGGATAAGCTCTCCGCCGATATTATCATCAAGCAGACGGTGTCGCTGTCCCCGGAAATAGTCCTGGAGGAAAATACCGACATAGAAGCATGGGATGCGGTCATCGAAAATAACGATGAATTATTGGAAAAGTATATCGCAGGAGAACCAATCAGCCGGGAAAAACTTGCGCGGGAGGAACAGCAGCGGGTTCAAGACGCCTCCCTGTTCCCAGTCTATCATGGCAGCGCCAAAAATGGCCTTGGCATTCAACCGTTGATGGATGCGGTGACAGGGCTGTTCCAACCGATTGGGGAACAGGGGGGCGCCGCCCTATGCGGCAGCGTTTTCAAGGTTGAGTACACCGATTGCGGCCAGCGGCGTGTCTATCTACGGTTATACAGCGGAACGCTGCGCCTGCGGGATACGGTGGCCCTGGCCGGGAGAGAAAAGCTGAAAATCACAGAGATGCGTATTCCATCCAAAGGGGAAATTGTTCGGACAGACACCGCTTATCAGGGTGAAATTGTTATCCTTCCCAGCGACAGCGTGAGGTTAAACGATGTATTAGGGGACCAAACCCGGCTCCCTCGTAAAAGGTGGCGCGAGGACCCCCTCCCCATGCTGCGGACGACGATTGCGCCGAAAACGGCAGCGCAAAGAGAACGGCTGCTGGACGCTCTTACGCAACTTGCGGATACTGACCCGCTTTTGCGTTGCGAAGTGGATTCCATCACCCATGAGATCATTCTTTCTTTTTTGGGCCGGGTGCAGTTGGAGGTTGTTTCCGCTTTGCTGTCGGAAAAATACAAGCTTGAAACAGTGGTAAAGGAACCCTCCGTCATTTATATGGAGCGGCCGCTCAAAGCAGCCAGCCACACCATCCATATCGAGGTGCCGCCCAACCCGTTTTGGGCATCCATAGGACTGTCTGTTACACCACTCTCGCTTGGCTCCGGTGTACAATACGAGAGCCGGGTTTCGCTGGGATACTTGAACCAGAGTTTTCAAAACGCTGTCAGGGATGGTATCCGTTACGGGCTGGAGCAGGGCTTGTTCGGCTGGAACGTAACGGACTGTAAGATTTGCTTTGAATACGGGCTTTATTACAGTCCGGTCAGCACGCCGGCGGACTTCCGCTCATTGGCCCCGATTGTATTGGAACAGGCATTGAAGGAATCGGGGACGCAGCTGCTGGAACCTTATCTCTCCTTCATCCTCTATGCGCCCCAGGAATACCTTTCCAGGGCTTATCAAGATGCACCGAAATACTGTGCCACCATCGAAACGGCCCAGGTAAAAAAGGATGAAGTTGTCTTTACTGGCGAGATTCCCGCCCGCTGTATACAGGCATACCGTACTGATCTGGCCTTTTACACCAACGGGCGGAGCGTATGCCTTACAGAGCTGAAAGGATATCAGGCCGCTGTCGGTCAGCCGGTCATCCAGCCCCGCCGTCCAAACAGCCGCCTGGACAAGGTGCGCCATATGTTTCAGAAGGTAATGTAAAGATACATAATCGTCAAGACGGCAACAATCAGAAGTTATGGAGGGTAACAATGGAATATAGTAAGGAAGATTTAATGGAAGCAAAAAAGCAAATTTGGGGAGTGGGAGAGAACATGGGAACAGAGGAAAGTAAAAAAATCTGGGAGGAGAACGCACAATTTTGGGATAATGCAATGGGTGACGAATCTAATGAATTTCACAGAGAGGTAGTGCGTCCCAAAGTAACGGAACTTCTATCTCCTAATCCTGCGGATTACATTTTGGATATTGCGTGTGGCAATGGAAATTATTCTTCGTATCTTGCACAAAGAGGCGCTTCGGTTGTCGCTTTTGATTACAGCAAAAAAATGATAGAATTGGCTAAAAGACGGCAATCACAATATGCAAAACAAATTGAATTTTGTGTGGCGGATGCGACCGATAGAAAAAGTATATTAGAATTAAAAAGAAATCGAGCCTTTACGAAAGCAGTTTCTAATATGGCAATTATGGATATTACGGATATTGAACCACTTCTTATGGCTGTTTATGAACTGTTGCAGGAAAGCGGAATTTTTGTCTTTGCAACGCAACACCCTTGTTTTGTCACGTTGACTGAAAAATATATGACACCGCACAGTTACTATGATATAGCGATTGAAGGGCAACCGAAAGAGCAGATTTATTATCATCGTTCCATACAAGATATTTTTAACCTTTGTTTTAGAGCTGGATTTGTCATTGATGGATTTTATGAAGAATGTTTTAAAACCAACAAAGAAATTCCTATGGTAATGATAGTAAGGCTTAAGAAGGTAAAACGTGATAGCTTAAAATAAATTCAGGTTTGTCGGACAAAACTAAATAAAACCTTACATAGACCAGTACCTCTGGGGACGCCCAGATGATTCGTACTGGTCTATTATTATGCCCATTTTTAGCGCAAGGAATGGACATGAGCCGAAACTATTAATCTATTTTCAAGAAAGGAAAATTCGGGAGAAGCTACTTCCGAATGAAGGTACGATGATGAAGGTATTTAAGGTGATCAAATCCTGGTGTAAAAAAGTATTTAGGAAAATTAAGAGATGGATGATGAAGCCGTTTAGGAAGAAAGTGAAACCCGGACCAGAAGAGAAAGACATGGCATTTTTCAATTCAGCAATCACAGTATTACAGACACTTGTTATCGCACTTGGCGCAGGCCTTGGAGTATGGGGCGTTGTAAACCTTCTTGAGGGTTACGGCAACGATAATCCTGGTGCTAAGTCACAGGGAATGAAGCAGCTCATGGCTGGTGGTGGTGTTGCACTCATCGGCACACAGCTCATCCCACTTCTTTCCGGATTATTCTAATCCAGAGGGAGATACAACTGAATATGGAACAGGTAGCAGGCTGGCACTCGCCAGCTTTTTTGCTACCCAAATCAAAATGAAGGAGATCATTGCATGGATAGAATATTTGAGCAAATGACCTCTTGGCTCAAGGACTGGATTGTAGATGGGCTGATGAGCCTGCTGACAGGAACCTTTGACAGTATCAATGCCCAGGTTGGAAGTGTAGCTGCAGATGTAGCAACAAGCCCGGCGAATTTTACGCCGGGTGTTTTCAACCTGATGAAGACGGTGTCCAACAATGCGATTATGCCGATTGCCGGTATGATTCTCACATTTATTGCATGTTATGAACTGATTCAGCTGGTTATCGCCCACAACAATCTGGCGAACTTTGAAACATGGATATTCTTCAAATGGATATTCAAGACTTATGTAGCAGTAATGCTGATTACGCATTGCTTTGATATCACTATGGCAATCTTCGATGTGGCGGGGCATGTGATTTCCCAGAGTGGAAACATCATCCAGAACTCTACAGCAGTGAATGCATCCCAGCTTGCGCAGATGCGTTCAACACTGGAGGCTATGTCCATCGGAGAGCTTTTGCCACTGTTTATGGAAATCGGACTACTAAACATAGGAATCAAAATCATGTCCATGATGATCTTCCTAGTCATCTACGGACGAATGATTGAAATCTACCTGATGATAAGTTTGGCACCACTTCCATTTTCAACCTTTGGAAATAGGGAGCAGAGCCAAATCGGACAGAACTATGTGAAGAGCCTTGTTGCACTTGGCTTCCAGGGATTCCTTATATTAATCTGCGTCGCAATCTATGCGGTGCTGATTCAGAACGTATCCATTTCTAGTGATATCGCAGGCTCCTTGTGGTCAGTGCTTGGCTACAACGTACTGTTGGTATTTGCCTTGTTCAAGACCAGCACCTTGTCCAAGAGAATTTTTTCAGCACAGTAAGGAAGGATAATTATGGCGATAAGAGTAAATGTGCCAAGAGATTTATCCAGGGTAAAAGAGAAGGTGGCGTTCAATCTCACCAAGAGGCAGCTGATTTGCTTCACGCTTGCCGGAATGATTGGAGTGCCCACCTTTTTTCTTGTGAAGAGTGTTTCGGATAACGTGAGCGCGTCTACGTTTCTCATGATGGCGGTGATGATGCCACTGTTTTTCATGGCGATGTATGAGAAAAATGGGGAGAACATTGAGCGCATTATCCAGCACGCCATTGATTGGAAGAGGCGAAAGCCTGCCCCGGAGGAATCTTTCGAGCAAATGTTTAAAGACGGTATCTGCAGGGTGGATGAGAATTATTATTCCAAGACCATTCGCTTTTCAGATATCAACTATAAGCTTGCTACCGATGAGGACCAGCAAGCGATTTTTGATAATTGGAGGAAGTTCTTAAACTTCTTTGATAGCTCCGTCCACTTCGAGCTGACCTTTGTAAATGTCACCAAGGACGAAACGAAGTTCTATGAAACGATACGTATTAAGGAAAAACAGGATGGCTTTGATGATGTAAGAGCAGAGTATTCTGAGATGCTAAACCGCCAGCTTGAGAAGGGCAATAATGGTCTGGAAAAGACCAAGTATCTCACCTTTGGTATCTATGCCAAGTCCATTAAGGATGCCAAGCCTCGTCTTCGCTCCATTGAAAATGACATCTTAAATAACTTCAAGCGCATGGATGTGCAGACAGAAGTTCTTGATGGTATGCAGCGACTGGAAATGATTCAGCTAATCAAGAGCCTAGGAGGAGAGGATAGCACACTTAAATACCCAGTGAAAAACATGATTCGCACCAAGCAGAGATTTGCCACCATATCTGCCTTATCTTACGATGCGCCAACCATGGAAGACAGATTCTTGATGGAACTTTTGAATGCAGATTCCAGTCAGGTCATCAGTATCCATCTGCAGTCTATCAATCAGAATGAGGCGATTAAGAAGGTAAAGAAGACCATCACGAATATTGATTCAACGAAGATTGATGAACAGAAGAAGGCTGTTCGTTCCGGTTATGATATGGATCTGATTCCGGGGGATTTGGTGACTTATGGCAAGGACGCCAATGCATTTCTTCAGGACTTACAGAATCAGAATGAGCGAATGTTTAAGATGACATTTCTTATTTTGAATACCGGTGCATCCAAGATTGAACTTAAGAATAACTACCTGCAGACATCCAGCACAGCCCAGCAGTTTAACTGTGATATCTACAAGCTGGACTACAGACAAGAACAAGGGCTGAATAGCTGCCTGCCACTTGCAAGAGACCTGATTCATACAGATAGAAGTCTTACCACAAGTTCGGTAGGAATCTTTATTCCATTTACCACGCAGGAACTGATGCAGACCGAGGATGAAGCACTTTACTATGGCCTGAATGCTTTGTCACAGAATCTGATTATGGCAGATAGAAAGAGCCTGTCTAATCCAAATGGAATGATTCTAGGAAAGCCTGGATTTGGTAAGTCTTTTTCTGCAAAGCGTGAGATGAGTAACGTCATGCTATCGACCGATGATGACATCATGATTTGTGATCCGGAGCAGGAATACACCGCGCTGGTAAATAAGTTCCATGGACAGGTCATCCATATCAGCCAGAAGTCCAAGCAATTCATCAATCCCATGGATATCAACGAGAACTACTCCGATGGTGATGATCCGGTGTCACTGAAGGCTGAATTTATCCTATCATTGTTTGAGCTTGTTATGGATGGAAAAGGTGGACTTGGCCCAGTGGAGAAGACGGTTATCGACCGCTGTATCCACAAGGTCTATGAGAAGTACTTCGAGAATCCAATTCCGGAGAACATGCCAATCCTTGCTGATCTATTCAATGAGTTGATGGCACAGAACGAGAAGGAAGCTCATGAGGTAGCAACGGCACTTGAAATCTATGTTTTTGGTTCCCTGAATGTATTCAACAATCAGACCAATGTAGATATCAATAGCCGAATCGTTTGCTACGACATCAAGGACTTAGGAAAGCAGCTTAAGAAAATCGGTATGCTCATCGTTCAGGATCAGGTGTGGGGACGAGTTACAGCCAATAGAAGCATGGGAAAAGCTACCAGATACTACATGGATGAGTTCCATTTGCTTCTAAAAGATAAGCAGACCGCCAACTATAGCGCGGAAATCTATAAGCGATTTCGTAAATGGGGAGGCATCCCGACAGCCATCACCCAGAACGTGAAGGACTTGTTGGAGTCGCCGGAAGTGCAGAACATCTTTGATAACTGTGAGTTTATCTATCTTTTAAATCAAGCGCCAGGAGACAGAGAGATTCTGGCGAGAAAGCTTGGTATCAGTAAGTATCAGCTTTCTTATGTGGAAAAGGCAGAGCAGGGCGAAGGTTTACTGGTCTTTGGAAATCTGATTTTGCCATTTAAGGATCAGTTCCCTCATGACTTAGAGCTCTACCGCATTATGACCACAAAGCCAAAGGAAGTAGCCGCCTGGCAGAAAGGAGTGTAAGTGAGTAATTACAATCAGGATGAAAACATCGGTGGGCAGGCTCTTGATGAAGGTGTTGCGGCTGGGGAAGAGGCCACAAGGGAAATGCACCGTGCCTATCAGCGTCATCAAATCAAGAAGAACTACTACCGAAAAGACAGGGACAGCCCTTATGTAAAAAGCTTCGCGGATAAGATGAAGGATAGGGCAGAAGGAATTAAAGATGGAGTGAAGGATTCGATCAGAAAGATTGCCGAGTTTTTAAAAGAGCACCCAGTGGTGCTTGTGGTGACGATTCTGGTCATTCTTTTTATCTGGCTATCCAGCAACTTGATTAGCTTGTTTCAGGCCGTGATTTCCAGTATGGGAGATACCGTTCTGGTTTCCACTTATACTGCCTACGACGAGGATATCACCGGAGTAGATGCAGATTATGTAAAGCTGGAACAGGAACTGCAGAAGACCATCGAAAATACGGAGACTGATTTTCCGGATTATGACGAGTATGAGTACAACCTGGAGGAAATCGGTCATAACCCTTATGAGCTAGCTAGCTACTTGACCGTAAAGTACGAGGATTATAAGCGCAGTAATATGAAGCAGGTGGTAAAAGACCTTTTCAATGAACAGTATGACCTTAGCTATACCACCCGTACAGAGCGTCGTTCCCGTCAGGTGACAAAGACCGGAACTAAGACTGTAATTGATAAGGAAGGTAATCCGCACAACGTTTCCTACACCTATACGGAGACAGAATATTATCATGTGCGGATTCTGACAGTAACTTTGAAGAACAACAGTCTAGGTACTGTTATTGCATCAAAAGGCATGAATGAGGATGAGCAGGCTAGATATGCACTTCTCTTAGAGACGCAGGGTAACAAAGCCTATTTGTTTGATGATGCGTATGTGGATTACGAAGATCCAGAGGAATATCAGATTCCACCGGATGCCCTGTCAGATCAAACCTTTGCAGCCATGATTGCAGAAGGGGAAAAGTACTTGGGACGTGCTTATGTGTGGGGTGGCTCTAGTCCATCTACCGGATTTGACTGTAGTGGTTTTGTCAGCTGGGTTATTAATCATAGTGGATGGAATCTCGGCAGACAAACGGCTGATCAGTTGAAACACACTTGTACGGTGATTTCTCCAGAGGAAGCAAAGCCAGGAGATTTAATCTTTTTCAAAGGCACTTATGACACCAGCGGAGCCAGTCATGTGGGCATCTATTGTGGCAATGGAATGATGCTTCACTGTGGCAATCCGATTCAGTACACCTCGGTAAATACCAAGTACTGGCAGCAACATTTCTATTGTTATGGCAGATTGCCTTAAGGAGGAACTATGGCCCAGAGATTAGAAAAGATTAGGGCGGATTTAGAAGCCGCCAAGGAGAAACGTGCCTGGTGGGATAATCGCATCAGGTATTTAGAAAAAAAGCTTTCGGACGAGGAAAAGACCATCGTCCATGACATTGTAAAAGCTGCAGATTTGACGCCGGACGAGCTGGCACAGGTAATCGCATATGCGAAGAATCATTTGCCAGGCAACGCACCAATCACTGCAACATCAGATGAAACAAAGGAGGAAATCGATGAAGAATAAAATCAGATTAATTACTGTGGCAGCTGCTCTTTTGATAGGCTCTATGCCACTTACTGCATTTGCGCAGGTGCCTGACAATGTGGACACATCCGTAATCGATGAGGATACTGAAACTATAGAGGATGATCACACTCCACTGACACCAGATGGAAATATGACGTTAGTGGATGACATCACTACATCCGATGGTCATGCCAAGCAGTTTATGACAGTGACAACCAAGAGTGGTCACATCTTCTATATCATCGTAGACCGCGATGATAAGGGAACCAACACAGTACATTTCCTGAATCAGGTGGATGAGCGTGATTTGATGGATCTCATCAGTGATGAGGATAAGGAAGAGATTGAAGCTGCTACCGGAACCAAGGTGGAGCCGAAGACTACAGAAACTGAGCCTACAGATGCTACTAGTGAGGATACCAATCAGGCGGATAAGACCTCGAAGAAAAAGACAGCTGGTCCAAATCCCATCCTGGGTCTTTGCATTGTGCTTGGTCTTGCAGGTGTAGGTGGATTCTACTGGTATAGTAATCGCGATAGCTTCAAGCGTAAGAAGAACGGGGAAGATCCGGACAGCGATTATGCTGATGATTATATCGAGATGCCGGATGCAGAAGATAAGAAAGGAGATGAGTAACTATGGAATTTGAGCTTAAGAATGTAGAGGCGACAACTCGTCGCCTCATAGGATTTCAGAAGGGGCTTCATTCTGTGATGGCTGCTAAGGGTGTGAAAAAGGAATCTGTCATCAAGAGACTCAACGCCTACAAGCAGATGTAAGGAGGTGCGCTATGGATGGACTGGATATTGCAAGCAAGAGACTTGCCAAGGAAGAGGAGCTGACACCGGTGGAGGAATCCATTTTGGAACAGCATACGATTCATTCCAAGAAGAATCATCTAAAGGCAGTGGAGGATGCTATCGAAGGAAATGATAATAACTTCGACGGTATCATCAACAACATGCCAGAGGATGCACCGAGCGAATCTACCCTGAAGAAGGCCAAGGAGTATGAGAAGTTGATTGAGAAAAAAGATGAGGTGGTGAAAGTTGCAAAACCGCACAAACAAGATCTCGGTGAGATTGTCCGATAGTGAGTATCGTCGGATGCGTAACAAGATGGAAGAGCTGGGTGTCACAAACATGAGTAACTACATGCGAAAGATGCTATTGGATGGGTACTGTGTGAAGGTGGATACCTCTAGTATCCGTGAGATGGCATATCTGATTCGTATGTGCTCTAACAATCTGAACCAGTATGCCAAGAAAGCAAACGGTTTGGGTGAAATCTATGAATCAGACATCAAAGATTTACAGAAGAGGCTGGATGATATCTGGAGTGGCACCAGAGAACTCATGCGAAAATTTGCAGCCATCAAGTGACCATCAAAGAACCATCAACTTTATTTGGCATCCTTGCCTTTTCAAAATCCACAGCATAGACTAAAGACAAATGAAAGAAACGGGAGGTATGGACATGGTGATTTTAAGATTCTTATTAAAGCTTTTAACCTTACCACTTTTATTGGTAGTGGACATAGCACTCTTAATCACAAAAGCATCTCTTTGGCTTAGCGAAGTAGTCGTAGGCCTTGGAATATGGATTTGCATCATCGTAGGACTGTTCTGTTTGTTCGACGGTCTTTATCCATGTGCCATAGCTTTCGGTGTGATGCTGCTACTCATCTTTATAGGTCTGTTTGCAGCATGTGTCATCGAGTACTTCTTTGAGTCTGTGCGTGGAGCATTGAAGCGGATTTAAAATTGAATACTGTTAGTGAAGGGCAGTCTTTCTATTGAGGGGCTGTCCTTTTTGATTGCAAAAGTTTTTAAGGAGGAATGCGATGGCTGCAACGAGACTGATGGCACTGCATATCGTTCGAGATAGGACATTGGCAGAGAGCCTGAAGGAACGTATGGACTATACGGAGGATGAGCTTAAGACGGAGCAAAAAAGATATATATCAACCTATGGCTGTGATATTGAAACAGCTGATGAAGAGTTTTTGCTTTCCCATCGAGAGTATCATGCCAATGTTAGAGACATACGTAAGAAAGAGATTATTGCCTATCAAATCCGGCAGTCATTTAAGCCAGGAGAAATCACGCCAGAGAAGGCCAATGAGATTGGTTATGAACTTGCTATGCGATTCACAAAAGGTGACTACGCATTTACGGTATGTACCCATACGGACAAGAAGCATATCCATAACCATATCGTGTTTAATGCAATCTCGATGGATGGAAAAAAGAAGTTCAGAAACTTCTACTATTCGGGGATAGCAGTGCGCCGACTCTCTGATGTCCTATGTGGAGAGAATGGTTTGTCTATCATCAAGCCTGCACCTTACGCGGAACGAAAAAAGAATGGCAGGTATTCAAGAAAGGGACATTTTTCAGATAAGAGACTGGAGTTTCTTAAGGATATCGAGGCGAAGGTTCAGGAAGGAAAAGGCAAGGGCTATGTGAATTGGGCGAAGAAGTTTAATGCCAAGCAGATGGCAAAGACCATCCTTTTTTTACAGGAGCATAAGATATCTTCCTACGAAGAACTAAAGGCAATCACTGATGAGCGTTCAGGTAAGGTAAGGCAACTCATGGATTCCATGAAAGCGAAGGAGGCACTTCTCGCAGAAAACAAGAAGTATCAAAAAGCTATCGTTGATTATGGTAGGACTAGGAAAACTTTTGTGGCGTATAAGAAGAGTGGCTACAGTAAAAAGTTCTACGAAGAACACGAGGCAGAGCTTTTGATTTATAAGGCTGCAGAGGAAGTGTACAAGAATGCTCCAGGTCGCAAAATTCCACCTATGCAGGAATTACGAGAGGAGTATGGTCGGATTTTAGCTGAGAAAAAAGCAGAGTTCCTAGAGTATGCCCAGATCAAAAAAGACATGAATGAGTACCTGATAGCTAAGAAAAATTTGGAACTCCTATACCAGCAGGAAGAGGAGAAAAATGAAAGAGAGGGTCGCGATAAGCGAACCCGAAACTCACATCAGAAGGATGTGTTGTAAGAGCCGCCTACGCATTTGTCGGACAAATGCACTGCTCGCCACAACGACACTTTCGCGTTAGCGGAACACTAGAAACATTACCCTAAGGAGGATCAAAAAGATGAAAGTAAACGTTAAAGCAAATCAATTAGAAGCAACTACTAACAATGTGAAGGGCCTTTGCACAGTTACCTTCGGGGATAGCTTCGCTGTCAGAAATATCTCCATCGTGGAAAGTAAGAAGGGAGGCACCTTCGTATCTATGCCAAGCTTCAAGACTAAGACTGTGGATGATGAGGGCAATCCTATTTTCAAGGACATTGCTTTTCCTATCACCAAGGAATTCAGAGAGGAGCTTTATAGCAAGATAATGGAGAGCTTCGAGTCCAAGGAGCCGGTAGAGTTCGAATGGGAGTAGTGAACGCTGAAAATTAAATAGGAGGTATGACTATGGCTGATACAGATAACAAGTCAAAGGTAGAGGAGATCACGGAACAACTGGAGCAGGGGTTACGTGATCTTTTTAATTCTGAGAAGTACAAGACCTATCTTACAACCATGTCCAAGTTCCACTACTACAGCTTCAACAATACCTTGCTGATTGCCATGCAGCGCCCGGATGCCACTTTGGTAGCCGGGTATGGCGCCTGGCAGAAGAACTTCGAGCGCCATGTAAAGAAGGGTGCCAAGGGAATCAAGATTATCTCTCCTGTGAAGCTGAAGGTGGATGTGGAAGATAAGGATGCCCCGGAGGAAGGTGCTACAAAGCAGATCGAGGTAACTAAGTTCAAGGTGTCTACAGTATTTGATGTGTCTGATACGGAAGGCAAGGAACTGCCAACCATCGGAGTAGAGATGCTATCCGGTCAGGTGGAGAAGTATCACCAGATGATTGATGCCCTCACAAAAATATCCAAGGTACCTATCGAATACCAGGATATTGACGGTGGCAGCAAGGGGTACTTTTCACTGAAGGACCGTAAGATTGTAGTGCAAAAGGACATGACTCAGGTACAGACGTTAAAGACGCTAATCCATGAAATCGCTCACTCCAAGCTGCACGATTATCCGCTGGATAAATCGGATGAGAATGGAATGGAAAGGAAGGATAAGCGCACTAAAGAGGTAGAGGCTGAATCCGTAGCCTACACCGTGTGTCAGCACTTCGGGGTGGATACTTCGGACTATTCTTTCGGTTATATTGCAGGCTGGAGCTCCGGTAAGGAACTGGATGAACTGAAATCATCCATGCTGACCATCCGAAAGACTGCCAGTGAAATCATCTCTGATATGAATACTGAGATTGCTATGAGCCAGCACCCATTGGAGGAGACCTTGGATAAGGAAGAACTGGCTCTGCAGGTAGGGGATAAGTACCTGGCTATCCAGAAGTGTGATGAAGGTTACGACTACACTTTCTATGATGCCAACTACCATGGATTGGATGGAGGTGTCATCGAGAATAAAGATGCACCAATTGCCATTGTTGCAGCAGAGGTGATTGCAGCAGAAGGCCTGGGCAGTGTCAAGCCGGTAAAGGAAGTGGACTATGACAAGCTTCATGAAGATGCCGCTTACACTGCAGCCTACGAGATGGAAACTATCGCAGAGAAGAAGCCATCTATCCTAGGACAGTTGAAAGACAAGTTCGGGCTAGTGGAAGGCAAGCATGAGCATGGGAAGATGAAGTCGGATAGGGATGAGTGTAGATAGGGAGGAAGACTATGGGAAAGAAGAATGTAGATCCAAGCCAGGTACCACTTATGAAGAGTGAGATGGTTGCAGCAGCGTTTGAGATTTTGATGGAGGCATATATTAAGAGCCTGGGGCGTTGTTCTTCAGGTCAGAAAGTGACCATCACCATCAAGAGTTACAATCGCTATATCAAGTTCTCTGGATTCAGGGAGTATTTTGATATCTGTTTCTATAAGAGTGGCGACATCGATATCAAGATGCGTGAGTCTTGTCATGCAGATTATCTGGAACGTATTTACGAATACAAAGAGGATAGAACACAGCAGGAGGTATTCCTTGAAAAACTCAAGAATGGATTTGCTATGCAGATCATGGATGTAGCGAATTGCAAATTAATTGATTATCACAGCTTTATGGATATGCTCCATGGGGACTGGCACTTCAAAGAATCGTATGATTATTTCAATAAGTTGGTGGAAGGTTGCAAGGTTTAGGAGGTGCCATGGAAACATATATTATCGAGCTTTTTGATGGTAAGAAAAGAGTTGGTAAAGAAAAGATACGCACCGATGATTATGACGATGTGCTGAAGCGTGTGGCTGAGATTGTTGCTAAGACGAATCACAGAATAGAAATCTGGGATAGTGCAGCGTATAAGCATCGAAATAAGGATGTGTGCAGGTAGTTATTGGGCCGGTCTCACTGTGGTGGGGCCGGCCCTATTTTTGTTAAAAATTAAATAAGTTGTTGTTTTTGCAAGGCTTTATAAAGCATTGCTCTACCGGAATAATTCCAATAGGCGCAGTCTTGTTCCATAAACAACCATTTGATTGCAAGTAAGATGATTGCAATTGGTCTTTTTGAACCTTCAAAGTCATGAAAATAAATATCAGAGACTTCAGATAAATCTACATCTTCACAGTTATAGATTTTTTCTATCATAAATGAAATGTTATCATATTCTCCTGGATAATGAGACCGACAATCGTCAAGTGCATCAAATATATCTTGATGGCTTGGACATGAATATCTGCGTTCTTTCTTAAACCACATTCCATCAACGTTGACAGTAAAATCAAATCCCTTATTGAGCTGAGTGGGACGTTTTAGGTATATTCCATATTCTCCGTAGCTTTCAACATTATATCTGTAGCGAGAACAGTTAGTTCCAGTTCCAGTTCCACATTCTTCTTCAAGCATACTTGTAATTAAGGATTTTCTTTTTTGGGTTCTATCGCCACTAATTAAATTATAACTGATTTCGTGTTCACTCATGTTTTATGCACCTCGTTTTCTTTAATTAATTACATACCTAACATACGTCTGATATCGAAAACGAATTGCCTCTGAAAATAGAATGCATGGTTCTTATCGGAAACATAGCGATTATAAATATTAGAATAGATGGCATTATAAGAACCATCTTTTCGCTTGCTGTCTTTACTTCTTACCTGAATGTGTCTCCCATTTGATGTATGGATAAACCCATCTCGACTGGTCTCGATACTATGTTTAAGTTGTTTGCAAATGCTATAGTAATCATCTTCCCAAATATCCATAAGAGAAGAAAATTCATTTCGTTCAAGGTCAATATGAATTGGCGTAAAGAATTTCCAGTCATGTGGGTCACCATCTTTACAGACTGGAACATAGAGTAGGTTGCTGATTTTTTCGTAAAGATGAGTGTTTTCAAAAGGTTCTTCAGTTAGTAATTCGTCTATAATACTGCTTATTTGAGTGATAAATACTGTCTCTTTTGGATTACCGAAAGAATCACATTTATTTGTTTTTAATTCCCCATCTTCGAAATCAAGATTTGCACTATCTAATCTTTTTCCAAGAGCTAGTTCAAGTAATTGCCCAGTTTTTCCCTTATTTACAATAATATTTTGAATATCCCGTTCAGAAAAAAGTTCAGAAAAAGGAATATTAGCTAAACGTTGAATTTTGCTTTCTGCTTCGTGTAAATACATGTTAAATCCCTCCAAATTTGCAAGTTTTTAAATAGCCATAATGATAAGATAGTCTTCCGAAATAATGGAGTTCAACAGATGTAAGTATTTACAACGTGAAAATGTTAAAATGTAAGAAAATATTTACATCAATAAAGTTAGGTGTTATATTAATAAAACAGAAGTGAAGATTTATAGAGAGGGGCAAAAGAATGCTATGGCAGAGATTTCAGAGAAATTAAAAATGGCACGTAAAGCTGCTGGAATGCGACAGGAGGATGCAGCAGAAAGTATGGGAATGCTTAGAGTTACATTGAGTTCAATCGAATCAGGGAAACGAAGGGTGAGTACAGATGAATTAGTGAAGTTTTCAAAGCTATATAATGTTGACCCTAATTCTTTGCTTGAATTTAACTGCGATAAGGCTGCCTTTTATAGAAGAATTAACTCGTATTATCAATTTTTAAGTTTAGAACAGAAATTCTCAGAACTATCAGATGATGATAAACAGGAAATATTGGACATTATAGACTTAAAATTGAAGAAAATAAATTCAAAGAAGGATGATTCCACTAATTTAAATAATTAAGAGACAAATGTAAATAAAGTGCGTTTTTATGAATATAAAACTAACTCTACAGGAGATAATGATATGAAAAAGGAGATAACCAAATGGGAACCTGAAGATTTTTGTCTGGAATACAACACGGTATGGAGTTTTCCAGATAGAGGCAATTGGGCTACGCATGACAGTAAGTGGCGGGGAAACTGGTCGCCATATATTCCAAGAAATATTATTTTAAGATATTCCAAGGAGAATGATTGGGTATTAGATCAATTTGCTGGGGGTGGAACAACACTTGTCGAAGCAAAACTTCTAAATCGAAATGTAATTGGTGTTGATGTAAATGACTTGGCTTTAGAGCGATGTGTAAGAAAACTAGATTTTAATTATAGTGGGGGCCAAGGAATTGTAAAACTAAAAAAAGGAGATGCTAGGAAACTCGACTTTTTAAAGGATAATTCTATTGATTTGATTTGTACACATCCACCATATGCAAATATTATAGATTATAGTAATGGAAAAAATGTAGAGGGGGATTTGTCATCGTATGATGCACAAAATTTTTTACATGAAATTGAAAAGGTCGCAAAGGAAAGCTATCGAGTCTTGAAGAAGGGGGGATTTTGTTGTGTTTTAATGGGAGATATAAGGTGTAATGGTAAAGTTTTCCCATTAGGGTTTGAGGTTATGAAGCGTTTTGAAGCTGCGGGATTTAGTATGAAAGAAATTGTAATTAAAGAACAACATAATTGCCGCTCAACGGACTACTGGAAAGAAATAAGTGTGAAAAATAATTTTTTGCTATTAGCACATGAGTATTTGTTTATTTTAAAAAAATAGATGAGGATATTATCCACATCTATTAATTTAAGCCGATCCATTGTAATGGAATCTCATTAAAAAAGTATTTACAACCAGTATATTCGATGTATTCAAGAACATCTTTATATACAGGTTGCTTAAACCAGTCGTTAAAAACATAGATATATTCTACTGAATAGTTTAAGGGTGAAAATAGTTTTTCATATTCCTTTTTTTTGAAATCACACCCAGGTAGCTTTTCATCGACAGAACCGGCGCCATTCTGAAATTTCTTTTCGATTATGTAAACGGTTTTGTTAGTAAAATTAATAAATGCTTCATCTGGTTGCCATCCTTTTGAATTATATTGCTTGTAGTCTATGTTATTAGGATAAAGAAATTCAGAATATATCTTTTTTTTGGGAGCAGATAGTCCTATTTGAATATCGTTATAATAAACCTTGTTGTTCACGATGGAATATCCAACAGACATTAATGCAGTGTTTAAATCGGTTGTTTGTTCAAATAACAATCCATTGGCATTTGTTTGTGCTCCGCCGCCATATTGATTTGCTTGTCTAGGCATTGTTAATTCCCCTTTCTTGGTGCCAGTATTTTTGGTGTTGTTGAGCTGGCTTTATGTATTGTTATAAGCTATATATGCTCGTTTTCTGACATGAATAGTTTGTATGTTGGGACATCAAGTGCATTTGCTATTTTTTGGACATTATTAAGTGAAATACTTCTTTGTGAGCGTTCTATGTCACTTATGTATGTACGATGAAGTCCAGATATTTCAGCTAGTTTTTCTTGCGAGATATTCTTAGCTTGGCGGTATTTTTTTACGTTGGTTGCGAAAGTATCTAAAATATCCATATCATTCCTCCACGTTTTATTATTTGATTGTGAATACAATAAGTCTACAGACAATAAGTTACAGTATACTCTGATAGGCAATTATACCTTTAAAGCCACATGTAAAAATATTAATGCGTTCGTACGAAATTTTAGAATAACCACGAATATCTTATGATATAATGTGAAGGGTCTGTAAAATGCATGCTTTTGAATAAGGAGATAGAAAATGGCTGTATCTTACAAGAAGCTTTTTAAGCTCATGATTGATAAAGATATGAAAAGAAAAGATTTGATTAAAAAGACAGGACTAAGCTATGCTACAATCGCAAAATTAGAAAATGGTGATAATGTTCAAATGGAAGTATTAGAAAGAATATGTCAGGAGTTTAAATGTCAGCTTAGTGATATTGCAGAAATTACATTTGATTGATCTATGTCCATATTATGGGACAAGGAGCTATGTATAATATAAAAGATTTAATTTTAGAATATTTAATGGAAATGGAGTAATACGTAATGGAACCTTTTGTAAAATGGGCTGGTGGGAAAAGACAGCTTTTAGATAGGATATGGGAAAGAACACCTAATAAGTTTGACACATATTATGAGCCTTTTATAGGTGGTGGTGCGGTGTTGTTTCGATTGAAACCACAGAAAGCAGTTATTAATGATACTAATGAGCAGTTGATAAATATATATCGTCAATTAAAGACGGATCCTCGTGCGGTTATTAGGGCGGTAAATATTCTTGATAAAGGACCATGTGATAAGGAATATTATTTAAAGAGAAGAGAAGAATATAATCAAAAAATTCAAAATAAAGAATTGGACGCTGAGTGCGCTGCCTATATGATCTGGATTAATAAGCATTGTTTTAACGGACTATATCGTGTAAATAACAAAGGCTTATTTAATGTTCCTTATAATAACAAACAGCTTGGCAAATCAATTGATGAGGCTAACTTAATGAGCATTGGGTATTACCTTCAAGAAGCAGACGTTCAAATTCATTGCATGGATTTTGAAGAAGTTTGTAAGGGCATAGGGAAAAATGATTTTGTGTATTTTGATTCTCCGTATATTCCGGTTAGTGAGACTGCTTCATTTACAGACTATACAAAAGATGGTTTTACTTATGATGACCATGTAAGATTGTCTAAGCTATATAAGAACTTGGCGGATAATGGAGTCAAATGTATGCTTTCAAATCATGATGTTGATTTAGTTTATGAATTGTATGATGGCTTCAAAATAGAGTCAACGGATGTAAAACGAAACATAAATAGTAATGCTAAAAAGAGAACTGGTAAAGAAGTGATAATTACAAATTATGAAATATAAGATATCTGGAACAAGTCCTTTTTATGAAGATAACAATAGTCAATTATATCTAGGAGATACTTTTGAACTATTAAAAAAGTGCAAAAAGGAATCTGTGGATTTAATTTTTGCAGATCCGCCTTATTTTTTGTCTAACGATGGTATCACATGTAAGGGCGGTAAAATGGTATCTGTTAATAAAGGGGCCTGGGATAAGATAGATTCTGTTGAAGAAAAACATAAATTTAATCGAAAATGGATTAAGTTATGCAAAAGGGTGTTAAAGCCAAATGGTTCGATTTGGATAAGTGGAACACTTCATAATATCTATTCAATAGGAATGGCTTTAGAACAAGAAGGGTTTAAGATTATAAATAATATTACTTGGCAGAAGACAAATCCGCCACCTAATTTGGCTTGCAGATGCTTTACACACAGTACAGAGACTATTTTATGGGCTCAAAAGAATGATAAAAAATCGCGTCATTTATTCAATTATCAGCTTATGAAAGAGCTTAATGGTGGAAAGCAAATGAAAGATGTGTGGGAAGGTCCATTGACGCCAAAGCGTGAGAAAAATAATGGCAAGCATCCCACACAAAAGCCAGAGTATTTATTGGAAAGAATATTGTTGGCTTCATCAAATGAAGGTGATGTGGTGCTTGATCCATTTTGTGGCAGTTCGACAACAGGTGCTGTTGCAAAAAGATTAGGGAGAATCTATATTGGCATAGATAATAACGAGGAATATATAGATATATCGAAAAGGAGATTAGAGAATGCGCAACTTTGAGGAATGGCTTAGTACAATGCGCCCTAGTATAAATCAATATGACTATTATGTAGATTTTAATAAAGTTTACGATAATGTTGAAGCAATCAAAGTAGAGCTTAATATTCTGAACAGCTTAATTGGTTCTAAAAATATTGAAGAAGATATCAGAAGATTAATTGAGCGATACCCCGAGGTTATTAAATGTATTCCAACATTATTAGCGGTAAGACAATCTGAGATTTATGCACAGGACGATGATGGTGCATTTAATTATAATTTCAATAAAATGAATTATGATGTAGACCAGTACATCGTTTTTATGAAAAAAACGGGATTGCTTGAATTAATCTCTAATCACTTGATTAATAATTTGGTTGATTATTGTCTAGGAATTGAAGTTGGACTTGATAGTAACGGCAGAAAGAATCGTGGTGGACACCAAATGGAGGATTTGGTTGAATCCTATCTTCAGAAGGCTGGTGTTGAGTACTATAAGGAAATGTATCTTACAGAAATTGAGGATAAATGGGGTGTTGATTTGTCACCTATTTCCGCAGAAGGTAAGAGTACAAAAAGATGGGATTTTGTAGTAAAAACACCAGAGAAGATTTACGTTATTGAAACTAATTTTTATGCTGCAGGCGGCTCTAAGCTCAATGAGACTTCAAGAAGTTATGAATTGATAGCTCAGAAAATGAAGGAAGTAAATGGGGTTGAGTTTATTTGGGTAACTGATGGTGGCGGATGGAAATCTGCTAGAAAGAATCTTTCAGAAACTTTTGATGTTTTGGAAACGTTATATAACATCAAGGATATGGAAGATGGTGCATTAAACAGACTTTTTGCGTATGGAAAAGAGATTTCTGATACTTACAAAAAATAGAACATTAAAAAACGAGGGGGAATAAGATGGATATCAAAGAAATTATCGAATGTGCGCTAGATGGACAAGCAATACTGTTTTTAGGTTCAGGGTTTTCTGTAGGTGCAAAAAATTTTACTAAAAATGGTGATTTCCCAATAGGCTCAGGCTTGTGTGAGGTCCTAATTGAGGATGGGAAAATAGATGTTGAAGGTGAGCCTGAAGCTGATAAACAGGATCTACAGTATATTTCAACTAGGTATTTAGAAAATAATACAAAAAGAGATTTGCTGAAGGTATTGAAAAATTGTTTTAATTGTAAGGAGGTTTCTGAAGGGCATAAAGTAATTGCTTCACTTCCTTGGAAAAAAATATATACGACCAATTATGATGATGTTATGGAACTTGCATCAAAAGCAGTAGGTATAAACAGGGAAGGTGTTCATAGTAAGAATAAAATTGGAGATATTTATAGTCGAAAAGATGCAATTATTCATATAAATGGCTTCATAAATGGGGTTAATGAAGATGATTTAGAAACTACATTTAAGTTGACACAGAATTCATATGCGAAAAAAACACTTTCTGATAGTGATTGGGCAGTTGCACTTCATACGGATATTAAAAATGCGCAGGCTGTTGTATTTATAGGCTATTCTTTGGATTGTGATCTAGAATTAAAACAGATATTTGCTTGCGATGAGAAATTGAAAGATAAGTGCATTTTTGTTGACTATAATCCTAGCAGGAGAAAAATTACTTCGATGCAAGCTTTTGGAGATATTTATCCTGATGGAACCGATTGTTTTGCTAAAGTCATACAAGATGTCAAAGCAAGTTATAAGCCAGATGAAAAAGAATATAAGCTAAAATCTTTGACAATTGAGAAGGCACCGTTAAAGCTTGCCCAGAAAGTTGATGCTAGTGATGTTATTAGATTATTTGTAAATGGAATGGTTGATGACGCGATTGTTTATTCGGCTCTTGAGTCAGAGTATATATTTAAACGGGATTATACAGAACAGATTTATGCGTTTATTTCTGGTGAGGGTAAAGTTGCGATAATTCATTCGGATTTGTCGAATGGAAAAAGCATTATTGCAAAACAACTGATGGTGATGCTTAACCAAAACGGAGATGTATATTCATTGAATAATAATGCGGATACTCAGTTGGCTGATGATCTTGAGTATTTATCAAATAAGAAAGGAATGCACTACATATTTGTAAGAAATTACAATCAAGTTATTGATGGTAATACTTGGAATATTTTATGTAGATATCAGTTTAGTAATATTAAATATATTTTTACAGCTAGAAGTTACATCAACGACAATTTCTATTATAGAGTATCAAAAGATATGCACTTATCATATGATTCATTAGGAATGTATGATGTTAATGAATTGAAAGATGCTGATATAGATAGATTTGACAAATTGATTTCTAATTACGGCTTGTGGGGCAAAAATTATACTACCAATACTAGGTCAAGGTATGGATTTATAAAGAAGAAATGTAGAAGTGAGGTAAAGTCTGTACTTTTGGAACTATATAAATCACCAGCTGTTACTCAGAAGGTTGATTTAGTTATTCAAAATATCGTTAAAGATGAATTGGCTAAAAAAGTATTATTATGTGCATTTGTTTGTAATATTTTATCTATTCCAATAGAGGTAGATGACCTTGCAATTATATTAGGAGTAGATACTGTTAACAAGATTTTCTTTGATAAATATGCGGAATTAAAGGAATTATTATTAATTGAAGGAAATAAAATAGGCTTAAAATCGTCAAGTGTAGCAACTTATGTTATAAATGCGAATAACTATAACGATGAAGTGCTTGAAATAGCTAATGGTATAGTAAACCATTTCTGTAACCATAGTTACAACCAACAATATGCGCATATATTGAGGTTTATGATTTCATTTTCCAATTTGCGATTAATATTTAATCGTAAGGATGCTGATTTGAAAACCAAATATATCAACTTTTATGAAAATGCTAGAAAAACAGGATTTTATGATGATAATCAGTTTTTTTGGATACAATTTGCGATAGCTGTTATGGAAGTTGAAGACTATAACGCTGCTGAAATTTATTTAAATAATGCAAGTGCATTATCACATAAAAAAATAAATGATGATTCATATCAGGTGGATAGTTTACGCGCGAGATTATTACTTGAACGTACAATTGTTTCAGGAGATAAGGAAAATGCTTTTAAGAATTTTGAGCAGGCACATAGATTGATATGCTCAAATAAAACACCTGAAAGACATTATCCATATCGCCAGGTTAGTCATTATGTTGATTTTTATGAGACATTTTATGCTTGCTTTTCAGATAAGGAAAAAGTGTCATTTATGTTTATGTGCACTGAAATGCAAAAGAAAATTGAGCTTTATTTGAATAGGGTAAGTGATTATGAGAAGAATAGTCGTCGTATAAATCTTTTTATTAAGGGTATTTCTGATAATTTACAAATAATAATCAATAAAATGGCGGCTGAGGCTAAGTGATTAGTTTGGTTATGGACTTAGAAAAGTAATAGGATGAATAATTTTTAGTGCGTGAGAAGGATGGATATGAGCTAAGGAGCGTTAAAAGCTTGTTAGCTCATTTTTCTATTATAAAGATACATGAAAAGTGTGCACAATATCAATATTAAACAACGTACACAAAATATGTACACAAATTGAGGATATGCGCTTATAATAAGGATTGATATAGTGATTATATCAACGAAAAAGGAGCAAAACCTTATGAAAAAATACATGGATATTCGTGAAGAAACAAATCAAAGAATAGGTTCATATCTTGGAAAACTTATTGATTCAAGATATAGAAAACGTAGCGATTTCTATCGTGAATATTTAAGGCATGAAGGGATAAATCCAGATGCTGAAGAAGTTCGCAAAATGGGAAATCGATTTTCTCAAATATTCATTGGAGAAAAGAAGGGATTACAGATTCATGATCTCTTGATTGTTACTGATATCTTGGGTATTTCATGTGAGGAATTGTTAACTTGTGGTAAGGCGTATAGACCGGTTAGTGGGCATATGACTAATTATGAAATAGCTTTTTCTAAGAATCCTAAGGTATGGAAAAAGTATATGGCTTCTGAAGATAATTTGTTTTTGAATTCCGATGAGTATGGCAAGACCGTTGTTGATTACGCTTTAGATTTTAAGAACTATTCGTTTATCCACTGGCTAATGGATGAAGGCTATATTTCTTTTGATGAAGAGAAGTGGTACGGCACATCATTGTTTCTTGCTAAGACAAAGATGAAACGCAGGGATATTAGATTTATTGATTCTGATTTTCCACCACAGGTAACTGAAGAAGAGCAGCTTAGAACCAAACTTGTGGCTCTAGCTATAGAAAATGGTGATATAAAGATTATGGAGGAAATGAAGGGGCGGGAGATTCCGCTTTTATACGAGATGACATACGTTAACGTAAAGCCGGAGAATCGTTATCTCGATGATGAGCGAATGATTGAAGCGATTGCTTGCTCCGATAATGAGATAATCCTTGATTATTTCTCAGAGGAATTCCAGATTGTAACTAGATCCAAGTGTGTGGGACAGTATTTGTATCCTAATCTGGGATATGTAATTGATTCTATGCTGGGGGATAAAGAAGCTAATAAAGATGTGGTTCACATGATGATTAGACGTGTAGTTGAGCATAATAAGAAAGCATATGAAGCTATTTCTAAGAACGTGGAGGCATTCTATCAAACTAGGATAAAGGATTGGCCTGGTATTATTCCGGAAGATATTGCAAACACATATAAAGAACAGACGATGTGGTGTTATCATTTTGATGCTGAAACATCCATTGTTTCATTTATGGATACTAGTGTAGATGGTGTTAGAACAAATGTTATTCATATTAGTGAATCATCCAGTATTCCTTCATTGAGAAGTTTAATTGATGAAGCAAATGAATGGTATGAAAAGCTTGCTGGTTTTGAAGAAATCTTTATTCGTAATGCAGCGCTAAAAAAGCAATAAGCTAAGGAGGATTAACTATGTCAAAGTGGGCTTTTAATTATGATTCTGGAGAATACGAAGATATCGATCGTTATGGCTTTAGTTGGACCCGTGGTGAGTATACTTATAACTGGGATGACAGCGAGTATCGACGTGAAGAAGAGGAGGAGCGTCGCAGACAGGAAGAGGAGGAAGAGAATCGACGACAGATGTTTGATAACGATAATGAGTGGTAGTAGATAACTAAATCTTACTGCGGTAAGAAATGTTCTTACCACCGTAGTAAGAAGTTTTCTTACAATAATGGTGTAGCACTTTCGCGGGAGAATAGGAGGTGTTTTCACCATGGACACTTTAATGACGGGGAAGGACTTTATTGCTCGATTAGATGAACTCTTGAACGAAAGATGCATGTCAGATAGTGATATTCATAAAAAGGTGAAGCTGTCGTCAGGAACAATAAGCAAGATGAGATCTAATGGCAGTGATCCAACATTTAGAACCATTCAACTGGTATGCATAGCGTTAGGCGTATCGCTGAGCGAATTTTTTGATACTAATAAGAAACCACAAAACGGAGATTATTTCTCTGAGTATGAGTTGGAGCTTGTTGCTTTATCTAGAAAAGCAAATCCTGAACAAAAAGGAAGACTCCAGGCATACGCTGAAGGTCTTGTTGGGAATTAAATAGCAGAATTCGCGGCGGAATTGAAATCTTATAGTTGTTTATTAAGCGAGAAGATTGGAAGCAATTCCAGCCTTCTCGTTTTTTGTTATTTAGAAAAGGACATTGTTGGAGGGAGGCAAGGTTATGTCAAAAAATGAGCAGCGCATTGATAACTGGTGTATGCGAGAAAATTTTGAACCGACGTTAGTGCTAGAATTGACAAGGGTGCTTTTGGAACATTTCCGGAGCGGATTAAAAATCTCAGATATGTTTCATCCGAATCTTAAAGAGGAGGATCTGAAGAAACAAAAGGATACTATGAGGCGAGATTTCTTAGAAGCGATTCGCTTGCCGGTAGATGATTCCCTGGATCTTCAGGACAGACTATTTCAAGAACTTCGAGACTGCCCGTGGATGCGACCGTTGATAGAGCAAGTCTTAGTTGAGATTGCAGCTACTGTTGATGAAGGACAGCTGTACAAACGGATTATTGAGAACTATTACATGAATGATAATCCAATGTCCAATGATGAGATGACGAAGGCAGAGAATCTTTCATCAGCATCTATTGAGCGTAAGAAGCGCGAGGCAATCAAATGCTTTGGAATAAGCATGTACAGATATGCTTATCGCAGGGAATGCGAGGAAAGTGAAAAGGAATCAAATAATGGAAGCAAGTGAGCTATAGGCTGCTGTTTTGCATGTAGATGTGAGACAGCAGCCTTTTTTTCTTTTGATGGATGTTTGATGGTTGCAAGATGGTTTGTTGAGAATCGATTGATAACGTGTTGATGGGCTGCACATCTGGCTTCCGTGTTATTCTATTTACCAGCAGGGGATGTACCCGTGGGGGAATATGATAATGAGGAGGTTGTATATGGCGTGGAAACGGTGAAGGACATCAAAGTTTGGATTTGTTGCCCGGTATGTGGCAACAAGCTATTTACGGGGAAGAGTTTTGAGGATATTAGTATTAAGTGCCCTTGTGGGGCCATTGTAAAAGCTGAAGCTAAGCATTTACAAATACTGATTAATGTAGAAAGTTTAAAGCTTAGGAGTAAGTGAACTATTACAACTGAATAACTGAGCTGTCTGTAGAGATAAGGAATCCGGCATAGATCCAGGAAAGCTTGCGGCAGGCAGCAAGAGTTTGTTATCAGCTAGAACGACAAAGATTCGTTGGAAGGCGGAGCAAAACAGAAGGAAGTACAGTATTGTACTCTGTTTTGCTTTGCCTTCTTTTTTTGTGCTTCTTTCTGTTGCTCTGATGGTGAATATCAGTGCATGAGTGGGAAGCATATATAGGTAGATATCCCTGACTGCCGGTTTTGAAACTATTAACCATTTCAAAATCGGAGGTCAGATATGAGTTTAGATCGAATTGCAAAAGAATTGAATAGAGAGCAGGAGCAGTACAAGCTCGTTAGCTTGGTGCATCATTACCCAGGAATTAAAGGTGGTGTGAAGTGGGCTGTTGCAACAAACCTTTCTCTAGAGGAGCTGGAAAAAGTTGCAGAAGGTGAGTTGAATATCTTCAAGCCTTTTATTTTGATTACACCGGAGCAGGGAAAAGCTTTTGCTGAATTTGAACGGCTGGATAAAAGGTTAGAGATGGAAGAACTAAGGCATCATTCCGCTTTTGCTTTTGATGAAGAGGTTGAAGGCTACGTAGGAGCACAGTTTATGCATGAGATATGTAGTGGCTTGGATCAGGAGGATGCGTTGGACGCACACATAGTACGTACAGCATTGAAGCAGCTTTCGGATAAGCAGCAGAGACGGTTCCGTTTGTTCTTTTACTATGGCTATAGCGAGAATGAGATTGCGAGAATTGAAGGTGTGTCACAACCAGCGGTGCATGATTCAATCCAAGCCGGGCTTAAGAGATTAAAATATATGCTTAATTGGTAAGTTTATAAAAAAGTTTCTTCAGATACCTTATAGATTAGGGATAGTTCAGTGGGGTTAAGTGAGAGGATATTTTTTTCTCTCACTTGATCCTTGACATCTGAATACACATTCACTAAGTACGTTCCCGTGGATTCGAGCCTCAAAGGTACGCCTTGCGCGATATAGCCTCACTGGAAAGTCGGTAGCACCGGCATTGGCGAAGACGGCCACGGGTATAATGATACTTCCGCTTAGCCACAGCCAGTAGGGCATGACCTGAACACGCAATGGGAGCGGCTAGACGAGAACCGTCTTGAGGATGAACCTATGGAGCTGTGCTGCAGCCGCTTAGTGATTTCCCGTATCTCTGGGGTGTCGTGGACAAGTAAGAGATTTGATAACTGTTTTTTTAGGAAGAGCTTCTTTTGTGTACTGGCAGAGGAAGCCTTCCTTTTTACATAGGAATTTGTCAAGGATGGAGGTGGTAATGATGGAAATTAAACGTGGAGACATCTTCCTAGCGGATTTAGGTGAGTCTATTGGTTCTGTTCAAAGAGGAGAACGACCAGTATTAGTTGTTCAAAATAATAAAGGCAATAAGTATTCGCCTACAGTAACCGTTATTCCGATTACCACCAAGATTCATAAGAGCAAAGAATTCCCAACACATACCATATTAGAAAACATTGGAGGACTTGACGAAAAATCAGCATCAATGGCGGAACAAATTACAACCATAGGCCGCGAAAAGTTGATGCGATATATAGGGAGTCTGCCAGAGAGTTTTATGAAAAACGTAATTAATGAGACGCTTTGTATTCAGTTGGAGATTAAGGGAGGTAGAAAAAATGGAAGGAATGCAGGAAGTCACGTTTTCACCGGAAGCAGAAAAGTTAGCCATTAAGCTTGCTGCCTTCAGCATTATGGAAAAGCTTTGTGACGAAGGAAAGATAACAGAAGATGAATTGAAATATATTGCTAAGAAACGAGATATTGACATCCTTGTGAGAATAACAGCTTGATTATATCATGCTATCAACATCTAGATGAAAATAGAAAATGAGGTGGAAACAGATGATACGTAGAGCAGCAATTTACGCTCGTGTTTCTACAGAACACGAGGCGCAGATATCAGCACTTGAAAATCAGGTGCAGTATTATGATGAGCTTCTGTCACGTAATCCTGAGCTTACACTTGTTGAACGATATATTGACGAAGGAATAACCGGAACTTCTATTCATAAGAGAGATGGATTCCTTCGAATGATGCAGGATGCAAAAGATGGAAAGTTCGATCTTATTATTACCAGAGAGGTATCACGATTTGCTAGAAACACGGTAGATACTCTTCAGCAGACTAGAATACTTAAGTCTTATGGAGTCGAAGTGTGGTTTACAGAAGATAATATCTGGACACTGAATGACGAAGATGGTGAACTGAGATTATCGATTATGGCTACACTTGCTCAGAATGAAAGCAAGAAGATATCTCAGAGAGTAAAAGCCGGCCAGATGATTTCATTTAAAAATGGAGTTATTTATGGTACTGGAAATATTCTTGGATATGACCGCGTTGATAAAAATCATTTTGTTGTGAATAAGGAGCAGGCGAAAACAGTTAAGAGAATATATGAATTATACCTGGAGGGCAATGGTTTGCGACGTATCCAAGATATCATGGAGCAGGAAGGTCGCAAAACAGCAACAGGCCTTACTAGATGGTCTTCTAGTAATATTAGTAGAATCCTTAAGAATTCATTTTATTGTGGAAGAATTGAGTATCGTAAGGAATACGTGCCGGATTACCTTACTCAGAAAAAGATACGTAATGATGGAGCGGTTGAAAAGGTTTATGTTGAGGGGCATCATGAGCCTATTATTACTCCAGAGATGTACGATGAAGCTCAGCGAATGAGATCTTTGAATTCATTTGAAAAGAAGGATGCCAAAGGAAATATAAAGATGAACGGCCAGTCTCCTTGCAAGAATGTCTGGGGAAGAAAATGCAAATGTAAATGTGGACACGCTTTAAATAGAAGAATGGCACATATGTCCAAGACTGGGGAACCTTCCTTTGTATTTCAATGTTATGATCAGCTTCATACTGGTACTCCTCGTTTTAGAAAGAAAAAGGGACTTGATATAGAGGGCATTTGCGACAATGATACATTTATGGAATGGAAACTTGTCGTTCAAGCGGATTTTCTATTTAAGAAATTGGTATCTAATAGACAAGCGATTTATGATGAAGCGATATCTATGGCTGCAGATTTACTTGATGTAAAATCAAATGGAACAAATGTTAAGGAAAAGGTTGAGAATAACATCAAACAAATTGATAAGCTAAAGAGTCAGATATCAGCACTTGTAGATATGTGCACTTTGGGAGATATTTCCAGAGAAATGTATCAAAGGAAGAAGGAAAAGATAGAAAAGCAGATATCAAATCTTGAGAGATTTAATGAAGAATGTCAGCAGGAGATGCTCGAATCGGAAAATGATATTCTTAAGCAGGAGAGAATAAAGAGCCTTACTGCGTTTATTAATATGGAAGCTTTTGATTCTAGAGCCAAGATTCCTGATAGAATAATTGATGGATTCGTAGAGCGAATCATTTATGATAAGGGAGAATTTATTTGGTATCTGAATCCGAAGGTTGGAAACGCAATATTTGAGGTAGATACAACAGACTGGAAGAAGAAAATGTTTAAGGCTAATAAAATGGTGTATCCCAGTTTAAGCGGCACAGGCAGCTATAGCCGAAAAGCACTAATAAAAAACGAGATTTTTTAGGTCTTCAAAATGAGTTTTAGAACTCGATTTTTCCTTGATTTTCAGGGAAGAAGAAAGATTTTGAAACTCCCAGAAGCCTTGAATTTAAAGCGTTTATAGTATAGAGAGTCTTCGGACTCTCTATATTTTTTGCCTAAAAAAGTGTCGTAGTTAACAGTCCTATTTTTGGAGTTCCATACTTTTAAAGTAGGGCTTTTATTTTTAAAATTTATTCAAAATAGGACATGAAATTTAAGGTGATTTTTTCAAAACCGGAGGATTTCTTCCGGTTGAAGGAGGTTTTGGTATGGGACGATTTACAGCAAAGAAACTAAAAGAAGTAAGAGAGGAAAGAGGATATTCTCAAAGCGAAGCAGCTAAATACATGCACATCTCAGATAGAACTTTGAGAGCAATTGAGGCGAATGAGCGTCAGGTCACTACGGATGAGATTATTCAGTTTTCCAGAATCTATCGAGTAGATGTCAGGGAACTTCTATTAGAAGAATATGTGGAGCAGTCTGAAGAACAGATTCTATTTAATAGGTATATTTCGTTATATCGTCTCTTTGATCAGTTGAGTGATAAAGATAAGGAAGATGTGGCCTGGGTATTGAAACAGAGAATAGCGGGACTAATATAGATTTGGTATTTCATGAAGACTAAGGATTCTTTATAATTAAAGGCAGGGAAATTATCAAATCGTGATTTGTCGGTCTCTTCCTACAAGAGAAGATATTGATAAAATCAGGATTTTTCGAGGTTGGAACATGGAGTATATTAGAGACAGAAAAAGCAATGTTACGTTTAGCTTGCATGATAGCAGGATATTAAATATGGAAATAAGCAGAGATAATTTGTCTTTGCAGTTAGATCGGATATATCAATATGCTGACGATGAAGAAAAATGGTATCAAGGAATGATTGAATTCACAAAAGTTGACATGGAGGAGTGCGATATTATGTTGTTTAATGCTCCTTTTGGATACGATGGAGAGAAAGCTTTTTCTGGAAAATCTATGTCTTTTGAAGAATTTAATGTAGAATATCCGAATGCTGAATTTGAAATTGTTACGGAAGGATATTGCGGATATGACACCGTATTCCAGGGATGGATATGGCAAGGAGATAATAATCCGTTATTTGGAATTATGCGGATATGGAATACAGGTGATATGATATATCGTATTTAACAACTTCAAATTTGCAATGATTTACGGAATAAACGTTGTTTTCTAGAAGTTTTACCGTAAGTATTTTTGTTAATTGGCAAATGATTACGGAATAATCTCGAAAACGAACGCTTCTTTCCGTAAACAGAATGGCTAAACTAAAAGTTGACATGGATTGACTAGTATAATTTGGCTCCATGCTACGGAACAAAACGGGATAAATATGGAGTTGTTCCGTAATTCTTCAAGAAGTAAGAAAAATTGTTACGGAAAAAGAAGGGGAATCATTGTATTATTCTGTAAATGAAAGCGAAATAACGTGATTCAATATAAAAAAGACAATGAAATTAACAAATCGGTATTTTTAGAGGCAAATTATATTTCAGTTTAACTCGTTAAGGGGGATAAAGTGGATATCATATATAAGAAACTTACGGAAAATGAATTAGATACATTTATTCAAATGAGGATTAACCAACTTCGAGAAGAAGGTGCGACTGAAGACATAGATTTAGTCCCAAATCTGAAGGATTATTACAAAAGACATATGTCAGATGGAACATTTGTCTCATGGCTAGCAATGGATGGTGATGAGATTATAGGTACAAGCGGAATGTCTTTTGTCGAAAAACCTCCGTATTTTGGATGTCCTTCTGGAAGAATAGGTTTACTTTCCAGTATGTTTACTAACCCGAATTACAGGAGAAAAGGTATAGCCAAGGAATTGCTTTCAAGAGTAGTAAATGAAGCTAATGAATATGGTTGTGGTACTGTTCAGATTACTGCATCAGATATGGGAGTAAAGCTATATACTGATTTTGGATTTAAGCATAACGGGAACTTTATGTATTATAAATTATAGTATGAATTTCCGATTTTGTAGTGATGATAATCCTAATTTGTATGGTTAAGGGGGACTCAATGAAAAAATATATAGCATTTCTTCGTGGTATAAATATTAGCGGTAAAAACAAAATTAGAATGTCTGATTTGAAGTTGGAACTTGAAAATGCAGGGTTTACGCAGGTGTCAACATATTTGAATAGTGGCAATGTTACATTTTTATCTGATGACAATAATCTTAAGAATAGAATTGAAGATATGATTATAAATAGATTTGAACTTCGCATTCCAGTATATGTAGTTGAAGCAGATGTGTTAAATGATATTTTGTCTAATGCACCTGAATGGTGGGGGTCAAATAGTAAAGAAAAATATGATAATTTAATTTTTGTTCTTTCAGATGATACACCTGAGCAAATATATGAGATGGTAGGACCACCTTCCGATGAACTTGAAAAAGTACAAAAGTATAAGAATGTTATATTTTGGACTTTTGATAGACAGCAATATCAAAAATGTAATTGGTGGAAAAAAACTGCAACTAATGAAATTGCAGATAGATTAACAATCAGAACAGCAAATACAGTAAAGAAGGTTTGCAAATAAAATTCGAAGTTAATCGCACAATTCAAATTTGTAGAGATTTAACAATTGAATAGTGAACATAACATTGAGCAGTTATCGAAAGACAGCTGCTCTTTTTCTATACCATTATAATGGTAAGAAGTCGAGAGAGCTAATAGCTGAGGAGGTTGGTGAAAATGCTAGAAACATTCAACGTTACATTCGGCTTACATTTTTGAATCCGGAACTTCTCCAATTAGTGGATGACAAACTTATGGGATTTAACCCTGCATACGAACTTTCGCGGAAGCTTCGCTCTCTTGACTCAGTGCCAGAAGCCATATAAATGGTAATCAAGCCGGCTGAAGAAGGGGACTGTGGTAGGACTGGAAATTCCGTAAATCAGGGATTTTACAGCGTTTTGGAGAATAATTGGAAAAACACTGTAAGAAAGAATTTTTAAGATTTTTCTTGAAAAGAATTTTTAATCATATTAGCCTTTTATTAGGACGTCCAAATCTATACTAAGAGGAGGCAGTTGAGTATGAACAAAGAACAGTTACATAGGTATATTTATGAGAGCGCTGGCAATGAGAGCAACATCTGCCAGATATATGTCATCAAGGATAATGAGGTGGCACTTGATGATTGTTGGCGTGGTTTCAAGACTGAGGATGCAATGAATGTCAATTCCGTGACCAAAAGTATCATGGGGTTGCTTGCTGGAATCGCGCTGGACAAGGGATATATCAAAAATCTTGATCAGAAGGTAATGGATTTCTTTCCGGATTACACTGTAAAGCGCGGTGAAAAAACTATCTATGATGTCACAATCAAACATCTGCTTACTATGACAGCCCCTTATAAAGGTAAGTCAGAACCATGGAAGAAGGTATGTACTTCGCCAGACTTTACGCTTGCGATACTTGATTCGCTTGGAGGCCGTAATGGAATCACTGGTGAGTTCCGGTATGCTACGCTGGGCATTCAGATATTGGCGGGTGTAATTGAAAGAGCATACGGTGGGAAATGCATCAATTTTGCCAACGAGAATCTTTTTAAACCGCTGGGGCTTCCAGAGCGTATACCTCACGGAGACAGTTCCAAAGAGGATCAGTTTGATTTCTTTATGAACAAGAATCCTAGAAAATACGAGTGGTATACTGATCCGCAGGGGTGTGTTACAGCAGGCTGGGGATTATGCATGTCTGCAAAAGACATGGCTGTGATCGGGGAACTAGTTTTGGATGACGGGGTGCATGGCGGTAAGAGAATCATCTCCGAAGAGTATTTAAAAGACATGCTCACACCCCAAATTAAGCTAGGTGAACGATTTGGCTTCATGAACTATGGCTACTTATGGTACAAGACATACGATGAAAAAGATGTATATGCTGCAATTGGTGACAGCGGAAATATCATCTATGTGAATAAGGCGGAAAATGTATCAGTAGGAATGACTGGTACATTCAAGCCAAGAATATTTGATAGAGTTGAATTTATTGAGAAAAAGGTACTGCCTGCGATAAATCTATGATACCGTCTTTTTAGACCATGCTACGGCGCCACATCTTGCACAGCCGTAGTATCTATAATTTCTTGTGAATTTACTGTCACGCTTGCGGTAGATGGTGGCACCACAGCTACCGCAGGTGAAGACATATTTGATGCTCATCTCTGAGCCTTCATAGTTTTCGACCCCCTTTTCCTGGCCTTGGGTGACTCTCTTGATGTTATATCCATAAACCTGATTTACAACTTCAGCATAGTACTTCCATTTGCCAGTGTGGCGCATGCAGCCTTTGCAGGTGTGGAGTAGTTCGTGGATGATTGTCTCCTTGCAGGCTTGTTCAGAGATACGGTCGTCTTCAAGAAGGCGGGATGCAATCTCGATGGAGTATGAACCGTCGTGGTTTAGCTTGCAGAGCCCCCAGCGAGTCTTTGCTCTTGTGTTTATTGCCCATGAGGAAATGGTGCCTAGCTTGATGCCAAGGCGGGTTACCTCATGTATGCATTGTTCTTTTAAAATTTCAAAATCTTTCATATTATAATTCTCTTTCTATAATATGAGCCAATTATATTGATTTTTTCTTTGAAATACAAATACTAAACAGTCATAATTTATGGTATGAGAAGACTAATATTATTTGGAGATTCAAATACATATGGTTATGATCCGAGAGGATTCATGGGTGGCAGATATCCTGAGGAAGCCAGATGGGCTACAATGGTTAGAAAAGCCCTGGCGGAGGGAGACATTTTTTTTCATCTTAACCGTTTCGTCACAACCATATAGTAATATGTGTCCATGGGGGTGAGCTATGGATACTATGGTACAGTTAAAGAGCGATAATCAGGCGGCCAGCGAATACTATGATTTATATCTTTCAATCAGAACTGCTTTACGTGAAGGAAAGATGGAAATAAGTGATGCAGAAGCGTATCTGGCATATAAAGAACTTTTGCTTACAAAGAAAGCGAAAAAGCTGGCGCAGGAAATGATAAAACAGATAAAAGAATAAAGAAAAGAAGGTGTCTATATAGTTAAATTTTTTAACTTAGGATTATTACACAACATCCTCTCAACGAGAATAGTACCACAAAAATGACAATTAGCCGTTGCTAGTTGTCATTTTTTTTGCTAGACTACCGAACTTATGAAAGAGAGGATAATTAAATTATGAAAAGAATGGACTCAAATGACATTCGATCGGGCCACCTGGCCTGTAGTCTTATTTTAATCACATCACTTTTATTAATATTATTTTGCCACTGCTACAAGAGAAGCTATGCTATGGCGTTTGAAGCAGCAGAAGCAGAGACTGTTGGAGAGGAAATAACATTTGAAAATACAGTAATTCTTAGCAGTCTTGTCGAATGTACCTCAGTTACAATTGAGGACGACAATGTAGTTTTGGCAGGGCCAGAAGTTTTAGAAGAAAATTTAGCAGAATTCGAAGAAGAAATTCAAGAGGAAGAAATCCAGGAAGAGGTTGAAAAGACCGAATACGATATTCCAAGTAGCTTCGTAAATCCTGAAACTGGAAACACAGTAAGCTACAAAGGAGGAAAAACTCTCGAGCGTTCAAGTAAAATTACATACGGCGATTCAGGAGTAATTAATGATTTAGCCGAGCCAGATCAGGATGGTTTTATGATGTTGGACGACAGGTATTTGGTAGCAGTTGGAAGTAGATTTAACACTGTGCCTGGTCAGTATCTTGATCTTGTATTAGAAAATGGTGTAGTCATCAAATGTATGATGGGTGACGCTAAAGCCGATGTTGATACAGATTCAACAAACACATTTACATACAGATCACGTTGCTGTAGTGAATTTATTATTGATAAACATACTATTCGCTCGGATATTTATGAAAGAGGAAATGCTTCTCTTAAGTACCCTTCTTGGGATTCACCGGTAGTTGAGATAATTGTTTATGATGACTACCATTGCATCGATACCATATAAAAGCTATAATAAACGGGATTTTGTTTGAAGGAGTATGAAAATGAGAATAGCAGTTACATATGAGAATGGACAGGTGTTTCAGCACTTTGGACATACAGAGCAGTTTAAAATATTTGAAGTAGAGGACGGCAAAGTAGTTTCATCTGAGGTTATCGGTTCTGATGGACAGGGACACGGTGCTTTGGCAGGCCTTCTTAGCAATAAGTCAATAGATGTACTTATTTGCGGTGGCATTGGCGGAGGAGCTCAGGCAGCTCTTAGCGAGAATGGAATTGAGCTTTGTGCTGGTGCATCAGGTGATGTTGATGCTGCTGTTGAGGCATATCTTAAGGGTGAGCTTATTAACACAGGTGTTAATTGCAATCATCACGGCGAAGGTCATACATGTGGTGATCATGAGGACGGCCATAGCTGCGGCGGTCATTCTGGTTGCGGCGGATGCCATTCAGAGCCTGCATTCGAGGGTAAGAATGTTGGTAAGACATGCCGTACACATTACAGAGGTACATTCAACGACGGAACTCAGTTTGATTCATCTTATGACAGAGGAGAGCCACTTGAATTCGTTTGTGGTGCTGGAATGATGATTAAGGGCTTCGATAAAGCTGTTGCTAACATGGAAGTTGGCGATAAGGTTGAAGTACACCTTATGCCAGAGGAAGCCTATGGACAGCGTGACGAAGATGCAGTTATTACATTGGAGATTGCTCAGCTTCCAGGTTCAGAGGAGTTAGTAGTAGACCAGCAGGTATACTTACAGGATCCTTATGGAAGACCATTCCCAGTAAAGGTAGTTGCCAAGGATGAGACAAATATCACTCTTGATGCAAACCACGAGATGGCTGGTAAGGAGCTTAATTTTACAATTGAGCTTGTAGAAGTAAAATAGAATAAAATATCTAATCCCAGTGGGATTAGCAGCACAGGGAGGCAGAAATGCCTCCCATTTTTTATGCACTTAAATAGCATGCAATCATTTTGCGAAAAATTAACGAAATAATTGTGAAATTAAAAAATGACCATATTTCAGATGGTATTATAGCATTATCAATTGCCGTATTACTTTTTGGGAAAAGGAGTACACACTATGGGTAAAAAGAGGGGTTCTTTAAAGACTGTGCTTATAGCAGTCATTCTGGCGGCAGTAGTTATCACCGCCGGTATCATTTCTACATTTACTGTAATTAACACTTTGAATACTAACTCTGAGCAGACAGAGGCTTATAAGGAGAGACTTTACGCTGATGTAAAGAATCAGTTGAAGTTTGAAACTGAGGAAGCCATGAGTATTTGTGCCTTTATGTATGCTAAGTATGAGGCTGGAGAAATGACTTTGGAGGAAGCAAAAAAGCAGTCTGCAGATATTATTAGAGAGCTTAGATATAATGATGGAAGTGGATATTTCTGGGTTGATACTTCTGAGGGTATTAACGTAGTTCTTCTTGGTAGAGATACAGAGGGACAATCTCGTTGGGATTCAATGGATTCCAGCGGAAACAAGTTTATCCAGATGATGATTCAAAATGGTATGCAGGAAGGCGGTGGCTACACAAGTCTTATGTTTGCAAAGCCAAATGAGACAGAAGAGCTTCCAAAGATAAACTATACAGCTTACTATGAGCCATTCGATTGGGTAATGGGTACTGGTGTATGGGTAGATGATCTGGAGGAAATGACTGCTGTATATAGCCAGCATGCCAACGCTGCCCTTAGAAAGAGTATTATCGCCACAATTGTTATCCTTCTTATCCTTATTATTTGTGGTGTTGTTGTGGCACTATTCTTTGGTACAAAGATTACGCAGCCTATTTCTCTTGCTGCTAGCCAGATTGTAAGAATGTCTAACAGTGACTTTACAGAGAATGAAGAAATGGACAAGGTTAGAACCCTTGTTAATAGAAACAATGAGATTGGTCTTATAGCAGAGGCCTTGGATTTAATGCATGGTAATATTAGAAAACTTATGATGGAGATTTCTGATACCACAACTTCAGTTGCTGCCGCATCAGAAGAGCTTTCAGCGTCAGCCTCACAGTCTGCAGAGGCATCCGAGATGGTTGCAACCTCATGTACAAACGTTGCAAATTCTTGCTCAGGCCAGATTAATGCTGTGACAGGTGCAAGTAACGAGACCGATTCCTTCGTTACCAACATGGAGAACTTTCAGGAAGCAATTAATCGTACAACAGATATGATTAAGTCGACAAATGAGGCTGCTGTTAATGGTGCTGCTGATATGACAAATGCAACAGATATGATGGATAGTATCAGAGAATCTGTTGAAAATACAGCCCAGGTAGTAGAGGGCCTTGGCGAGCGACTTAAGAGTATCAATGATTTCGTTGTTACTATTTCTGAAATCGCAAGCCAGACAAACCTCCTTTCATTGAATGCAAGTATCGAGGCTGCCCGTGCTGGTGAAATGGGTAAGGGCTTCGCTGTCGTAGCTAGTGAGATTTCAAAGCTTGCTGATGATTCTAATCAGGCAGCTCAGAAGATTACAGAGCTGATTGCAGGAATTACAAAGAATTCAGAGGAAGCTGTAGAGGCTATGCATGATGGCGCACAGAACGTAGTAAATGGTGCAGAGCTTGTTAATGAGGCGGGTAGCACCTTCAATAATATTGTAAACATGGTTAACTCAATTTCTGAGGAATCAAATACAATGAGCGGTATTGTTGCTCAGCTCTCTAGTGGAACTGAGACAATTGCAAAGAATATCAAGGATATTGAGCAGATGAGTATTGAGGTTGCTGATGAAACCTCAAATGTATCTGCCGCCTCTCAGGAGCAGACAGCATCCTCTTATGAGGTTGCCCAGGCATCTGACAAGCTGGCTGGAAATGCTCAGGAACTTCAGGATTTTGTTGCTCGATTCTCTCTTTAAAAATAGATTTCAAAAGTCACCCTGCAAAGGGTGACTTTTCAGAGTGTAGACAAAGTGTCGCGGCTCCCGCCGCGACCTTTTCTTTTTTATAAGGAGGAACTGGAGTCTGCGGACTCCAGTTCTTTCATTTTTTAGACTATCTAAATCCTTAAAAAGCCTTGATTTTACAAGCGTTCTAGTTACTTTTTTGGTATAATAATACTATCAAAACAAGGGGTTAGAATAATGATTACAGAACAGAATGAGAAGGC
>NZ_FOVQ01000026.1:0-7981 GCF_900115215.1 Pseudobutyrivibrio sp. UC1225 | reverse complement strand
AAAAATGAAAGAACTGGAGTCCGCAGACTCCAGTTCCTCCTTATAAAAAAGAAAAGGTCGCGGCGAAAGCCGCGACACTTTGTCTACAGTCTGAAACTTGTTTGTACAAATTGTACAAACAAGTTTTAAGCTTTATTTACTACTCACTTTATCCTATAATGTCTATATTATGGATATTAAATTCTACATCGCTAAAAAAACATCAAATACATGGTCAAATAAACACGAATTACTCCTCAATTATGTATCTGATAATAGAAAGGAAAAAATTAACAGATATATATTTGAAAATGATAAAATCACATCACTTTATGCTGCGATTCTGACAAGACTTGGCATAGTTAAACACTTTAACTGCAACAATTCCGAACTTATTTTTGATAAAACTAAGACTGGAAAACCCATTTTAAAATTTATTGGTAAAACCAGTTTAAACAATGTTGATTTCAATTTTTCACATACCAAAACAGCAGTTTTATTAGGAATCGTATTTGAAAAAAACTATGCCATTGGTGTCGATATAGAATGTTTAAAAAAAGCTCCTTTTGATATAATGCCAATGGTATTCCATCCACTAGAAATAGACTTTGTTAATAGTTTTCATGGGGATATGAAGAATCAGGCTTTTTTTGAAATATGGACAAAAAAAGAAGCATACACTAAGTGTATTGGAACTGGGTTGGTAAATAATCCATGCTCCATTAACACCCTGTCTGCTTCTTTAAATGATACTATTTACACGTGGCAATATGAAGACTATATCTGCTCCGCATGTATTCTTTACACACCCTGACCTATTAAGCTATTTCAAAAATCATTTCATCAACCATATAATCTACCACTTCATTAGCCTTACTAAGAATATAAAAATGTCCTCCTGGGAAAATTTTATCATCACATCTTCCGTTGGTTAATTCTTTCCACTCGTTAAATCCTGTGCTGATGAGCATATCGTTATCTCCACCGAGTATGGAAATATTAACATCCATTTTTTGATTCTTTTCTTTAGGGAAATATCCATCCATTACTAGATAATCTGCTCTTAAAATTGGTAAAAATCTTTTTCTTAAGAGTGGCTTATTGAAAACATCCTCTGAAGTTTGTCCATATTGTAATATATGCCTAATAAAATTCTCGTCCGTATCATGTGCTATAGTCCAATCAGGTTTATAGTATGGAGAGCGATTGCTGGAAAAAAATATATGCATTGGTACAGGGGCATTTTCACTTAGAATTTTATAATATAACTCATATGCCACCCAACTTCCCATACTATGTCCAAGCAACACATATGGTCCCTCAGTAATAATGCCTCGGATTTGTGCAAACAAATCCTCAACAACATCCTCCATGTTATAAACCAAATTTTCTTTGAATCGCCTTCCTCTTCCTGGTAATTCTAAAAAAATAAAGTTAAACATGTTTTGTTCTATTTTTTTTAATGGATAATATGTAGATGCCATTCCTCCTGCATGAGGAATGACTAGAACGTTTATCATTTTAATCAACCTCCCTTTTCTCCTAGCAACCTTCATCCAATTCTTTCAAATATTTCGCTAATTTAATATCAAAGACTTTCAATATAAAAAAATATAAAAATAATAACATTATAAATGCATACATAAATACACCTATATTTGTAATAAAAGGCATGTAATCACCTGTATTAATTGATAACATTATTAATATCTTTTTGCACAGACCAATTGCAGGTAGAATACTAATAATAAAAGCAACAATAACAAACGGGAAATAAATATTCACTAGCATATTTCTTATTTCATTATTTAAATATCCCAATTTTTTTAGGTATATATAATTCATGGTATTATCCTGGAAATTAAGCAAAATTGCCAAGAATATAAGTAAAATTCCAAATACAACTCCAAGCACCTGGTTAATAATAGCGCTTATTCTGTTTGATACATTATTGTCATTTAGATATTCAACATATTGCTCCCAGCTCTGAACACTGGAATCTCCATCCCAATTGGTATCCTTATTATCACAAAACATACCATTATATATACCATGAGGGTTTTCCCTTAAATCATTCCAATCATCTAAGTTTACGTATATGCTATCGAAGTTTGCATTAGTAGCAATATCTTCTACTATAAAAGGGAAAAAATCATTATCTACTTTTATATTGATGTAATCACCTTTTTCTACTTTATACAAAAAGGACAAACGTTCATTTATAACTGCATACCCCGGCTCAAGAACTACTTTTTCGTCCATGTCATTTTTTAGTACAAAGTAATCCTGATCAGTATTCAATGCATATACATATTCCTCTTCAACTGGTTTTTCACCAGTGCTTGGGCGCTCACCTATATATATGAATCCCTTCTCCAATATAAATCCCGTAGCATCGCCTTTTATCTTTTCATCATGATTATTCTCAAATACAACTTTATAATCATATTTTCTTCCATCTAATAATTGATTATAAATCTTATCACTACATTTATTTAATGAAACACTCATTATAATCAACGTAAGATATACAAATACTGATACAAATATCAACACAAGGTTTGCAGGTTTTCTCAATACTAATTTCACTGAAAAAGGAATATCTAAACCCAGTTTTTTAGAGATATCATCAATGAGTTTACCCAGTTTGAAGTTTTTAACAATTAAAACCGGACTCTGAAAATACTTTGAAATTTCACTTCCAGTGTATGGCATATATGCAATTACAGCTATTAAACATGTGACAATAATCAATAATACAATCCCTAATAAGATGCTAGATGGAGCAATCCCCCTAATGGCACTTTTAATATGATAAGAAATAATATAATTGTCCAATAGTATGTATGAAAAATAATATCCCAATACACATCCTATGATAGAGCTAGGCACACCTATAGCCACTGTTATAAGTGAATAAACAGATATAATTGTCTTGTTTGTATATCCCAAGGATCTTATACACCCAATATTTTTTCTATTCAAATCATAATTTTTTTTATAAAACATATAAAAAATAAATGCCGTTACAAGCAATAAAAATATTAGAAAAGATAATGCAAGTATTTTATTTGAATTTAATCCAATCAAAAATTCCTTTTCGTTTTCAGATAAAACCTTTTTCTTTTTTAATATAGCTAGATTTTTATCAATTGAGCATTCAACAAAAAAATACATAAAAGATGTTAGGCTCACCAGGATACATAATATTGCTACATTTAATTTATTTCGTTTGTAATAACCAACACATTGCTTAAAAATATTATACATTTACAGATTCCTCTATTCCCCAATCGATTTCCATAGGTGACAACGGATTCTGATTAATTACATCTTTTGTTATTTTGCCATCCTTAATTGTTATAACTCTATCTGCAGTTAGGGAAATCTTCAGATTGTGAGTTGCAAAAATAATTGTTACACCATATTTTTCCTTTACAGTATGTAACAACTTCACTACCTGCTTACTATTTTCTTCATCTAGAGCACCAGTAGCCTCATCACAAAATAAAAGCTTTGGCTTTTTTATCAATGCACGTGCTATAGCTACTCTTTGTTTCTGACCACCGGAAAGTTGAGCAGGATATTTATCAAGTAATTCATCTATTCCTAAAGCTGGTGCAATTACTGCAAGCTTTAGGTTATCATCTGTTCCCTTGCCTAACTCTATATTTTCTTTAACTGTTAATTCAGGCAAAAGCATATAATCCTGATATATATTGCTGATACTATTTCTTCTTATGATTGCTAGACTCTTCTCATCTAATTCGTTAATATTAGTAGCATTTACAATTATTGAGCCCTTGCTTGGTTTTAATAATCCCGACATGATATTTAACAGTGTGGATTTTCCCGAACCACTCTGACCTAGAAGAACATTAAATGAATTGCTCTCAATCTTTAAATCAATTCCCTTAATTACTTTTTCATACTCTCCATAGTCTTTATAAATTCCAATTACTTCTATTTCTGTACTCATAAATTCTCCTGAATAAACTTTTTACGACACACCTGACGCTGCACTTTACCACTATCTGTTCGAGGTAACACGCCTGTCTCACATAAAACGACTTCATTTGGAACTATTTTGCAATTATTAATTACTACATTTTTAATACTCTCTTTTATTTCTTCTTTCTTCTTTTTTTCAATATCATCTAACTCTGCCATTATTACTAATTCCTCTTGATCGTTCATATCAACAGAAAATGCTACAGCAACAGATATTTCGTTCTTATTATTTCGTAAAACTAAATCTTCAATGTCCTGAGAATAAAAATTCTTTCCTCTAATAATAATGGTATCTTTCTTTCTACCAACTATATAAAGGTAGTCCTCGTGGATAAATCCTAAATCACCTGTTGCAAAAAATCTTGTCGAATCATTTGGAAATCTTTTTTCAAAGTTTTCATTATCAACACCATTCCAATATCCATTTGCAACGCTGTTGCCTCCAACCCACAACTCTCCAATCTCATCTTCACCTACTACCTCACCAGTGGTTATACTAACGATTTTTCCTATTACTCCATCACATATTTTTCCGCAAGCGACAATATCTAATCCATCTTCTGTAAACTCTAAAATGTTTTCTCTCAGCTTATTTTCATCTAGTGTTACAGATTTATAGCCCGTTCCGGGAATATGTGACGAAACAACCAATGTATTTTCGGCCAGTCCATATGAAGGATTGAATGTCATCGGATTTAAGTTTAAAGATTTAAATCTTTCTGCTAGAGAACTTAATGTACCACTTCTTACTAATTCAGAGCCGTTTACCATTACCCTGATACTTGATAAATCAAACTTACTAAGTACTTCATCGGATAGTTTCAGGCACATTTCATATGCAAAGTTAGGGGCAATTACAACTGTTCCTCGATAAACACTGATGGAATTTAACCATGAGTCTGGCTGCTTCATAAAACATTCTGCAGAAGTGAAATAACACGTAGCCCCGTCAAATAATGTGTTCATTGCCGAACCTAATAATCCCATATCGAAATACAATGGTAACCACGTACAAAATGTATCTTTATCACAAAATTTCAAATGATTTCTCATAACCATAAGATTTGTATACATGTTTTCATATGAAATAATTACGCCTTTTGCTTTACTAGTTGAGCCAGACGTATATTGTAAATATGCCATGTCATTGTCAGCCAGTTCTTCTTCCATAAAAGACATAGGGCCATATTCATCAACATTACATATGTAAAACTCTTCTAATAATTCACCCATCAGCTTTTCCAATACTTTAAGCTGCTCATTATTAGTAATAATATATTCAGCATCACTATCATCAATGATTCGCTTCACATTTTCTAACTGTGTTACATCATTAATAGTATATAGAGGAATCGAAATTGTATTAGTAAATAAGCACGCAACATATGCAATCAAATATTCAATTCCTGATGGTAGAATGATAAGGGCTCTATCACCTTTACTTACAACACTTTGTAAATAACCAGCAAATCCTCTCACTCTATCACCAAATTCTCGATATGATACCTTATTTAAAATATTGTATCCTTCATAGTAGACATACAGTAATTTATCATTATACTTTTCAATATTACTTTTAATAACATCGCAAACTTTTGCCATAATGTAAAAATCCTTTCCTACTAACTATATAAAGTATTTTTTCTATAAATCATATTGCTAAGAACATAAACCAATAAACAAACCATACAAATTAACACCAAAAAAGAATTTATAATATTACCCTGTACCAGGCTTTTTTTCGCCCACATATAACACAATCTTTGTGGCATAAAATTACTCACTATAGTAAGCTCTTTCGACTTAACCGTGCCAAACATTCCAGATAATATCGCTGTAAAACACGCAATAATATTTCCTATCATTATTGTGGATGAATTATCAGTTGCCAAAACACATATCCCCATTGCAATAATTGCAAAAAAACCGGTTGTCAGAATACATATCGCCAATACTTTTATATCTGTTTCTAAATTAGATTTGAAAAAAATTCGATTAAACACCACATTTGCAATACCATACGGAATTGACATAGTGACCCAATTAAATAAAATCATAGAGAAAAGATATTGATATGTACTTACTCCAATCACATTCATCCTACCAATAATAGAATTCCTTCTGTCATCAACAAAAATCTTCATATTTATGACTGCTTGAATTAATAAAATACATAAACTCAGATAAAATGCTTCTGGATAGCCCCCATTAAGAATCTCTTCTGGTTCATACGAATAATTTATTATTGAATCAAGTCTTTCCTGATTTTTTTCTCCTGAATATGAAATTCCTTTATAAACAGCGCCGGCTTTATATATTAATCCACTGTATTTTCGCATAAACAATTCATCTTCTGATGGCTTTGATTCTTTTAAGTCGTATTGAATGTTTTGTTTATTTAGATACTCAGTTAATTCATTATTAGAATCCACTACAGCAATCACATCTTTATATTTGGATGTTTTCGTGTAGTAACACGACAAAAATACTACACATGGCAAAATAATTATCGTGAGAATTACCCCTAAATAGTTACTACTATTTCGTATAAAATAGACTTTCAAACAACTCAATATTTTCAACATAAAAATCTCCCAATAATTAAAGCATTAACTCTATTCTGAACTTTTTTCTCGCAATAAACAAAAGGCCTATTGATATCCATACAGCACAAATACTAACTAATACCACTAGGCTATATTTATTACAATAAACCATTTGTACCATTCCCAAGTAAATCCATTTTACAATTGATATGTTAGATAATTGCTCTCCAAATTTTCCAATTTTTCCGACAGGAAAAAACACACCACCTAACAAACACAAAAGCAACTGAATTACGCCAAGGATATTATTACAACTTGATTCATCGTTCAGTACTATGCATAAACATGCGCCCATGCAAATTGAAAAAAAGCCCAATATTATATACTCTATAAAAACACCTACAACATTTAATCCATACTCAACGTCAAATACACACGTAGCAACCGACATATATAAAACAATTGATAACGCATCCGCGAATAATAATGCTATTATTTTAGAAATATATATTATAGTTTCCGAATTGAAGGCATACGCAATTCTCATATTGGGTAACTTAACATTTTCTTCCATAATCATATTTGATATCATCGTACCCATACTTAATTGAAAATAAATCATTATACCTAAGCCATAGTAATCATATGAAGAAATTTCTGTTGTAAATTGGCTTTTTGTCAAATATGAAAATAATAAAAAAATAACGGTAGGAAATAAATATAAATAGAATAATATCGCTGTTTTTTTTAATATGTGATAACAGAAATCAAATTTCACCAAATTAATAATGTTCATAAATATACTTATCTCCTAAAGATATTTCTTTAATATCTCAGTTTTATCTGTCTGCTCCCATGGAAGCTTAACATCTGTACGGCCAAAGTGACCATATGCAGCTGTTGGACGGTAGATTGGACGACGAAGGTCGAGCATCTTGATGATTCCTGCTGGACGAAGATCGAAGTTCTCGCGAACGATCTCAATGATTCTCTCATCAGAAAGCTTTCCTGTGCCAAATGTGTCTACCATAACTGATGTTGGCTCTGCAACGCCGATAGCGTATGAGAGCTGAATCTCGCACTTGTCAGCAAGACCTGCTGCAACGATGTTCTTTGCAACGTAACGTGCTGCATAAGCACCTGAGCGGTCTACCTTTGTGCAATCCTTTCCTGAGAAAGCACCGCCGCCGTGACGAGCGTATCCACCGTATGTGTCTACGATAATCTTACGGCCTGTGAGGCCTGCATCACCGTGTGGGCCACCGATTACAAAGCGGCCTGTTGGATTGATGTAGAACTTTGTCTTATCATCAATCATGTCCTTTGGAAGGACTGGATCAAAGACATATTTCTTAATGTCTTCGTGAATCTGTTCCTGAGTAACGTCTTCATCATGCTGTGTAGATAAAACTACAGCTTCAAGTCTAACTGGCTTGCCAGCTTCG
>NZ_FOVQ01000004.1:0-258251 GCF_900115215.1 Pseudobutyrivibrio sp. UC1225 | reverse complement strand
AAGAGGCTGGATTAATTATTTTGGGAAATTCAATCCATCAGCCATGAAATATACACTTCAATGTATAGAACGTAGGCTAGTAAAATGGGCAATGTGTAAATATAAGAACCTTCGTGGTCATAGAAGACGGGCAGAAAAATGGCTCACGTCTGTAAGAAAACGAGAGCCGAGATTGTTTGCACACTGGAGCAAAATGTATTCGTATTGTTAGATGATAAGAGCCGTATGAAGGGAGACCTTCACGTACGGTTCTGTGAGAAGTTTGAGGTGAAAATCCTCCTACTTACTCGACTGAGAGGTCGGGAGATTAATTAAATCTCCCTCCTACTCGATTTTACTCATATTCTGGAGTGATTGTCTGGATTGTGCCATCCTCGTTATACTTTAACTCACAGTACTTAACATTTCTTCTGTGGTTGATACCCTTTGAAATCTCGCAGTCATGATAGAAGAGATATGACTTGCCGTGATACTCTACGATAGAGTGGTGTGTTGTCCATCCAAGTACTGGCTCTAAGATTCTGCCCTGATATGTGAATGGACCGTATGGGTTATCTGCTACCGCATATACGATATAGTGTGTTGTTCCTGTTGAATAAGAGAAGTAGTACTTTCCATTGTGCTTGTGCATCCATGGATCTTCAAAGTATCTTCTGTCTTCATCGCCTGCAAGAAGCTCGTTGCCGTTCTCATCAAGGATTACTACATCTGAAGGAGCCTTTGCAAATTCGCTCATGTCATCCTTCATAGGAGCTACCTTTGGCCATACAGCATGCTCGTTCTTAGCTGGTTCTGTGCCGTTAGGATCAAACTTTCCTGTACGGTATTTCTCTAACTGGCCGCCCCAAAGTCCACCAAAGTAGATATAAACCTGTCCGTCATCATCGATGAAAGAGCATGGGTCAATACTAAAGCTACCTGGAATACATTCTGGTCTTGGCTCGAATGGTCCTGCTGGATTCTTGCTTTCTGCAATACCAAGTCTAAAGTTTCCTTCTTTGTCTCTGGCTGGGAAGATTAAGTGATATACTTCATCCTTTAATACACAGTCTGGAGCCCACATCTGGCTGCTTACCCAAGGAACATCGTCCTGATGTAAAACCATTCCATAGTCTGTGACTTCGTCACTGTCTTCACTCATTGAAAATACGTGATAATCTTCCATCTGATACTCATCACCATTGTCGTTATCCTCTCCGTTGTGAGGGATGTCATGTGAAGGATAGATAAAAATCTTGTCCTCGTAAACATGAGCTGATGGATCAGCTGTGAAAAGTTCAGTAATTAGGGGTTTGTTTTGTGTCTTCATTATACTCTCTTTGTCTCCTGTAAATTTTTTAGCCCTTAACGGCTCCAGCTGTAAGGCCATCTACAATCTGGTTAGAGAAAGCGCAATATACAATGATGGTTGGTATGATTGCGATGATGATGGCTGCAAACATCTGTGAATAGTTTGTATTATAAGGTCCAACGAATTTTGAAAGAGAAACAGGAAGTGTTTTCTTCATATCGTCAGATATAAATACCATTGCAAGTAAAAGTTCGTTCCAGTTTCCTACGAAAGTCATAAGACCTGTAACGAAAAGTCCTGTCTTTCCAAGTGGAAGACAAACCTTAAAGAAAATCTGATAAATCGATGCGCCATCGATGCAGGCACTTTCAATAAGCTCGTTTGGCATTCCCTCAAAGAAACCAACCATGATAAAGATTGTGATTGGTAGAGAGAAAGTCAAATATGGAAGAACAAGACCTGTAAGGCTGTTTGAAAGACCAACCTTTGCAAAGCGTGTGAAAAGTGGAATCAAAACGCAGTGTACAGGAATCATCATTCCAGTAAGGAAATAAACAAGTGCTAAATGTGAAAACTTCCAACGTAAACGTGCAATGCCAAAGGCTGCCATGGAACCAATAATCATGCTAAAAAGAAGTGTTACAACGCAGACAATAAATGAGTTAAGTGTTGCGATGCCAAGCTTTCCGGCAGTCCATGCAAAGGTGAAGTTTTCCATTGTAGGATTTTGTGGTAATGCGAATGGAGCGGTAAATATCTCCTTATTTGTTTTGAAGGCTACATTAAAAGTCCAAAGCAATGGAGCTAAATAAAGGACAGCCATGATTACCAAAAAGATGTAAATAATAATTTTCCAAACTGACAATTTTTTCATTTCTAAAACCTCCTACATCTCATATGGCTCGGTCTTTACAACCTTGTTTATAAACAGTGTTACAGCTAAGCAAAGCACAAGGAGTAAAACGCCGATTGCACTGGCATATCCATACTTGAAATACTTAAAGCCCTGCTGATAAAGGTGTGTTGCAAGAACCTCTGTCTTGTGGTTTGGACCACCTTCAGTCATGTTGAAAATCATGTCGAAGAATTTCAAAGAACCGATTGCGTTAAGTGACATTGCGGTTGCAACCATAGGACGGACGAGCGGGAGAGTGATATATCTAAAGCTCTTAGCCTTGCTGCAACCATCAATGTAACTTGCTTCATATAAAGACTTGCTGATTCCTGAAATTTGGGCCATGTAAAGCATCATAGACTGACCTACATACTGCCATAAAGCTACAAATGCGATTACCCACATTGGAAGGATGATGAAACCTTTTGTATCCATAAGCCAGAGTGGTCCTTCCATTCCAAGCTTCTGGAGAAGCTGGTTGATACCAAGCTTTGGACTGAAGATGAACATCCATAACAGACCAAGAGCTGCAGAAGAAAGAACACATGGTAAATAGATGATATTTTTGAAAAGGTTTCTTCCTTTATCTATATTTGTAAGAAGGGCTGCTAAGAACAGACCCATAATAAGCTGAGTTACACAAGAATAAATCAGAAAGAATACAGAATTCTTTAAGGCAATCTTCAATGTCTTATCGCCAAGTAATCCCTGATAATTTTTTAATCCAACCCATTTTGCTGGTGTCAAAGCGTTGTAATCACAGAATGAATAATATACAGATTGACAGATTGGAATAAACAGAATGAATGTAAACAGAATTAATGCTGGTGCCATGAAAATTACGATGGCTTTTTTATTTCTAAGTAATTTATCCATATCTTATTTTCCTTAATTTTCTTATTAATAGAGCCTAAAAAAGTTTAAAAGAATAGGGGCGCAGGGAAGTTGCGCCCCATATACAATAAAGGTATTGAAGAAAAAGAATGTTATCGGCAGTTTGCCTGGTAGAACTCTTCCATATCTGTAGCAGCTTCTGCTGGTGTCATATCACCAAGGAATACTGATACCATTGTGTCATCGAAGTGTGAACCTGTCTCTGTTGTAGGCATTGACTCGTTGTAGAATCCGAATGTACCCTTTGCGTTCTCAAAGATGTCCATTACGTATGCAAGCTGAGCAGGTGCTGCTGAAGCATCATATTCAACCTTTGTTACAGGAATCTTTCCACCAACTTCTGCTGTGTACTTCTGAGCTGTGTCGTCTGTGAAGTACTTCATGAATGCAGCGCAAGCCTCAGGAGACTTTGTTGATGAGCTCATGCAAAGTGAATCAGACTTAGCAATAAGTCTCTGTACACCAGGGAACTGGAATACACCACACTTAGACTCGAACTCTGGGTTCTCGCCGTTGATCTGTCCGATTGCCCATGAACCCTGAATAAGGATAGCAGCTTCTTCGTTGTAGAAGTTTGCTGTAGCAACATCGTTTGTGTCACCAGCTGCTGTTGGCTGGAAGTACTTAGAAAGGTCAAGAAGCTTTGTTGCAGCTGCCTCAAGCTTTCCATCCTCCCAAGAAGCAGAACCATCTGCAAGCTTAGAAAGGTCTACGCCTTCAGCTTCGCAAAGGTAACCAGCTACCATTGAAAGGCACCAAGCTGTACCAGCTGAAATTGTGATTGGTGTAAATCCTGCTGACTGAAGCTTGTCGCAAGCGTCAAGCATCTCATCCCAGTTTGTAGGAACTTCAACGCCAGCCTTTTCGAACATCTCTGTGTTATAGAAGCAGCAAGCTGCAGCTGTGTTAAGAGGTACAGCGTAAATCTTGCCGTCATATGTCTGCTGTGTGAATACTGCATCACTTGTAAATGTGTCTTTCCAACCATCTGCAAGATAGTCATCAAGTGGAGCAGCGATACCAGGTGCTACATAATCTGTAAGCTGTGGACCTGGGCTGACAATAAATACATCAGGTGTTTCCCCTGCAGCTACCAATGCATTTAACTTGTCATAGTACTCTTCGAGGTTTGTTGTAACAACGTTAACGTGATACTGACCCTCATAATCCTTGTTGAATCTTTCAACGTTCTCCTTGTATCCAAGAGAGATAAGATCCTGTGTGGCATCCAAATCATCCCAGAACATCCAAGTGATTTCCTGAACACCATCTGCTGAACCATCAGAGCTAGAAGCTGAATCAGATGATCCGCCTGATGCACCGCAACCTGTGAAAACAGAAGCGATCATCATTGCTGACATTAAAGTCGCAATTAATTTCTTTTTCATTACGTCTCCTCCTTCTTTTTGACAAATGTAAAGCCCCCTATTTGCTTTTGTGTCGCATTTGTCTGTTAACTGTTTTGGTACTTTCAATTTAACACACAATTTGAACACAATCTTCAAAAATGTTGTTGATTAGTTATCAAAAATTGCTCAAGTAAAGATAATTCTTGCTCAAAAATTGTACAATTTTACTAAAAAACATTCTTAGAAAATGATAAAATGAACAAATTAATGGATTTTGAGGAGCAATTATTTGAAAAAACTTGATTTTAGGGCAGATAAGCGCAAAAATTATAACGGAAATTAGTTATCAATTATTGCCTTGGCGGAAAAGGCGTTTTTTAAGGGAGAAGAATTATATGATAGAAAGCTTAGACGGCATCTTTGAGACCGTGAATTATAAGCAAAGTACGGGGCTGAAACTCTACGACAATACACAATATGAAGATTATCCTATGCACTGGCATCCAGCTATCGAGATTGTCATGCCAGTTGAGAATGGATATAAAATGGTTTTTTCTAATTCGGAGGTAGAGCTTAGAGAGGGAGATATCTGTATCGTTTGTCCAGGGTGTGTTCATTCTATTATTGCGCCGCCTACAGGACGCCGTATTATTTTCCAACCTAACACCACGACTCTTAGATTTATGAGAGAGGTGGAGATTTTATTCTCTATAATGTCACCCTACTGTGTTATCACCCCAGAGGAATATCCGGATATTCATGGCACAGTTAAGGAAATGCTTATTAACATTCGAGAGGAATATATGGAGAATAATCCATTCTCAGAGGTGAATATCTATAGTCAGCTTCTTAAGATGTTAGTACTAATAGGAAAGAACTATTCTAATAATAACGTAAAAGCGGATTATAATCCTATTGTAAAAGAAGAGTATGCTCCTAAGTTTATGGAGATTTGCGATTACATCAATGCTCACTGTGCAGAAGATCTTAAGCTTGATGATATTGCTGACATGAGCGGCTTCAGTAAATTCTATTTTGAGAGATTGTTCAAGCAGTTCACAGGCACTAGCTTTTATAAATATGTAAATCAAAAAAGAATTGCTAAGGCACAGGAGCTTTTAGTGGAGCCTGGTGTATCAGTAACGGATGTGGCTTTGAATTGTGGGTTCACATCGATTTCCTCTTTTATCCGTATGTTTAAAATACAAAAAGGCTGTACACCTACAGAATTTAAGAGTATGTATTGGTCTGATGTGAAAAAGGCATAAAAAATCCCTTCGGGGATTTTTTTTATTGGGGTGTTGACAGTGTGAATGTCATAGTGTACTATACACATAGTACACGAGTACAGAGGTACACATGGAGGAGTATACATATGCAATATGATTCGAAAACGCCTATTTATATGCAGGTTATCGATGCGATAAAGCTTGATATTATAAATGAGCGAATCAGGACAGGTGAAAAACTTCCTTCCAGCCGTGATCTTGCGGTACAGTACACTATCAATCCTAATACTGCAGCAAGAGTTTATCAGGAGCTTGAACGCGAGGGGGTTTGTTACACCAAAAGAGGAATGGGCACATTCGTGACTGAAGATGAATCAAAAATTAAAGAATGTCGTCATGAGATGGCTCAGGGTTGTCTTAATGATTTCCTTAAGAGTATTTCAGAACTTGGAATATCCAGGGAAGAGGCAATCGAAATGATTAAAACAACTAAATAGTGGAGGAAGGATTAAAAATGTTAGAGAGCTTTGAGGTTACAAAAAAATTTCTCGGCAAGACAGCGGTAGATGGGATTTCTATTAAGCTTGAGCCAGGACATATTTATGCAATGCTTGGCCCAAACGGAAGCGGTAAGACAACATGGATGAAAATGGCAGCAGGCCTTATTAAGCCAACATCTGGTGTGATTAAATATAATGACCAGCCAGTAGGGGTTAGTAGCAGAAATGATATCGCTTACATGTCCACTGAGCCATATTTCTATGACTGGATGACAGTTGGTGATGTTGGAAAATATTATGAGGATTTCTTCAAGGACTTTTCAATGGAGGCTTTTGATGAAATGCTTCAGGAGATGGATCTTGAAAAGAAGCTAAAGTGCAAGGAGCTTTCATCTGGTATGCTTGCCAAGCTAAAGGTAGCGGTTACCATGGCAAGAGACGCAAAGGTTTACATGCTTGATGAGCCACTTAACGGAATCGATCTTCTTGCCAGAGATGAGGTATTAAATGCAATCATCAGACATGCAGGAGAGGATAAGGTACTTTTGGTATCAAGTCATCTTGTAGAGGAGCTGGAGTCAGTTGTTGATTATGCAATCTTCATTAACAAGTCACATCTGGCAGGTGTTTATGAGGTAGAAGAATTGAGACAGAACCAGTGCATTTCTTTGGCAGATAAATACAGAGAAGTATATGGTGCTGCTGAAATGGGAGGTGCTTGCTAATGGGAGCATTAATTAAATACGAATTTAGAAAATCATGGAAGATGAAGGGACTTGTCCTTTGCTTCACAGCCTTCTTTGAACTACTTTTCCTTTTGGGAATCTGGAGATTGAATGAAGATTTGCTTGCAGCATCTTGCACTGGTCTAGTACTTACTACTATTTGTGGATTGTTCCTTATTGGAGTATACGGAATTCACATTCTTAGTAAGGACATCAATACAAAACAGAGCTACATGTTATTTATGACACCTAACAGCAGCTACAAAATTTTAGGTGCAAAGGTAATAGAAAACTGCGGCTCAGTACTTGTTTCGGGAGTATTTTTTATAGCCCTCTCTATTTTAGACATGATGCTTTTAGTTGTCAGATATGATGATGTGCAGGGTCTTATAGATTTGATGAGCGTAGCTATTACAGGTGATGTTGGAAATTTCAATTACCAGGGATTTGGAATGGCTTGCTTCGATGGAGTTATGGGTTGGGTATATCTTATCTGCCTTGGATATCTTGCAGTAGTTATCTGTGCAACATTATTAAAGGGAAACAGATTTAACGGATTACTCAGCTTTGTTGCATTTCTTGTTATTTCGCTGGTTGTTAATCACATTCACGATGCAATCTACGGAGACCTTTATATTTATTCAATGACAAGACTTATTTCAAATGTTGGTTTTTATGCTTTACTTACCTTGTTATTCTATTTGATCACAGCGTGGATCATGGATAATAAACTTTCAGTGTAACACTAGTTATGGAGGATGATATTTTTTATGGAAACAGTTAAGAAGATTTTTGGGAAAATTGGACGCTTCTTAAAGAAGCACGTTAAGCTTGTGATTGCCCTTGTGATTGTTTTGGGAATAGTCGGCTATGTACGCTATAGCATGGCAAAGGCACAGAAGCTTATGGAAGAGCAGGCAAATCAGCCTGTTACAGCCACAGTTGATCAGATGGATTTGACAAAATCTGTTAGTGTTACAGGAACACTTACCGCCACAGATACAGCAAAGGTTACATCTACAATCGGTGGCACAATGACTGGCATCAAGGTTAAGAAAATCAACTATGAGGTTGGTGATTATGTAGAGGCTGGTGCTGTTGTAGTTGAATTTGATGGCGATGATTTTGATAGAAAGATTTCAGAACTTAATGCTCAGTACAACATTGAAAATAAGGAGAGTGCTCAGGGTATTGAGGACCTTCAGAAGCAGATAACAGATGATCAGGAAAAGATTGTAGATTATCAGAAATGGCTTGATGATAAGAAGATGTACTATGACAATCTTAAGGATGCAAAAGAAGAGTATGATAAGTATCCAAATGATCCTGATACAGTACACAGATATCAGTCAGAAACAGAAATTTGTGTTCAAAAACATGGCTTTTCTGAAGCTGGAAAGACAGGTATCGATGCTTATGAAGCAAAGCAGGATGCTATAAAGGATTTACAGAAAGAGATAGATACACTTCAGACAAAGATCGAGCTTGCTCAGCTTAAGCAGGCATTTAACCAGAACTATACTCAGGTAGATGCAAAGGAAGATGTATACGAAAGCAAGGATGCTACACATGTTTCAGCTCCTATTTCTGGTTACATCCTTACTATGAATGTAACAGAGGGTAATAACTATGCTCAGGGAAATACCGTATTTACGATAGCAGATACAAGCGAGTTTGTTGTTGAGGCTACAGTTAATGAGTACAACATTGCAAACATCGAGGCAGGTCTTCCTGCAAAGGTAAAGTTCGAAGCTACAGAGGATGAGACTTTTGATGGCGAAGTTACCTTTGTTTCCCTTGCATCTGAGGGTGTGATTGGTGCAAATCAGCAGTCAACAGGCAGCAATGTTGCTTCTTATAAAGTAAAGATTAAGATGAAGGATAATGACAAGAGAATGCGTGTTGGTATGACAGCCAAGGCTAGCGTTATTATCGATTCAGCAAAGAATGCTCTTTGTGTTCCATACGATTGCATCCAAAAGAAGGATGACGGTAGCTTCTTCGTAAATGTTGTAGAGGATGACGGAAAGAAGAAAGAAATCAAGGTTACAAAGGGTCTTGAGAGTGATTACTATGTAGAGGTTAAGGGTGAAGGTCTTAAGAAGGGCATGACTGTAGAAGCAGTTGTAGCTGATGGACCAAGTACAGATATTATGGATTACATGTATTTCGATTAGGAGGTTATTATGGCAGAAAATACTATGCTTGACCTTCGCAATATTCATAAAAGCTTTTTTATTGGGACCCCTAACGAATTTGAGGTACTTCATGGACTGAATTTTACAGTTAAAGAGGGAGAGTTTGTCTCCATTGTTGGGCAGTCTGGTTCAGGTAAATCTACACTGATGAACATCATCGGTGCTTTAGACAGACCTACATCAGGGGAATACTCTCTTGATGGAATAGATATTGAGAAGGCTAAGGATCACGAGCTTTCAGCACTTAGAAATAAAAAAATAGGATTCGTTTTTCAGACCTACAATCTTATTGCAAGAACAAGTGCTTTGAAAAATGTAGAGCTTCCTATGATGTATGCAGGAATGGGAAGAGCAGAACGAACAGAACGCGCAAAGATGCTTCTGGAACAGGTAGAGATGACAGACAGAATGATGCATAAACCTGATGAGCTATCAGGTGGACAGAAGCAGCGTGTGGCAATAGCCAGAGCTATGGCCAATGACCCAGCTATCATTCTTGCTGATGAGCCTACAGGAGCTCTTGATTCTGCTACAGGTCGTTTGATTATGGATATCTTCCATAAGCTTCATGAGGAGCAGGGCAAGACAATCGTTCTCATCACTCACTCTCCAGAGCTTTCACGTGAGACAGAGCGTATTATTACTCTTAAAGATGGCAGCATCATAGGAGAGTCAGCTGGAAGCTGGACTGGATTAAAAGAAAAGGAGGGCGAATAATGTTATTTACAGAGAACGTCCTCGTAGCATTATCAGGACTTAAAGCAAATATAATGCGTTCCTTGCTTACTATGCTTGGAATTATTATCGGTATCGCATCCGTAATTGCGATAATGACTGTTGGTAACTCCATTACCCTTATTGTCAATTCCACCATGCAGGGCCTTGGTGCAAACAATATTCAGGTAGCTATCATGCAGAAGACTGATGATGAAGGCGAAGAATCAGGAATGAATTATGGTGGCTATGCCAGAGATTTAACTGATGAGGACCTTATCACCAAGGATATGCTTAAGGCTCTTACAGACGAGTATAAAGATGATATCAAGTATGTCATGCTTACAGAGCAGGTAGGAGATTATTATTCTACAAGTAAGGTTAGCCAAAATGGTAAGGATGCCAAGGTTCAGATTGTAGGTTATAACAAGGACTACATGGAATTCAATGATAAGGAAGTACTTGGTGGACGAAGCTTTATCACTCAGGATTATAAAGAAGGAAAAGCAGTCTGCATGGTTTCAGACAAGCTGGTTGAACGTCTTTACAAGGGCGATAACGATGCAGTCATTGGCACAGAGATTGAGGTAGTCAGTGATGACGGCACATTCAATGATTTTTATGTTGTAGGCGTATATAAATACGTAGCAGAATCACTTTCATTTGGTGAGTCTGACAATCCTAAGACAGAGGTACTTGTTCCTCTTAATACTGCTAGAAAGATTAATCACACAGCAAACAAGGGCTTCGAGTATTTTATGCTTGTTACATCTGTGAACACAGATAATAACACATTTGTTACAAAAGTTAGAGATTTCTTTAATGTAAATTTCTATTCTAGAAATGATGCCTTTGAGATTGCAGCAGTAAGTATGGATTCTATGATGGATTCATTAAATACTATGATTAGCATGATTAAGCTTGCTCTTTCTGTAATCGCCGGAATTTCCCTTGTGGTTGGTGGTATCGGTGTTATGAATATTATGCTGGTATCTATCACAGAACGTACAAAGGAAATCGGTACAAGAAAAGCTCTTGGTGCTACCAACGCATCAATCCGTCTCCAGTTCATTACTGAGTCAGTGGTTATTTGTGTAATTGGTGGTATCATTGGAATCGTCCTTGGCGTAGGTCTTGGTATATTGGCTGTTAAGCTTATGGGATATGACGCAGTGGTATCTGTTTCAAGCGTTGTCATTGCAGTTGGATTCTCAATGGCTATAGGTATTTTCTTCGGATACTATCCAGCTAATAAGGCAGCTAAGCTTAATCCTATCGATGCTTTGAGATACGAATAGCCCTAAAGTATTGATTATGTGTTAAATATTATTGAATATAATGTGAAAAATTAAGGATAAGCCCCTTTCTGTGCTAAAATCCAATTGTGGGATATTACACAGAAAGGGGTTATTATGCAAATTTCTATAGGAACATCTTTAAAATCAGACATTGAAGCAGCTGTAGCAGAAGTATGTTCTAAGGCTGGTTCACCTAAATTATTAGTATTATTAGCTTCTTTCGATCAATTTGAGAAAGCGGCAAAAATTATTTCGGATAGGTATCCTAATGTTCCATTGATTGGTTCAGGAACAATTTCATATTATGATACATCATCTGACAAGAGAATGATGCTTTTGTCTTTTGGAAGTGATGTGGATGCAGAAGTTGGAGTAATCCGCAATCTTTCAACTGCACCGATGTTTGATGTTCCTGCAATGGAAGAGAAGGTTTCGAAAATCCAAGCTGGTGATAGTAATACGATTTGCCTTGAATTCTGTACGAATGACGAGGAACGTCTTGTAACTACATTGAACGTAGCCTTAGAGCGAGCTCGTATTCCTATCGTAGGCGGAACTGTATTTGGATATCCTGCAGGATATACTCCAAAGGTATTAGTAAATGGACAGCTTTACGCTGATGCGTGCTGCTATGCTCTTATAAAGAATAAGTCTGGAAAGATTAGAACTTATTCCGAAAATATATATGGTCCAATGGATTGTCCTGTTACACATATTGCTACAAAGGTTAATCTTGGTGTTAAGGAATTGGTTTCTTTGGATGGCCGTCCAGCAGCAGATGTTTATTGTCAGGATGCAAATGTTAGCCGCGGTGAAATTGTAGATAACGTATTAACGAATCCGTTGGGACGAGTTATTGGTGATCAGATATTCATTACCAGCCCATATGAAGTTGGTGCAAATGGTTCGTTAATCATCTATAAGAAGATTAATGAAAATGATGCCATTCAGGTTTTGGAGCTGAAGGATTATGATTCGATTGGCTCAGAAACACGTCGAAAGATTAGAGATGAAAACAGTCGAATTTCACTCATCTTTTCGGTAAATTGTATTTATCGTCATCTATTATATTCAAATAAGGGCTATCTTGACACCTTTATAGGAGAAATGAAATCTGTTGGCCCACATGTAGGTGTTGTTGGTGGTGGAGAGCAGTACAAAAAGCAGCATGTAAACCAGACTATGGTTTGCGCAGTGTTTGAATAAATGCTTTGTATTTCGAATAGACGGAGGTGCAAGATGGGATTATTCGGAAGAAAAAAAGAAGTAGAACAGCCAGTAGTTGATAACGCTGAAGGTGCCGACAAGAAGGTCGATATGAGAAGCCGCATGAAGGCAATTCGCGAGGTTGGTAGATTTTCAATTGAGCAAAAGGAAAAGTTGCAGCAGGAAGAGGCAAATACAATTGCTGGTATTGATACAATCGGTGAGTCATTTTCAGTTGTTGAGGAAAAGTACACCAATATCTCTGATTCAGTAAATGGCTTCAAGGCGCAGTTCCAGACAATCGAAGAGATTACAAATGCTTTTGATGATATTGTAAAGAAGCTTGTTGTGACAGCAGATGATTCACATAATGGAATGGAAAAGGTTGATCAGAGTACTGGAGATGTATCAGCTACCATCGCAGAGGTGGAGGAAGTGTTTGCAGCATTCCAGAAGAGCTTTGATGATATTCGTGAGAAGGTAGAGCAGATTGGTGGCTTTGCAAAGCAGACAAATCTTCTTGCTCTTAATGCATCAATTGAAGCAGCCCGTGCTGGTGAGGCAGGACGAGGCTTTGCCGTTGTTGCTGACGAGGTAACAAATCTTTCAACCGAGATTCAAAGTGTTGTTACATCTGTATTTGATAGTATGAAGGAGCTTGATGAAAACAATAACCGTCTAGTAGAGTCGGTAGGCCATACAAAGGAAGCTATCGAGACATCACACCAGAGAGTTGTTGAGACGCAGGAGGTTGTTGGAAATATCAAGACTGTAGCTGATGAGGTTACAGAGCAGAGTGAGCAGATGGGTGAGGTATTCCAGAATTGTGAGACTTCAATCAATTCAATCTCTGATAACATTGACGATTCAAGAAGATACTTTGATACAGTTACAAACGATATCTCAGATATCAAGACCTTGATTACCCAGAAGGGATTTATGTTCGAGGATATGAACCATGTTCTCGAGCAGATTGCACCGCTTACTGATTTATAAAATATCCTTCTTGAAAAGTTGAAAGGGACTATGCACTGTGCATAGTCCTTTTCTTGTGTTAAAATAGCAGCTAGCTAAAAATAATTAGTTATATAAAACGTGAAAAAAATAAGAAGTTAGGCTAGTGAATAAGCATAACTTCTTATTTTTTATTATCCGAAATTCCAACCAGGTAATCTAAGGTCACATCATAATATTTTGCAAGTGTTATTGCATAGGAAAGTGGCAATTCTCTAATGCCTTTTTCGTATCTACGATATACCTCTCTTTTACAATAAAGGATATCAGCAACATCCTGCTGGGTTAGATCATGGTCTACTCTCAAATCTTCTAATCTTTTCAGAAGCATTACGTTCCTCTCTTTGCGCGTGAAATGTTCAGACAATAAGTAGTGAAAATACACACTTTGTGAAAAAAATGTTAATTATCACCCTTTTCATTAGACAATGCTACCAAATGGTGGTACATTAATGCTGTAGATGCCACCATTCAGTTGTATTTAATACACGCAAAGGTTTGAATGGTGGTAAAAAATAACTCTTTCGTGCTACCGTGTGGTAGCATTGCATAAGCACGAGGGAGACTAATATTAAGGAGGGACTTTTCACATGACTAGAAACAAGAAACTAGTAAAACTCATGGCTGCTGGTGTGGCAGTTGCAACCATAGCATCATCTATGCCAGCAATGGCTGCTTTTGATGCTGATTTCTATGCAAAGCAGAATCCAGATGTTGTTGCTGCAGTTGGTACTTCTTCAAAGGCATTGGAGAATCACTACAACTTGTTTGGTAAGAACGAAGGCAGAATGTCTAGCGCTGATGATATGTCAGCATCTCCATTGTTTAAGATTTTTGATGCTGCATATTATGCAAAGCAGAATCCAGATGTTGCTAATGTATTTGGTTCTGATCCTGCAAAGCTTTTCCAGCATTTCATGATTTTTGGAATGAAGGAAGGTAGAAACATCAGTCCTTACTTTGATGTACAGGCATACAAGGCTGCATATCCAGATCTCCAGAAGGCATTTGGCGACAATATTGCTCTATATTATCAGCACTTTGCAACAGCTGGTATCAAGGAGCACAGAACAGCCGGTGGTTTCCCAGCTGAGAATATCCTTCCTAGCGGAGCTAAGGCAGTTACAGCTGCATCTTCTGGTTCTTCAGGTGGCGGCTCAGGTTCTTCAGGCGGTGGCTCAGCACCTTCAGGTGGTAGCACAGCACCTTCAGGTGGTTCTAGTGGCGGAATCGTTATTCCAGGAAGTGGAGATGCACAGAAGCAGGGAGCTATTAAGGCTAACACTGCAAGTCTTGATGCAGTCAATACCTCTTTAGCTGCTGAAATTAGTAGTTTGGATCGTACTGATGTAAATGCTGTTTTAAATACAATTAATAAAGCTCAGGCAGCACTTGATAATGCGAAAGCAAATAAAGAGGCTGCGGATGAATATGCAGCAGAAACTGCTGCAGCATATAAAGCAGCTGGGCTGGCACTCAAAAATGCACAAGATAATGCGATAAAAGACTTAGCTAGCGGAGACGTGGCAGCTGTAAAGACACTTACAGTTAATCCAACTACAGGAGATGTCACAGCTAGCGGTTCTACAGTTGCTGATGATTTATATAATAAGGCAAAAGCTCTACAAGGTGCGGAGAATGACTTGGTTAATGCTCAGGTGGCTTACGATAAGGCACTGGCTGATTTAAATTCTGCAAAGGCAGCAGCTTCAGATGCAGCAAAGGTTGTAGCATCGGCTCGAGCTAATGCAGCTAACCTTGTAAAGGCTGTAGATCCAGATGCTTATAGAGCTGTTGATCCTGATTCAACAGCCTCAGTAACAACAGCAATTACTGCTTTAGCAGCTGACCATGTCCTTAGTGATGCACAGACCGCTGTTTCTGCTTATCTTACAAATGGAAAAGTAGATGCAGATAAAGTAAAAACTGCAAAAGACACTGCTGCCAAAAACACACTTGCATCTTATCAAAGCGCATATGTAAGCAAATTAATTGCTGATTTTAAGGGTGACGACGAAACTGCTAAAGCGAATGCAAAGGTAAAACTTGAGTCAATTTTTGGTGGTACAATTTCACTTGATGGAACAGATGTTAAGATTAAAATCGGTGAGGATGCAGCTCGCAATCTAGATCCTTCTACAGGAACTGATAAAGCAAATCAGGAGAAGATTACTTCTGCAACCATTGGAAGCTTTACAACATCAGCTTTATCTAATAAGACTCTTTCAGTAGCAACAGCAGATGCCCAGAATCTTATTCAGGATGCTGTTGATGAGTTTGTTCTTGCAACTGACATAGATTCAAAGAAGGGTGAATTGGCTACTGCAGTTAGCACGCAGAGTAGTAAAGATGGTGGTGTAACAACTGCTCAAGGAACTCTTTCTAGTGCTACAACAGCTTTAACAGGTGCTGAAGCAGCATTAGAAACAGCAAAGGATGATTTGGAGAGTGCACAGGGTGCTTATGATAGCTATTATGCAGGTCTTGTGACAACTGCAGATGATGTAAATGATAACACAAGTACAACAGATGTTAATGAACATGATGAAGCTCTAGCAGTTGCAAATAAACAGAAAAAAGCAGGTGCTGATATTAAGAATCAAATTCAGAATGCTGGTACACTTGAAGCTGTAAAAGATGCGGCAGCTTCTGAGGCAAGTGATGCAGCACAGATTGTAAGCGATGCTAATGGCAATCTTGAGGCGGCAACAGGTGCAAATCCATAATTAGTATTATTCATTTATATATAAGAAAGATTTTTGGACTTATATACATACTGTAATGGTGAAATAATGAGGCACCCCGAGAAATCGGGGCGCCTCATCGCACGCTATTTATCAAATCGATCAAGGGAGAGTATATCATGACATTCAAATTGAAAACAGAAAATAAAGGAACAGGAAATAAAACAGTACGATTTCCACAGGATTTACTAAAAGAAATAGAAGAAGCCATTGAAGGGAAGGACGTGACTTTCTCAGCCTTTGTAGTCCAGGCTTGCCAATATGCTCTTGAAAATCTAGAGGATAAGGATTCTTAGAAATTGTATATGGAAATCAGCCAATATGCAGGTTTTTGATTTACATCAAAAACCTGCATATTTTATCGTAAAACAACGAGAATATATGACAGCAGATATATCATTGATGCATTGTGCATAACTCTTTTCTCTGCTAAAATGTCACCTAGCTAAATTATTAAAGGAGAAGAATGATTATGGATTTTAAGTTTAAAGATATCCCTTATGAGCGTCCATCAATTGATGCTTTTGAGAAGACAATTGCAGAGCTTATAGAGCGTCAGCAGGCTGCAAAATCTGGTGAGGAACAGTTTGAGATTCACAAGGAATTCTACAAGCTGGCCAATGATTTTGATACAGCATATAATATCGCCTACATCAGACATGATGCTGATAATACAGACGAATTCTATGAGAAAGAAAACGATTATTTTGATGAGGTTATCCCTAGATTAAGCAATGCAACTATTAAATATAACAATGTTCTTGCAGCATCACCATACAAGGATTTCCTTGAGACAAAGCTTGGACCAGTATTTTTTAAGAATGCTGAGCTTGATGCAAAATCTGTTAATGACGAGGTTATTCCTCTTATGCAGGAGGAGAATGCACTTGCTTCACGTTATGACAAGCTTATTGCTACTGCAAAGATTGAGTACGAAGGTGAGACCTATAACCTTTCTCTCATGACTCCATTTACAACTAACAAGGATCGTGAGGTTAGAAAGAAGGCTCAGAAGGCTGTTTCAGACTGGTTCATGAGTGTTACTCCTGAAATCGACGAAATCTATGACAAGATGGTAAAGAACAGAACTGAGCAGGCTAAGCTTTTAGGTTTTTCTTCTTACACAGAGCTTGCATATTGCAGAATGCACAGAAACAGCTACGGTCCAAAGGATGTAGAGAATTTCAGAAAGCAGATCAAGGAATACTTCGTTCCTTTCGTAGGAAAGCTTGCTGAAAAGCGTGCAAAAAGACTTGGTCTTGATAAGCTTCAGGCTACAGAGCTTGGTGTATATTTCAATGAAGGAAATCCAAAGCCAACCGGAACTCCAGAGGGAATCCTTAAGAGTGGACAGGATATGTACTCTGAGCTTAGCCCAGAGACAAAGGAGTTCATGAACTTCATGATGGAGCATGAATTATTTGATGTATTTGGTCGTAAGAATAAGGCAGCTGGTGGATACCAGACATACCTTGCAAACTATAAGGCTCCATTTATCTATGCAAACTTCAATGGAACAAGCGGTGACGTTGATGTTATCACACACGAGTGTGGTCATGCATTCCAGGCATATGTGGTTCGTGATGATGAGATTAATGAGCATAATGAGCTTGGTATGGAGACAGCGGAGATTCACTCAATGTCTATGGAATATTTCACATATGGATGGATGAAGAACTTCTTCGGAGACAGATTCGAGGATTACTTCGAGATGCATATTGAGGATGCCAGCACTTTCCTTCCATACGGAACAATGGTTGATGAGTTCCAGCATATCGTATACGACAATCCAGAAATGACTCCAGCCCAGCGTAAGGAAACATGGAAGAAGCTTGAGCAGCAGTACAGACCATACATTGATTTCTCTGAGAATGAGTTCTGGAATCTTGGTGGATTCTGGCAGAAGCAGCTTCACATCTTTGATGTGCCATTCTATTACATTGATTATGTACTTGCTTCAATCGTAGCAATGCAGTTTAAGGTATGGATGGATGAGGATTACAAGGAGGCATGGGAACATTATCTTGCCCTTTGCAAGCTTTCAGCCAGCGATTACTATACAAACATGCTTAAGAAGGTAGGACTTAAGACACCATTTGAGGATGGAGTAGTTAAGGAAATTGTAGATAAGTTTAGTGCGAAGATTTTTTAGTTATGAGAGTATTATTATTACGCCACGGACAGACAGATTTAAATGTTCAAAAAAGATTACAGGGTAGCTCTGACATCCCTCTCAATGAGAGGGGCCGTCAGCAGGCCCGTGAGACAAAGGAATTTTTAGATGGACTTGGAATTAAGGTTACAAGAATTATTTCCAGTCCTTTGGAGCGTGCCATTGAGACAGGCAGTCTCGCCACAGGCATTTCTATGAGCCAGATTGAGACAGATGATAATCTTATTGAGATGGCCTTTGGGGTTTGTGAGCAGAGAAATATGGGGGAAGAAGACCCGGGATTTTTACATCAGTGCTTCGACACTCCAGCAGACTATATTCCACCGGAGGGTGGCGAGGGCTATGATGAGGTTGTAGCCAGAGCAGGTGCTGTAGTTGAGAGAGTGCGAGGAATGATTTCTTCAGGCGATTTTTCAGAGGAGGATGTGCTTCTTCTTGTTAGTCACGGAGCTCTTAGCCACGGACTATTTGAGTATGTAAAGAAGACTCCTCGTGAAGCCTATTGGGATGTAGATTTCAACAACTGCGCTATAGCGGAACTGTTTTTGAGTGCCGACGGTAAAAGTGACGATTATAGGTTTGTTTCAGAAGGTTTTGAGAAAAACTGGTAGGTATTAGATTTATGAAAGCATATTTTGCAGGTGGATGCTTTTGGTGTGTCACACCTATTTATAAGATTTATGGAGTGGATTCTGTTGTTTGCGGCTATTCTGGTGGAGATGAGATTAATCCTTCTTATGAGGATGTAAAAGCTCAGAAGACTGGTCATAGAGAAACAATAGAATTGACTTATGATGAAAGCAATGTAGATTATGACAAATTGCTGGATATCTATTTAGCTAATGTAGACCCATTTGATGGGGAAGGACAGTACATCGACAAGGGTTTTTCTTATACCCTGGCAATTTATTACCAAAATGAGAAGGAGTTACAGCTTGCTCAGGAAAAGATTGCTGAGCTAGAAGCATCTTCTGGTAAGAAAACTCACATTGCACTGGAGCCTTTTAAGTCTTTTTATAAGGCAGAGGAAGAACATCAGGATTATTACTTAAAAAATCCAGAAGCCTTTGAGGAAGAGCTTAAAAGTAGCGGAAGAAAATAAGAAATTTAAAAGGACAGTCGGAAGCGTTGGGCTTCTAGCTGTCCTTTTTGTTTAGAAGTTACTTCCGTTCCATCCCCAATCTGATACAGGATGATAGGTTACATAAACTGAATTTCCAGGAATTCCAAGCTTTTCAGCAAAGAGCTCACAAATCTGCCCAGTAAGCTTATCATAGGATTCCTTTGGAGCATTGCCATAGAGGCTTACTGAAACATAAGCACCCTTATCAAGCTTCTTTCCTCCCAGCCACAAATCGTAGGCATCATCAATACCCACCATAAGGTAAGTCTCAGTTTTGTTAAGAGTTGTAATAAGCTTTCCAAGCTCGCTCTTAAGCTCTTCCTTCAGCTCAGCTGTAACTGGAACAGTAATTTTTGAATCAATAAATGGCATAACATATCTCCTTTCGTGTGTGAGTTTATATAGAATTATAATTCGCATTCAAAGAATTCAATGAGTGCGTTCACATTTAAGTCTGAATGCTCTACCTCTCTGGAGTACAGGTAAATCACCTGCTCCAGAGGGGTGTTTTTATCTGCTGCATGAAGCATCATAAGCCAGCGAGTGCTTTGCACTGCAATCATAGTGCGGGCGTAGATTTGGCCGTCATAAACAGCACCGCAGAAATATGTAAAGAGAAGAGATTCAAAAATCTTCTCAAATATGAATTCTGTGTCAGCATCTGGATACATGGCTGATTTCCAGGTTACAAAGTCAGAAGAGTTGTCGTTCCAGAAAGTCTTGGCACTGCGAATAGAATCGTGCCAAGATTCCTCCAAAACTTCCATATCAAGAAGTACATCCATGTTCTTGGTACAGTAGTCAAGTGATAAGATTGCACCAGTTCCAGCACAGTCAAACTCCTCATCAAAATTCACATCGTCCATATCAAAGATTAGGCCTTCATCATAGAGTCGCTGAAGTTTTAGCCCCATAGCTGCTATTAAACTCATTCTATCCTGAAGGGAAATGGTTTTAGATGCAGCAAGTCCGAGCATCTTATCTCTTGCATATTCCAATTTATCAAATAATAGAAAATCGTAATCTTCGAATTCTTCAGGATCATCAAGGGTATCATCTTCTGATTCCGTAAATGCGAATTCATAATCAGGCTCTAAAATCATGCGAGTAAATTCTGGGCAAGAGAGGGAAAGAGAATACTCCCTAATATCCTGAAATTCTTCCACATGTCTAGGGAACATCTTGCAAGTGTAGCAAAGCATATCTTCACCAAGAGTGGAATGCAAATCGCAAAGACCACTATCATTCAGCATGGCACAGCGGGTATTATTCTGCTTGAAGCAGCTTTCCTCAAAATTGATCGAGCCATTTAATTTGGCGCAAAAATCTCCATCAGCATTCTTGTATCTTTCTATGCTTTCTGCATCTATCATTATCTGCCAACCGACACAGCAGCTTTTAGGGCATTTATCGGCAATGCATTTGAAAGCATCATAACCATTTTGTTTTCTGTAAATCATTTGTTATCTCCTAATAAAACTGCCTTGATGTTACCATGTTTTTTTATTTTATGCTAGAATACACAGAGTAAGTTTAATGAAAGGTCGTGCAATTATGAATTTTCCAAAAGATCCAGTGATGCTTCTTTCTGTTGTGAATACAGCGCTGAGAGATCATTACACTACATTATATGCATTGATTGATGATACAGGAATTGATGAAGAGGAGTTGAAAGCAAAGTTAGCAAGCATCGATTATCATTATGATTCTGTTAAAAATCAGTTTAAATAGGGGGAGATTATGGGAAGGTTTTTTTCTGCGTTAGTCAAAACGTTATTAATATTGGTGTTGGTTCTTGCGGCTGGATGGTACGCTTTAGGCGAAGGAGGCCCTTTTGAGGAAAAAGGTCAGCAGTTGTTCGGTGCGTTTCAGGAGCAGAATAGTGATTTAGAACAATCTGTACAGGATTCTTCAGATGAAGATACAGTTCTCACCGTTGAAGAGGCTGGTATCGACCCAACCTCAGCAGTTGAACCATCACCTGCTCCAGAGGATTTAACAACAAAGATCGTTTTCACAGGTGATGTGGAGCTTAGCGAGTATGTTCAGTCAAACTACAGCTCGGCAGGTGTTGATGGTGTTGTTGCACCTGAAATAAAAGACTTGATGACAAACGCAACCTTTACAATGATTAACAACGAATTTTGTTTCTCAGAGAGAGGCCAAAAGGCTCCTGATAAGCAGTACACATTTAGAGTTAATCCATCATATGTAAGTTTGTTAAATGATTTGGGCGTTGATATAGCAGGCCTTGCCAATAACCATGTCTTGGATTTCGGCAGGGATGCTCTTACAGATACGTTTACAACTCTTACAAATGCGGGTATTGATTATACAGGCGCTGGAAATAGCTTAGATGATGCCAGCAAGCTTATCGTAAAGACGGATGCAAAGGGACGCACCTATGGATTTCTTGCAGCCAGTCATGTTATTCCAGTTGGAAGTTGGAATGTTTTAAATGCTCAGCCAGGAGAGTTTTGCTTCTATGATGAGACAGATTTACTTAATGCTATAAAGGCAGCAGATTCACAGGTAGATTACCTTTTTGTTATGGTTCACTGGGGTGTGGAGCACACTACTGAGCTCACAAGCTATCAACCAAATGATGGTCATAAATTTATTGATGCTGGTGCTGATGCAGTTATTGGTATGCACAGTCATTGTTTACAGCCAGTTGAGATGTACAATGGAAAGCCAATTTTCTACAGCCTTGGAAATTTCATATTTAATCAGAATATAAAGTCTGGTGGTGGTGGAGCAGTAGAGTTTGCAATCGATGAAAATGATAATGTAAGCTACAGGATTATTCCTATTACAGCCAGCGGTGCCTGCACCAGAGTGGATGCAGCTGGATTCAGCTATGTTGAGAGTATTTCGCACGGTGTGGCTGTTGATGGTAGTGGATACATCACAGTTAAATAAAAAAATGGCTTCCCCTTGAGGTGGCTATCTATATTTTATAATTTACTAAATCTAATAAATAAAATGCGATTAAGTAAATTATAGATTGATAGGCGCTTAAAAAAAATATAATTTACTTAATCTAATAAAAATTGATGGATTTAGTAAATTATAGAGGTGAATGGAAATGTTAGTAGCAAGAGAAAAAGAACAGCAAATATTGCAGGAAGCAATGTTATCATCACAGTCAAAGTTTATTGCAATTTATGGAAGAAGAGGAGTTGGAAAGACATTTTTAGTTAGAGAAGTATATGGAAAACAGCTATTTTTCTCACATACTGGTGTTGCAAACCAAAAGACTGCTGTTCAGCTTAATGCTTTTGCAGATTCGCTAAATTCTTATGGAATGAAATATTCTACACCGGCAAATTGGATAGATGCTTTTGGAATTTTAAAAGAAGAAATTGATAAGTCTAAAGAAAAAAAGAAGATTATATTTTTAGATGAATTATCGTGGATTGATACTGCTAGAAGTGATTTTATGGCCGCGTTGGAATTCTTTTGGAATGGGTGGGCTAGTGGAAGAAAAGATATTGTTTTGATAGTCTGTGCTTCATCGACATCGTGGATGATTAATAAGGTGGTTCATAATAGAGGAGGATTACATAATAGATTAACTGGACAAATTCATTTGAAGCCATTTCAGCTTGGTGATTGTGAAAAACTTATTAAATCCTATGGACTTTCAATGAGCCGTTCAGATGTACTTAACTGCTATATGATAATGGGTGGTGTTCCGTATTATTGGAGTCTTTTGAAAAAAGGATATAGCCTGTCTCAAAACATAGATACTATTTTCTTTGCGGATGATGCTCCTTTGAAAGATGAGTACAAGTATTTATACTATTCTCTTTTTAAAAATCCAGAAGTGTACATGTCCATTGTTAATGTTTTGGGCAAAAAGAAGAAGGGACTTACTCGTCAAGAAATAATAGATGGAGCAAAGCTAACAAACTCAGGAGCGGTTACAAAACAACTAGAAGAATTAGAGTTATGTGGTTTTATTCGTAAATATACAGAGTTTGGAAAAAAGAAAAAAGATGCGGTTTATCAATTGATAGATTCATTTACACTGTTTTACTATGCATTTATGGAGAAGAGACCAACTGATGAACACTTTTGGATGAATTCTATAGGAACGCCAAAGATTAATACCTGGCAAGGACTTGCATTTGAACGAATATGTATGCTTCATGTTGCTCAGATAAAGAAAAAGATGGAGATTGGTGGAGTTCTCACTGAGGAATATTCTTGGAGTTGTAGTGAAAATGAAGATGAAGGTATTTCAGGTGCTCAAATTGATTTGTTAATTTACAGAAAAGATCAGGTTATCAATATATGTGAAATGAAGTATTCTGATGGAATGTACATGATTAGTAAAACTGAGAGTGTAAAAATACAAAATAGGGTGACAGCATTTAGGCAATCTACCAAGACACGATGTGCTCTTCACCCAATTTTAGTTACAACTGTTGGATTAAAAGAAAACATTTACTCTGGTATGATTCAGGCAGTGATTACTATGGATGATTTGTTTGTCTAAGGCTAATAATAGTGAGTAATAATTGACAATAAATTAACAAAAATACAAAAAAGTACAAAATCAAAAACAATGCTCAAAACCACTGTTTTTTCATAAAAAAGTAGTATTATATCTTATGGTTTCAAAAAACTAACACCAAAGCACTTGGTGCGAATGGTTAACATACTTAAAGAAAGAAAAGAGGAAATTAATTATGGCAGGATTTGGAGCATTAATTGACATCCTTAAAAAGGATCCTAAGAAAATCGTTTTTACAGAGGGTACAGACCCACGTATTATTGAGGCATCTAGCCGTCTTCTTGGTTCAGATTTCCTTCAGCCAATTCTCATTGGTAAGGAAGAAGAGATTAAGGCAGCTGCAGAGGATGCAGGATTTAACATCCGTGGTGCAGTTATCATCGATCCAGAGAACTATGACAGATTTGATGAGATGTGTGAGCTTTTCTGCGAGCTTAGAAAGTCTAAGGGCGTTACAATGGAGCAGGCTAAGGCTACATGTTCAGCAGCCAACTACTTCGGTACAATGCTTGTAAAGATGGGCGTTGCTGATGCACTTCTTGGTGGTGCTACATACTCAACAGCTGATACTGTTCGTCCAGCACTTCAGGTTATTAAGACAAAGCCAGGCAACAGCATCGTATCTTCATGCTTCATCATGGTTCGTAACCATGCAACAGGTGATCGTGAAGTTCTTGCTATGGGTGATTGCGCTATTAACATCAAGCCTACAGCTGAGGAGCTTGCTGAGATTGCAGGCGAGACAGCAGCATGCGCTAAGATCTTCGGTATTGATCCAAAGATTGCTATGCTTTCATACTCAACACTTGGTTCTGGAAAGGGCGAGGATGTTGATAAGATGAATCAGGCTACAAAGCTTGCTAAGGAAAGATATCCTGAGCTTGATATCGATGGAGAGCTTCAGTTTGATGCTGCAGTTTCACCACGTGTTGCTAAGACAAAGTGCCCAGGCTCACCAGTAGCTGGTCACGCTAACACATTCATCTTCCCAGACATCAATGCTGGTAACATCGGTTACAAGATTGCACAGCGTCTTGGTGGATTCGATGCTTACGGTCCAATCCTTCTCGGACTTAACGCACCAATCAACGATCTTTCTAGAGGATGTAATGCTCAGGAAGTTTATTCTATGGCAATCATCACTGCTGCATTAGCATAATTTTAGAATGACTAAATTCCGCGACGGAAGTCGCGGAATTTTTTTAACGGAGATAATTTATGAGTAAATGGATATTACAAAGAAAAGCCGCAGATTATGCTGGACTTAGTACAAAGCTGGGAGTTGATCCAGTTTTAGTGCGTCTCATGGTTAATCGTGGTCTTAGTACATATGAGGAAATGGAAGAGTATCTTCACCCTACTCTGAATAATTTCCCAGATCCACATTTATTTGCAGACATGGATTTAGCCTGTGAGCTTCTCATGGAAGCCATTGATGAGGGCGTAAAGATTCGTGTGGTTGGAGATTATGATGTAGATGGAATTATGTCTACCTACATCCTTACCTCAGCTATCAGAGAAGCCGGCGGTGATGTGGATTATGCAGTTCCCCATAGAATGGTGGATGGCTACGGAATTAATCCAGACATGGTACAGCAGGCTTATGATGATGGTGTTGGATTTATTATCACCTGTGACAATGGTATTGCGGCAGCTCCTGCTATCGATTTGGCGAAAGAGCTTGGTATGACTTTTGTTGTAACAGACCATCATGAGGTTCCCTTTGAGCTTGATGCTGATGGTGAGACAAAGCTTCAGAAGCTTCCAAAGGCAGATGCAGTTGTAGACCCAAAGCGTGATGATTGTAATTATCCATTTAAGGGTATTTGTGGTGCCCAGGTAGCATGGAAGCTTGCAGAGGTTCTCTTTGAATTTCTTGGACTTGAGAAGGAGGAATCAGATAAATTCCTCCAGTTTGCAGCTATCGCTACCGTCTGTGATGTTATGGAGCTTAAAGGTGAGAACCGCGCTACTGTTTATCATGGAATAAAGGCTATTGAGGCTACGGATAACATTGGAATTAATGCACTCTTAGCTCGCAATGAGCTTAAGGGAAAGCCTCTCAGCTGTTATCACCTGGGATTTATTATCGGTCCTTGCCTCAATGCAAGCGGTCGTCTTGATACAGCTGGACGTGCTATTGAGCTTCTTATGGAAACAGACCAGGGTAAGGCACTTGCCATGGCAAACGAGTTGGTTGAACTCAATTCCCAGAGAAAGAATATGACTCAGCTTGGTATTGATAAAGCTAGAGATATGATAGAAAATAGCGACCTGAGTAAGGATCGTGTCCTTGTAATCTATATCCCAGAATTACATGAGAGTCTTGCTGGTATTGTTGCTGGGAGAATTAGAGAGAATTACAGTAAGCCAGTGCTTGTTATCACAGATGCCGAAGAGGGTGCAAAGGGAAGTGGACGTTCTATTCCGGCTTACAATATGTTCGAAGAGCTTACAGGCGTTAAGGACGTATTTACGAAGTTTGGTGGACATCCTATGGCTGCTGGAGTGTCACTTCCAAAAGAGAAGATTGATGAGCTTCGCACTCGACTTAACGAACGTTGTACTTTGACAGAGGACGATATGCAGGAGGTTATAAAGATTGACTGTGATATGCCTCTTTCGTATATCAACGAAGCCTTGGTGGATTCCATAGATATGCTGGCACCTTTTGGTACCGGAAATACGAAGCCATTGTTTGCCTTGAAAAACGTGCCTATTCTTAAGGCTGCCTACATAGGAAAAGAAGGTCAGTATCTTAGATTGACGGTAGGTACTGAAAACGGAAATACGATGACAGCTATGATGTTTAGAAATGTTCCGGAATTTGAGGAAGCAGTAAATCAGAAATTCGGAGCGGAAGCATGGACAAGAGTCTGTGCAGGTCAGAGTGTAGGAGTTACTATGGATATCATTTACGAGCCATCTATAAATGAGTTCCGTGGCAACCGTAGCATACAGATTATGATTGAAAATTTTAAATAAAAAAATAAGAGTTTTGCTTGGGATTGCAGGCAAAACTCTTTCTTTTTTATTTTCTTATTATGTCTCTGATAAGATGTATAATACCGATGATTATTCCACGTATTAAGGCAAATATCAGGAACATCAGCAAAAAGCCCCATACGCCAAAAACGATATCTTCAAAATCCATTACACCAGAGTGGGTAATCTTTTGTCCGATTTCAATTGCGAAGGTTATGAGAATTATCAACGTAAATACGTATATCCAACTGATGGCAAGGACATGGTTTGTCTTTGCTAAAAGTGTAAATAGTGGGTGGACAATAAAAATCATTGCCATACCAATAATACCGATTACGATAAAGTGAAGCTGTTTGTCTGTTAGATTTGCTTCGTATGCGTCATTCAATGACAAAATATATGTATGTGCCTCTGTAATTATGTCTAAAATGCCATATAAAAATGTGTTCATAAATTGCCTCCTCTGTGTTAAAATCTTCCCTAGAAATACTTTATAGGGAGGATATTTTCTATGGGAAATGTTTTAGTAGCTCAATCTGGTGGTCCTACTGTGGCTATCAATGCCAGCCTTGCTGGTGTCATCGAGGGAACCCTTGGTTCTAGATATGACAAGATTTACGGCTCTATCAATGGCATTCTCGGAATCAAGAATGACAATGTTATTGACCTAACAGCTGTCGTAGCTAATGATCCACGTTTTCTTAAGCGTCTTAAAACAACTCCTGCAATGTATCTTGGCTCATGCCGATTCAAGCTTCCTAGCGTAGACTCAAATGATCCTATCTATAATATCCTATTTGACCAATTTAACAAATATCAAATCGAAGCCTTTTTCTACATTGGTGGAAATGATTCGATGGATACAGTAGACAAGCTTTCTGCTTATGCTGCTAAGATTGGTTCAAGTATCAGGTTTGTAGGTGTACCAAAGACCGTTGATAACGATCTTTGCGTTACAGATCATACACCAGGATTCGGTTCAGCGGCAAAATACATTGCAACTTCTACAATGGAGGTTATCTTCGATGCACAGATTTATGACAATCCTAGTGTCACAATCATCGAGGTAATGGGTAGAGATGCAGGATGGCTTACAGCTGCTACAGCTCTCGCAAAGAACGAGTGCTGCGATGGTCCAGACCTTATCTACTTGCCAGAGGTTCCATTTGACAGGGATAAGTTCATCGAGGACTTGGCAAATCTTCTTAAGGAGAAGAACAACATTGTAGTTGCTGTTTCTGAGGGAATCAGAGATGACAAAGGCGAGTACATTTCAGCTGCTACAGGAACATTAGACAATTTCGGACATGCACAGCTTTCAGGTGCAGGAAAGACTTTAGAGTACCTTGTTAAGGATAAATTGGGGGTTAAGGTTCGCTCTATCGAAGTTAATGTTTTACAGCGTGCAGCTGCACATATGTCCAGCCTTACAGATATCAACGAGTCAGAAGCTATCGGCAAGAAGGCTGTTGATATTGCAGAAGAGGGTGTTACAGGCGCTATGGTAACAATGGAGCGTATCAGTAATGCACCTTATGAAATTAAGCTTAATTATGCGAAGATTCATGATATTGCCAACGAGGCGAAGGAAGTGCCACAGGATTGGATTAATCCCGAGCACAATGGTGTAACCTCTGATATGGTGATGTACTTGAAGCCGCTTGTAATTGGACTTCCGGATGTGGAGTACAAGGATGGACTTCCAGTATACGTTTCTCGCGAAAACTAGAAACTAAATAACATTTAATTGCAGTCTGTTGTAATCTCTTTCCTCTAAAAGATTGAGGACGCGACGTGCGTGAGAGTACTGAGTGCGATTGATGGAAATAACACAGACTTTATTGGCACCGTGGTAATTTCTTCTTCTGAAGAATGGAACACGGTGCCAATTTTTTGAAAATGGCACTGACTGTTCTAATAAAAGATCTGAAGTGCGATTAGATACGATGCGATTGGTAGTCTTGCAGAGGACTATATCTTTTCCACAATTCTTTGAAATCTTAGGTTTTCTTTTCATTTCTAACTAACCTTTCAATAACTTTTAATTCACCTGAATATCAATTTTTTTTCCCATGGAATCAGCAACCTTAACGAGAAAGTCCAGAGACGGATTGTATTTGCCGCTTTCCATTCGGGAGATGTTAGATTTTTTTGTGCCTGCTCTCTCGGCTACAGCCTCCTGAGTGAGATGCAGGGAATGTCGGGTGTCACGAAGCTGCCGGGCGATGGAATGACGCGCCTCCAAAGCCTGGGGTGTGACAACTCCATCAGAATATCGATTCTTCATAGTTCACCTCATGCTAATATGTTATCATATATGATAACATAAAACAATGGACTTCACAATAAAATCAGGGATTTTTATCGAGAAAAATAGGAGATTAGTAACCCTTTTTTATGAGAGGCAAATGAGCTATAATCTTAAATGGATTATTTTTTTGAACCGTAGGATTATGGTTTACGAATATAGATTCTTGGAGGGACATATGGTAGGCAAAAAACAACGTTTTAGAACAGCAGTCTTAATTATCATTCTCGCAGTAGCTATCGTAGGCGGAGTTTTTGCTATTAGTTATTTTAAAGGCGGGGTCACTTTCCCATGGCAGGTATCCACAGAGGAGCAAAAGCCTGAGCAAGCGACACAGGAGCCTGTAAAAGAGGAGCCTAAGCTTGTGATCAAGGAAAAGAAACAGGACGAGGCTGTTAAGAAGGAAGAAGAGCTTAAGAAAGCTAAGGAAGAAGCAGATAAAGCTGCGGAGGAAGCTGAAAAAGAAGCTAAAGAAAAGGAATTGGCGGAGTCTGTTATCCAGATTGGTAAACAGCTGGATTATTATGGCGCCCTTCATGTTGAAGATGGAAGGCTTTATGATGAAGTAAGAAATGAAGTAAGACTTACAGGTATCAGCACTAACAATCTTAGCTGGTATCCAGAGTTTGCGTCTGCAGATACTATAAAGTTTCTCAAATCAAATTTGGGAATCAACGTAATCAGACTGGCTTTATTCACCAGCGATTATGATGGATATTGTGTAGCAGGTGCTGATAAGCAGCAGGAGCTCAAGGAAGTCATTGATGAGGCAGTTAAGGCTGCTACAGATAATGATATGTATGTTATTTTAGATTGGCATACATTAAACGATGCAAATCCTAATGAATATAAAGCAGAGGCAATTCAGTTCTTTGGTGAGATGGTTCGTAAATACGAATTAAACGACAATGTCATTTACGAAATTTGCAACGAGCCAAATGATGATACCACCTGGGAAGACATCAAGGCATATGCAAAGGAAGTTATTCCAGTGATCAGACGTGTTAACAGAACAGCAATTATTCTTGTAGGTACACCAAAAGGCTGCACTGATTTAGAATCAGTCTTGGCAGATCCACTGGATTCAGATGCTTTTGGCACTAATATTATGTATACATATCATTTTAATGCTCGCACACAAAAATCAAGCGATAGAAATGCTCTAATCAACGCATTAGAGGATGGTCTTCCGGTGTTTGTTTCTCAGTTTAGTTATTATTCAGCTGATGGTGTTGGCGACTTAGACAAGCATGAAGCTACAAGATGGGATGATTTGATGGATGATTACAATCTTTCTACATGCATTTGGAACTTATCAAATAGTGATGAGGGCTCTGCATTAATTAATCAGTCTTGTGACAAATATTTTGATTTCAAATATGAAGATTTGACAGAACAGGGAAAGCATTTATTTGAGAGACTTTCCGACAATAGAAAAAAAGCTGAAATCCCTGAAAAGGATGAAATAAAAGATAGTAAGGAGATAAAAAGAAGATGACAACTAATGAGAAAATCGCAGCATTGCGTGATTTAATGAAGGAGAGAGGAATTGATTTATACCTCATCCCAACAGACGATTTTCATTCATCAGAATATGTAGGAGAGCACTTTAAGGCACGTAGCTTTATCACAGGCTTTACAGGCTCAGCAGGTACAGCAGTTATTACATTAAAGGAAGCTCATCTTTGGGCTGATGGACGTTATTTCGTTCAGGCTGCAAAGCAGATTGCAGATTCAGAGGTTATTTTGGAGCGCATGGGAGAGCCAGGAGTTCCTGAGGTAGAAGAATTTATCGAGAAGAATTTCCCAGATGGCGGATGCCTTGGCTTTGATGGTCGTTGCGTATCAGCTAAGAATGCAGCAAAGTATTTTGATATCGCTACAAAGAAGGGCGGAGAGCTTGCTACTACTGAAGATTTAGTAGATGAGATTTGGACAGATCGTCCAGCACTGCCAAAGGCTACTACATGGCTTCTTGAGGATCAGTTCTCAGGCGAGACAATGGATTCAAAGATTGCCCGTATTCGTGAAGAAATGAAAAAGAAGGGAGCTGATGCTCATTTACTTACAGCTCTTTACGATATCGCATATACGTTAAACATCAGAGGAAATGATATTGCAAACGTTCCAGTTTTTCTTTCATTCCTTATTATCACAGATGAAAGCGTAATTCTTTTTACAGACACAACAAACTGGCCAGCAGAGGTAATGGGCTATCTCAACGATAAGGGTGTAAAGCTTTACCCATACGATATGATTTATCATTATCTTCAGAGTGCTGATATGGCAGACAGAAGAGTTCTTCTTGATCAGTCAATCGTTAATTACAACATGCTTAAGGCTCTAGAGGGTTCAGCAAAGATTATCGATGGCAAGAATCCATCAGAGCTTATGCGAGCTATCAAAAATGAGACTGAAATCAAGAATACAAAGTGGGCTCATGTAAAAGATGGTGTTGCATGCACAAAGGCTATTAAGTGGATTAAGGAAAATGTTGGTAAGGTACCAATGACTGAAATCACAGCTTCAGATTATTATGAGGCTCGCCGCAAGGAGCAGGAGAATTTTGTGGATCTTTCATTTGGTACAATCTCAGCTTACGGACCAAACGCTGCAATGATGCACTACAGCGCAAAGGCTGGTTCAGAGGCTACACTTAAGCCAGAAGGATTCTTACTTGTAGATTCAGGTGCTCATTTCCTTGAGGGTACTACAGATATCACACGAACAATCGCTCTTGGTGAGCTTACACAGCAGATGAAGGAGTACTACACAGTAGTTCTTCGTTGCCACTTAAGACTTCTTGCAGCAAACTTCCCTAAGGGAGTTACAGGTGCAAACTTAGACGTTCTTTCACGTGGACCAGTTTGGGATATGGGACTTGATTATAGATGCGGTACTGGTCACGGCGTAGGTCACATCTTAAATGTTCACGAAGGACCAAACCGTTTCCATTGGAGAGTTCTTCAGGGACAGAATTCTGCTGAGATTCAGCCAGGTATGATTACTACAGATGAGCCAGGTCTTTACATTGAGGATGGCTTTGGAATTCGTATTGAAAACGAGCTTCTTTGTGTAGCTGGTGAGACTACAGAGTACGGTGATTTCCGTCACTTCGAGGCTATCACATACTGTCCAATCGACCTTGACCCAGTTATCCCAGAGATGATGACTGAGGCAGAGAAGAAGACCCTTAACGAGTACCACGCAATGGTTCGTGAAACACTTAAGCCTTATCTTACTGATGAGGAAAATGAGTGGTTAGCAAAAGAGACTAGGGAGATTTAATGAGCAAATTACTTTTAATTGACGGACATAGTATTGCCAATCGTGCGTTCTATGGCTTGCCCGACTTAACTAACAGCCAGGGCGAGCATACAGGCGCCATCTTTGGCTTTGTAAATATGATGTTAAAGTTCATCGATGATGAACAGCCTGATAACTTTGCAGTGGCATTTGATGTTTCTGCCCCTACCTTCAGACACAAAATGTTTGAAGCCTACAAGGGCACCAGAAAGCCAATGGTTCCAGAGCTCAAGGAGCAGATTCCTCGTATTCAGGAAATGCTTAGAGCCATGGGCGTTCCAGTTATCACCAAAGAAGGCTGGGAGGCAGATGATATCTTAGGTACCCTTGCTAGAATTGGCGAGGAGAAGGGATTCGATGTTACTATCGTTTCCGGAGACCGAGATCTTCTTCAGCTTGCTACTGAAAAGGTTAAAATATCCATCCCTAAGACAAAGAAGGGTGGAACAGAAATCGAGAACTACTTCGCAGCGGATGTTAAGGAGGCCTACGGCGTTACTCCTAAGCAGTTCATCGATGTAAAAGCACTTCAGGGAGATACTTCTGATAATATTCCAGGTGTTGAAGGCATTGGCCCTAAAACTGCACAGACATGGATTGCTCAGTATGGTTCTATTGAGGAATGCCATGCTCACGTTGATGAGATGAAGAAGGGTAAGGTTGTTCAGAATTTCATCGACCAGTGGGATATTGCTGTGCTTTCCAAGGAGCTTGCCACAATCAATGTTAATGCTCCTATAGAGCTTGAAGAGGGTAGCACTAAGCTTGAGAATCTTTTTACAGAGGAGGCATATCTTCTCTGCAAGCGTTACGAGCTTAAGAAGCTTCTTCCTAGATTTGAAGCGTCTACTACTACAAAGGTTCAGGACAACAAGGCTGAGACCTTTAAACGTATATACGATTTAGGTGAGGTGGAGGATTTCTTCGCTGAGCTTAAAAAATCCGGCAAGGATTTTGTTGGTGCAAGCATTATGGCAGGAGAGGACAGATGCATAAAAGGTGCTGCGCTATCTGTTGGCGATTCTACAGTTTATGTGGATTGTGCTGGTTTTATCACCCCAGATTATCTTGGTCACAAGCTTATTGAAATCAGTAAAGCAGGCGTGAAGCTTTGCTTCTGGGATTTAAAGAATGCAATGCACATTCTTCATGAGCTTATGAGCTCAGAGGAGAAGCAGGCTGTTTTAGATAATGGCGGAAAGGCAGAGATTTTCCCTACAGCTGTGGATGTTGCTGTTGCTGCCTATCTTTTAAATCCAACAAAGAATGCTTACACAGCCGATGATGTTGCTAGCGAGATGCTTGGAATCATCATTCCTGCTCAGGCAGATTTATTTGGAAAAACAAAGCTAAATGTAGCTCTTGAGGATGATAATCTACTTGAGGCTGTTACTACATATGCTTGCTACAATGCCTATGTTGCATTTGCGGCTTTCGAAAAGGTTATTGCACAGATTAAAGAGGAGGGAATGCTTGATATTTATGAGAATATCGAGATGCCCCTTGTGTACACTCTTTTTGATATGGAGCTTCAGGGCATTGCCATGGACAAAGAAGCACTCGCTGAATATGGCAATCGTCTTTCAGTTCGTATAAACGAATTAGAGCAGAGCATTTATTCTCAGGCTGGAGAGGAGTTTAATATCAATTCTCCAAAGCAACTTGGCGTAATACTTTTTGAAAAAATGGGAATAGAGGGTGGAAAGAAGACTAAGACAGGTTATTCTACAGCGGCTGATGTCTTAGAGGAACTTTCAGCCACAAATCCTATAATATGTGATATATTAGAGTATAGACAGTTGGCAAAGCTTAAGAGTACTTATGCTGATGGCTTGGCAGCCTGTGTTGATTCCGATGGAAGAATCCGCTCTACCTTCATGCAGACAGTTACTGCTACAGGACGTATCAGTTCTACTGAGCCAAATCTTCAGAACATTCCTATCAGAATGGAGCTTGGTAGAGAAATCAGAAAGGTATTTTACCCAAAGGATGGCTGTATATTCCTTGATGCCGATTATTCTCAGATTGAGCTTAGAGTACTTGCACATATGTCTGGCGATGAAAATCTGATTGGCGCCTTTAAGGCCGGACAGGATATTCACCGTTCTACAGCATCACTTGTGTTTAACACACCATTTGATGAGGTTACAGATCTCCAGCGCCGCAGAGCAAAGGCTGTTAACTTTGGTATCGTTTATGGTATCAGTGCCTTTGGTCTTGCAAAGGATATTGGTGTAGGACGAAAGGAAGCTCAGGAGTATATTGATAACTACTTCGTGGCTTATCCAAAGATGCATGAATTTTTGGAGGGGCTTAAATCTGATGGTAAGGAAAAGGGATATGTTACTACCATGTATGGTAGACGTCGTCCTATTCCAGAACTTTCGTCATCAAACTTTATGACCCGCCAGTTTGGTGAGAGAGTAGCCATGAATTCACCTATTCAGGGAACAGCAGCAGATATTATTAAGATTGCAATGGTAAATGTCCACGACAGACTCCTCAAGGAGGGACTTAAGTCAAAGCTTCTTCTTCAGGTTCACGATGAGCTTTTGGTAGAGGCACTTGAGTCAGAACGCACACAGGTTGAAAAGCTTATTGCTGAGGAGATGGAGAATGCAGCTAAGCTTGCTGTGGACTTAGAAATTGATATGAATTCTGGAAAGACATGGGCTGAAGCACACTAAGTGCTTTCCCGTCTTCCATGGAATTTATATATATTTTAATAGGGAGAGTATAAGCATCATTGTATTAGGAGGATATTGAAAATGTTTCCAAGAAAACAAATCAAAGCAAATGCCAGAGCTGCTTTATCAGCTAATTACTGGCCAGTAGTAGGTTATCCATTTTTATTGGGACTGCTGTTGGTAATTGTACTGTCTATCGTAAGTGCTAAGTCAATTATGTCAATGGCAGGAGCAGCAGGTACATCTTCGCTGACAACAGCCGAAGCAGCATTAACAGCAAGCATGGGGACAACAGTTGCTACAGATACTGTTACAATTCTTTTATCAATCTTTGTCCTTAATGTTATTGCAGTTGGTCAGGTATACTTCTACTATAAGTTTTACAGCGGATCACGAGCAGACTTTAGTACATTCTTTGATGGATTTAAGAATGGTCAGTATTGGCACAACGTTGGTGGCATGTTCCTTATGACATTGTATGTATGTCTTTGGACAATGCTTTTCTGCCTTCCAGGAGCAATTCTTGTTGGTCTGGGAGCTGGATTCCTTTTTGTTGATTCAGGAGTAGGTGTGCTATTACTTGTTCTTGGAGTAATTCTTTATATAGTTGGTATAGTTTTTGCATTTGTTAAGGCATATCAGTATAGTATGATTCCATATCTTCTCATTGATAAGCCAGAGTTTACAGTTAAAGAGTGCTTTGAAATGACAAAGAAGATGACAAAGGGAAATAAGTGGAGTCTTTTCGTATTAGACCTTTCTTTCATCGGATGGATTATCCTTTCAATGTTCACTTTGTTCATTTTAGCAATCTTTTATGTTGAGCCTTATATGAATCTTGCAAAGGCTGGAGCTTATGATTATCTCAAGAGAGTTCATATGCCAGAGTCAGTAGAAGGTCCAACATTCCAGTCAGCATCTTTCGAGGCAGACTACACTTCAAGTGCGCCAACATTTGAGAACACAGATACATTAAATAATACACCATCATCAAATGATGATATTTTTGACGAGTAATATATGAAATTTATAGGAATTACAGGGGGCATCGGCGCTGGCAAAAGCACGGTGCTCTCTTTATTAAAAGAAAATTTTAATTGCAAAGTAGTGCTTGCCGACGAGGTGGCAGCACAGCTTATGACAAGTGGTCATAAGTGTTTTGATGAGGTAGTGGCTTTAAACTGGCCTACCTCTATTTTGGACGAGTCCGGAGAAATTGACAGACCTCTTATGGCAAAGTACATGTTCGCAGATGATGATCTTCTAAGTGGAGTAAACTCCATCGTTCATCCTGCTGTGGAAAAAGAAGTACTAAATCAGGTAGAAGAGGAAAAAGAAAAGCACAATATAGAGTATTTTTTCTTAGAAGCTGCATTGTTAATAGAATGTGGATATGGTAAACTTGTGGATGAGATGTGGTATATTTATGCCAGCCCTGAGGTTCGCGAAATCAGGCTCATGGAATCCAGGGGTTACTCTAAAGAACGCATTGAAAATACCTTTAAAGTACAGCGTTCTGACGAGAGTTTTAGAGAGCACTGTGACAAAGTCATAGATAATAGCGGCAGCAAAGAGGGGACACTTGCTCAGCTAAAGGCATTACTTAGATAGATTAAAAAATGCTGAAGGGGATTTTTACTATGGAAAAGAAGGACATTGTTTTTGGCTTGGATATTGGTACAAGAAATGTCATCGGTACAGTTGGCTATCTTGAGGATGGGGAGTTTCACGTTATTGCTCAGACATTACGTGAACACGATACTCGTGCCATGCTGGACGGACAGATTCACGATATAGGTCGAGTTGGAGCTACCTGCGACGAGGTTAAAAAGGAGCTTGAAAGCATGACAGGCCTCACTCTTACAGAGGTTTGTATAGCTGCCGCTGGTCGTGTGCTTCGTACTATTACTACACATGTGGATTTGGAATATCCAGAGGAGACTGTAGTTTCAGGCGAGGATTTACATACACTTGATATGCTTGGAATCGAGCAGGCTGGTAAGGAAATCAAAGGTGGTGCCGAGGACAGTAAATACAAGTTCTTCTGTGTAGGTTATTCTACAGTTAGATATTATCTTAATGGAGATCCATTCTCATCTCTTGAGGATCACAAGGCAGATGTTATCGGAGAGGATATCATCGTTACCTTCCTTCCCGAGGATGTTGTAGATGGACTTTATGCTGCTGTTGGCAAAGCTGGTCTTACAGTTGCTAATCTTACATTGGAGCCTATCGCAGCTATTAATGTTGCTATTCCACAGAATTTTAGAATGCTTAATATCGCCCTTGTTGATGTTGGCGCAGGTACCTCTGATATCTGTGTCACAAAAGATGGCAGTATCATTGCATACGGCATGATTCCTATGGCCGGTGATGAGCTTACTGAGGTTCTGGTTCATGAATATTTAGTTGATTTTGCTACTGCAGAGCAGATTAAGAGAGCTTCTACAGAAGGTGGAGATATCACCTACGAAGATATTATGGGCATCAGCCACACCATCAAATCTGAGGAAGTATATAAGCTCACTAATCCAATTATGGAAAAGATTGCCAGCGAGGTTGCTTCAAAGATTAAGGAGCTCAATGGCGACAAATCTGTTTCAGCAGCTTTCGTTGTTGGTGGAGGCGGAAAGATTCATGGCTTCACCGAGGCACTTGCCAATGATTTAAAGATTGTTGACGAGCGTGTTGCTCTTCGTGGCGAGGAAGTCATGAAGAATGTCATCTTCGAGCAGGAGGATATTAAGAAGGATTCACTTCTCGTTACTCCAATTGGTATCTGCCTGAATTACTATGAGACAAAGAACAACTTCATCATGATTCACTTTAATGGAGAGATGATGAAGCTTTACGATAATGGACAGCTTACAATTGTGGACGCTGCTATGCAGGCAGGTTTCTCTGCTGAGCAGTTGTTCCCACGCCGTGGTAAGGAAATCAATTTCACGGTCAATGGTGTTTCACGTATGATTCGCGGTGTCGAGGGTGAATCTGCAGTTGTTAAAATGAATGGAAAGCCAGTAGGAATTAATACTCCTCTGGAGTTCAACTGTGATGTTGAGTTCGTTCCTTCTACAGTTGGCGCAGGTGGAAATGGCACCATCGCTGATTTGGAGGAATTCACTACAGAGTATCTGTATTTCACAGTATGTGGACACAGAGTTAAGTGCCCTAAGTTTGTTGAAGTTAATGGTTCTATGGAGCCATCAACATATTCAGTTAAGGATGGAGATGTTATTGAAACACGCCCATTCTATACAGTTGGTCAGTTGGCAGAGTTTATGGATGTGACTATCGATGATCGCTACGAGATTCTCGTTAATCATCGTCCATCCAGCCTTGACTCATTGGTATATGAAAATTTCGTTATTGATTGGACTACCACTACACCGGTAGCCTATGCAGGAGATTATCTTGCCGAGGATGATGAAGGTATGCCAGAGGATTATGATATTGATGTTGCACCTGAGAATATCACTGATGTTCACACTAAGATGAAGGATGAGGCAACAGAGCTTCCAATCACCATCAATGGAAAGAAGAGAGTGCTTTGCGGAAAGAAGGATTATATATTTGTAGATATTTATAATGTAATCAACTTCGATCCGAACGAAAGCAATGGACGTCCACTCATCACAAAGATTAATGGACATAAGTGCGGCTATTCAGATGAGCTTCATGAGAATGACGAGATTGAAGTATATTGGGATAATGGCGCTTTAAACCGAGCCTAAGCGAAGGTTTAGAGTGCCAGGAGGCCTTTAGGCCGACGACACAATGGTGCGACAAGTAAAAATAGAAAGAAGATTTTATTTATAATGGATTTTTTTAGTATTGCAAGTGGTAGCAGCGGCAATTGCATCTGTGTTGGAGATGACAGCACACATGTAATGATCGATGCAGGTATTTCAGGAAAGCGCATAGAGGCGGGGATGAACAAATATGATTACACCACCGCCGATATGGCTGGCCTGCTGGTAACTCACGAACATTCAGATCACGTGTCTGGACTTGGAGTAATCTCTCGTAAATACCATATTCCGATTTACGCTACGGCACCTACAATCAGAGCAATACGTTCTATGAAAAGCCTTGGGGCCATTGATGACACACTTTTTCATGTCATCAAGCCCGATGAGGATTTCTCTATAGGTAGTCTTAATATTCACCCATTTCATATCAGCCATGATGCTGCAGACCCAGTTGCATATCGTATAGAAAATGCTAATTCTAAGGTTGCAGTATGTACTGACTTAGGTTATTATGATGGCTATATTGTTGATAATTTAACAAATTTGGATGCTCTTTTGCTTGAGGCAAACCACGATATCCATATGTTGGAGGTTGGTTCCTATCCTTATCCACTTAAGCAGCGTATTTTAGGAAATTATGGACATCTTTCTAATGAGGCCAGTGGAAAGCTTTTAAGCTCAATACTTAATGACAATATTAAGCATGTTTTCTTAGGGCATCTTAGTAATGAAAACAATTATCCAGACCTGGCTTATGAGACCGTGCGTCTGGAGGTTAACATGGATGAAAGCACTCCATACAATGCGAGTGATTTCGATATAACTGTCGCGTCACGTAGTGACGTCTCAGAAAGAATAATTATTTAATTGAGCTAGTAAGTAACAATCTCTTAGGTTTCTGAATGAAGCATTCTATAACTGAATGAAGAAACACTAAGGACTGTTACTGTAACTAGCGGAATAGAAAAGGAGAATTCTTATGGAAAACAAAGTTATTATTACCGTAGTTGGTAAAGACACAGTTGGTATTATTGCTCGTATCTGCACTTATTTAGCAGGGAGCGGGGTAAATGTCTTAGATATTACACAGACTATTGTTCAAGGATTCTTCAACATGATGATGATTGTAGATATCGAAAAGGCAACAAAGAATTTTGGAGAAATTCAGAAGGATTTAGAGAGCCTTGGAGATGAGATTGGTGTTCAGGTAAAGGCTCAAAAAGAAGAGATTTTTGAGAAGATGCACAGAATATAAATAGGGGGGACCCCGAAGGGGGAGAACCTGTTTATCACAGCGCACCCATTGCCGAAGGCAATTTGCATGGGTGCTGCTTTCCCGTATAAAGGAGGATATATGGTAAATTTACGTGAAGTAATCGAAACTAACAAGATGGTGGAGGAGCAGACACTTGACGTCCGCACAATCACTATTGGTATCAGCCTTCTTGAGTGCATTGACTCAGATTTAAAGAAGGTTAATGAAAACGTATATAATCGTATCACTACAGTTGCGAAGGATTTAGATAAGGTTGCAAAGGAAATTGAAAGAGACTATGGCATTCCTATTGTAAACCGCCGTATTTCTGTTACACCTATCGCGCTTATTGGTGGCGCTGCATGCAAGAAGCCAGAGGATTTCGTTACTTTGGCTCATACACTTGATAAGGCAGCAGAGGCTGTTGGCGCTAATCTTATTGGTGGTTATTCAGCTCTTGTTTCTAAGGGAATGACTACAGCAGATGAGATGCTTATTCGTTCTATTCCACAGGCTCTTTGCGAGACACAGAGAGTTTGTAGTTCAGTAAATTTAGCTTCTACAAAGACAGGTATCAATATGGATGCTGTTCGCCTTATGGGTGATATCCTTCTTCAGGTGGCAGATCGTTCAAAGGATAGAGATTCTGTTGACTGCATGAAGCTTGTAGTATTCTGTAATGCTCCAGACGACAATCCATTCATGGCTGGTGCCTTCCACGGTGTTACCGAGGCAGATGCTATTATCAATGTTGGTGTATCTGGTCCTGGTGTTGTTAAGAAGGCACTTGAGCAGGTTCGTGGCGAGAGCTTCGAGGTTCTCTGTGAGACAATCAAGAAGACAGCCTTCAAGGTTACACGTGTAGGTCAGCTTGTTGCACAGGAGGCTTCTAAGCGTCTTGGCATTCCATTTGGTATTATTGATTTATCACTTGCACCTACTCCAGCTATTGGAGATTCGGTTGCAGATATTCTTTGCGAGATTGGTCTTGAGTACGCTGGTGCTCCAGGTACCACCGCAGCTCTTGCAATGCTCAATGATCAGGTTAAGAAGGGCGGCGTTATGGCAAGCTCTTACGTAGGTGGACTTTCAGGAGCCTTCATTCCTGTATCAGAGGATCAGGGTATGATTAATTCTGTTGAGGCTGGTGCAATCACTCTTGAAAAGCTTGAGGCTATGACATGTGTTTGCTCAGTAGGACTTGATATGATTGCTATTCCAGGAGATACACCTGCTACTACAATTTCTGGTATGATTGCAGATGAGATGGCACTTGGTATGGTTAACCAGAAGACTACAGCAGCCCGTCTTATCCCAGTTATAGGTAAGGGTGTTGGCGACACAGTAGAGTTTGGTGGATTATTTGGATATGCACCAATCATGCCTGTTAATAAGTTCTCTTGCGCAGACTTTATTAATCGTAAGGGTCGTATTCCTGCCCCTATTCATTCATTTAAGAATTAGTTGTATTGTAAACCGGACATGGCGCAACATTTTCTTTCAGGAAATGTTGCCTGGCAAAAGCTAGCTTTTATAGGCTTTTCATTTTTAAAATTAATAGATTTATTTTGAGCATCTTATGTTTTTGACATGAGGTGCTTTTTTATTATCGTATTTTTTAGCATTATATTTTAAATATAAAACTTTTTTTTAATTAATCTATGTGCTACAATGTCAACTATTGATTTAGGCGATGACTATATAGGTGCAATATAGGAGCCTAGATTACTCAAAATGATAATTCTATAGATATTATTTCTTTAGTTTTCTTTTATCATTCCAGGTTGGGTTGAATTAAATATTATGGGTCATAACAATTAAGGACAAATTATTGGTAGAACACTTTCTACATACCAAAAGGCAGAAAAGGCCAAAAAGTATGCAGTCTGCAAGGAAAATGCAGTATGCAAGTGTGAAAACGGATTTATTTGTTCAGAAAAAATTAGTTAGGAGTCAATAATTATGAAAAGCCTAGTAGCAATTGCGCAGGAAGAATTGAGCAAAGTAAATAAAGCTCTGGAAAAAAATGAAAGGAATTTGGCAAATTTAAGAAATGTTCCGCCAAGTAATCTCAGAGCTATTAAGAAAGGAATGACATATCAATATTATTTGAAAACGTCTGAGGATAAACAATCACGATATTTAAAGAAGTCTGAAAGACATTTGGCCGAAAATCGCGCTCAGTTGGATTATGAATTGAATATTCAAAGAGTACTTAAAAATCAGCAAAAAATTCTTAATAATTTAATATCGAGATACAATGAAAATAGTGTTGAGGATACCTATAGATGTTTATGCGAAGGCCGAAAAAATATAGTTCAGCCAATACAAATGCCTATAGAGCAGTACATATATGAATGGAAAAAATCCTATGAAGTAAATAAAAATAGTATTCCTATGAAGGTTCAATATGAGACAGTGAACGGTGAAATGATTAGATCTAAATACGAAGAAGCACCTTTGAATATTAAAGTGGTAGCAGCAAAAATAGCAGAATATCTCTAAGGAATAAGCGGCACAGTGACACTATTGTGATTTAAATTATGATATTATATAAGCAGTGTATAAGGCATTGAAAGATGAAAAAAATGGGGGCTTAAAATGTGTAGAGTAAGAAAAATATTGGCATTGGTTATGGCAGGTGCATTGGTGACGGGATTAGTTGGTTGTGGGGCACAGAGTGAAAAGTCTGAGCAGGAAACTGCATCTCAAACTGAAACAAATGAGACTGAGGCATCCGAGGAAGCTTCAGAAGAAGCTGATAACAGCACATCTGAAAGTGCAAAAATTCCAGCATATGAATATCCAGGTCCAGAGTTGTTTTATAGTGTATTGTATAAATATATAAATGATGAGTTTGCAGCAAATTATGATTCGGCAGATGTTGCTATTCCAATCGTCAATATTATTTATCAGGATGAGAGCAATAAAGAAGATATCAAGGTATATGGTGATTTCTGGTACATGAATTATGATTTGAAGGGAGATACACTTGAGTGTGTTTCAGGGGGTTCATATCCTGGCTGCATTCATATGAAAACTACTGATGAAGGATATTCAGTGACAAGCATGGATATAGTTGAAGATGGTAGTAATTATCTTGATTCTGCTAAGGAAATTTTTGGCGAGCATTTTGATGATTTTGAAAAGGTCTCTAGTGATGATGATGCTAGAGAGAAGGTAAGAGCACAGATTATTTCAAACTATGTTTTTGCTAACGACCTAAATATCAAGGCTTATCAGGATCAGGGTTGGGACCCAGTCACACTACCTGAGCAGAATATTGATTCATTCTATAGTATATTAGATTAGGGAGTTTAGCTGTTTATTTCATCTGGAATTCTTACCTGGCAAATGAGAAAAGGCAACAAGAAATCAGTTTTTTGTGACTAAGAAAAGATTATTTATCATTGGATGATGTATATGGACAATCTACCAGCAATTCGGATAGGAATAAAAGATAAATTTGTATCAGTAAATGATGGCTTTTTTAGGTTGTTTGGCGGGCGGCAGGAATTTTTTTCGGAAACCTATCGTCCCAAGATTAGTAAATATGGTTGCGGAATCGTTGCTGCTATAAATTCTTATCTTTATATTGCACAGGTAAATCAGATTTCCAAAGATGATTTTATGACTTTGGTTCAGGATTATCTTGATATGTATCCCACCTCAAAGATTCTTTTGAATCTGGGGGTGGGCGTTTTGCCGTGGCAAATGTCATCCTATATTCAGCGAAAATGCAAGTCTGTTAATATAAATGTAAAAGCTAGCTGGAGAGGACGCGAAGGCGTGAGTTCATTGTATAACAAAATGAAAGCTGCATTATTAGAAGATATGCCGGTAATTTGGGCATTTTATAATCTAAAGCCTTCTCATAGGATTCAGTTTTATAAATATATTGATGGAAAATTCAAAGATACATATTTTGATGAACAAGCCAAAGAGCATAAATATGATGATGTGAATAGTCACTATGTTACTGTGACAGGAATCATCGAGCGAGAGAATAATGGATACCTGGAAAGATGGGTGGAGATATCTTCCTGGGGATCAAAATATTATGTTAATTATGATGAGTACGAGACCTTTGTTAGAAACGCAGGAGGAATACTTAATCCCTTAAATTTGGTTAATGCATATTGCTCGAATATTTTAATTATAAAAAAGCGATAGCAACTTTTAGGCATTCAAAAGCAATTTTTGATAAGAGCAACTTTTGGGGAGTTGTTAGAATATAATTGCACGAACAATATAATAATGCGTAATATCGGACATCTGCGGCGAAAAAGTCCGAATATGCATTAAGTATGGCAACAATTCACAAAAGGAGAAGATGTATGAAAAAATTCAAAATCAGAAAACTGATGGCAAGAGTACTGGCACTTGCCTTAGTTTTCAGCACATTTTTTATGGTATCTAAGGTAGATGCCAACGCTGCCAGCTACAATTTAATGGAGACCTATGGAGCAAAATATGGGTATTCTGGAAACTGTGTGCATACACACATGCTTAGGGATTCAAGAATTGTAAATGCAATCAAAAAGGATTCCAATATAGTAACACTTGGTAATGAAATGAAGCCTGATTACCTTTTGGGAAGCAGACAGGCAACTCTTATTTCGGTTGATGAAGCAAAGCGTCTTGGTTACTATATTCCTTCAAATTACAAAGAGCGTTATGTCCCAAAAATTGATTTTAGAACAGTTGATGAAGCAGTAAAAATTTGCTATGAGAATGGTCTTAAGATGAGAGGTCATACTCTTGTATGGCATTCACAGACCCCAACCTGGCTATTCAGAGAGAATTATTCAGGAAATGGCAGATTTGTAAATACAGCTACTATGGATGCTCGTCTTGAGTTTTATGTTAAGTCTGTAATGGGACATTTCTATTCAGGCAAATACGGTAGCACACTGGTATATTGGGATGTGTGCAATGAGACACTTCATGCTCAGAATTCTGGTTGGGAAGCTGTTTACGGAAGCAACAAGACAAACGCAGTATATGTAAAGAAAGCTTTTAATTACGCATATCAGGTACTTGAGCAGTACAAGCTTACAAATTCAGTTAAGCTTTTCTACAACGACTACAATACATACATGGAAGTCAATGATGTGATAAAATTAGTAAACTACATCAATCAGGGGAAGAAGGTTTGTGCAGGTGTAGGCATGCAGTCACATCTTGGAACAGGCTTTCCTTCAGTAGATTATTATACAAATGCACTTAACTCATTCCTTCGTGCAGGATTTGAAGTGCAGATCACAGAGCTTGATATCACAAACAAAGGCGATTATGATTTGAACAATTACGCATATCGCCTGTTTAAAAATATTAACGCCGCAAAAAAGAATGGTGGAAACATTTCATGTATCACATGGTGGGGACCATCAGATGCAGAGACATGGATTAGAAATGAAAAGCCACTTATCTGGTCAAATATTGGTGTTGCAAAGCCAGCCTATGATGAGGTTGTAAAGGCATTTACAGAGACATTTGGTAATCCTGGTTCATTTACACCACAACCAACGATTACACCACAGCCAACGCCAACCCCTACACCATCTGGACAAAACGTAAATACGAATTCAACAGCACATATTGATGATGGCTGGTATTATTTAAAGAATACAAATTCACAGAAGTATCTTACAGTTGAAGGTGATTCAGCTAAGGCTGGTGCAAATGTTTGTATTGGAACAGGAAGAGGCCTTGATGGTCAAAAATGGTATGTTAGGAATACAAATGACGGATATATTACCCTCACATCTAAGCTTGGTGACTTCATGCTTGATGTAGCAAATGGTTCTGCTGAAGATGGTGCAAATATTGGTATTTACAATGCATATGGAGGAGATGCTCAGAAGTTCTTATTAAAGAATACCAAGACAAATGGTGTTTATACTATTACTACAAAGTCTTCTAATGAAGTGCGTTACATTGATGTTTATGAGCACAAAAAAGTTGAAGGCACCAATGTATGTCAGTGGTTATATTATGGCAATCCAAATCAGGAATGGGTATTTGAGAAGGTAGCTGAGCAGTCAGTTACACCTCAGCCAACACCAGTTCCAACACCAGTTCCACAGCCAGCAGTTAAGGGATTAGAGCTTAGTTATACAATCAATAACTGGGGAGGCGGCTATCAAGTAAGCTATAAGATTTCTAATGCCACAGGAAACACAGTTAACGGATGGACATTAAAGGTAAATAAGAATCAGGTAAACATCGATTCTAGCTGGAATGTAAAGGTCACAACAAGTGGTGATTATTATGTAATCACACCGGTTGACTGGAACGCAAGCATTGCAAATGGAGGAAGTATCGAGTTTGGCAGCATAGGCGTAGGCCAGATAGGAAACACATTTGATTATGTATTAGAGTAATAATGGAAAATAAGAGAATGCATTTTGCTCGAATATTTTAAAATATTGAAAAGCCATAACAATTACTTCATTGTTTTAGGGTAGAATACACCTAAGTGGGAGCTTTTACAAAGGAGGAGTTATGGCTTTTTTTCCAATGTTTGTTGATTTAAAAGGGGCAAATTGTTTGGTTATCGGCGGTAGTGATGTGGTGTTGAAAAGATCTGACGCTCTTCTGGACTTTGGTGCTAAGGTTACGGTTATGACAAAGGAGGAATTTACCCCAGCAGATATACAAGGCCGCAAGATGGTTGTGGTAGATACCGATGATGAGGAAATCAATCTTCAGATATCCATGATGTGCAAGGATTCCAATATTCCAGTCAATATTGTTGGGCATCCAGAGCTGGGAACCTTTAGTTTCCCTGCCTATGTAAAGGAGGGAGATTTGGTTGGCGGTTTTTCCAGCAGCGGCAAAAGCTCTGCCTTAGCAAAATTTCTGGCCAATAAAGAAAAAGAAGTTTTGACACCAAAGCTTGCCGATTTAAATGAGATGCTTGGAAAATGGAAGGATCCTATCGAGGAACTGTTTCCTAACAAGGCAAATCAAAACAGTGCATTTGAGCAGCTGATTGATTATGCACTTTGCTTTGATGGAACTCCTACCGATGAAGAGGTTCAGGAGCTTTTGATGTCTATAAGCATGACACTTTAATTTTACTAGATATATAAAAGGAGAATAATTATTATGAAATATCCAACCTACTTGCGCAGTGGTGGAACAATTGGGCTTGTTGCCCCTTCTTTTGGGTGTGCATTTGAGCCGTACAAAAGCTGTCTTGATTCTGCTGAAAAGCGTTTTGAGAAAATGGGCTATAAATTAATTGAAGGGCCTAATTGTAGAAAAAGTGATGGGGTTGGAATTAGCTCATCGCCGGAAAATTGCGGGAAAGAGCTGACTGAGTTTTACTGTAGCGAAAATAATGACATGCTTATCACCTGTGGTGGTGGAGAGCTTATGTGTGAGACTTTGGATTATGTGGATTTTGACGCCATCAAAGAGGCAAAACCAAAGTGGTACATGGGCTATTCCGATAACACTAATTTTACATTTTTACTTAATACAATTTGCGATACTGCAGCAATTTATGGACCAAGCATTGGCGCCTTTGGAATGGAAAAGTTGGAGCCAGCGTTGCAGGATGCATTAGATATTTTCACAGGGAAGAAGACATCAGTTTCTGGCTATGCCAGCTTTGAAGTTGAATCGCTTAAGGATGAGGACCACCCATTTGTTGGGTATAATCTCACCGAAAAAAAAGAATTAAGACTGTTCATGGGAGCAGAAGAGACCAACAGAGTCCCTGAATTTGAAGGAATTATCACTGGAGGTTGCCTTGATTGTTTGGCAAATCTTGTTGGTACTAAATATGATCAGGTGGCAGCTTTCAATGAGCGCTACAAAGATAAAGGTGTTGTCTGGTTCCTGGAAGCATGTGATTTGAATGTAATGTCAATCAGGCGTGCACTATGGAATCTCGATAGAGCAGGCTGGTTCGTAAATACGAAGGGTTTTATTATTGGTCGTCCAGCAGCTGCTTGGAAGCAGGAGATGATGGGATTAGATCAATATAACGCAGTAACAGGAATCCTTGGAAAATATAATGTACCTATCGTGATGGATGCAGATGTAGGTCATCTTGCACCTGCCATGCCAATCATATCTGGTTCACACGTACACGTATCTGTAGATACCAATATTACATTAAAGTATAGATAGCTAGTAGCTAACAAGCGAGCCACAACTTAAAATAATTGTCAAAAAATATTCTCCCATCTCCTTAAATTTTGGTATAATTTAAGTATCGAAATTCTAAGGAGAAGGGGGAATTTTTTATGTCTACCAGAGTCTATGATTGCCTGAAGTTAATCGCAGAGAAAATAATTGAAAACAAAGATTTTCTTACAGATTTAGACAGAGAAATCGGAGATGCTGACCACGGAGTAAACATGGCCAGAGGATTTCAGGCGGTTATCGAAAAAGTTGATCCAGAGGATGCTGATATCGGAAATGCGTTAAAGAAGACAGGAATGACTTTGTTGTCAACTGTTGGTGGCGCATCAGGTCCATTGTATGGCACAGCCTACATGGAGGCAGCAAAGGTCTTTGCAGGAAAAACAGAGGTCAATGGGGACGACTTCAAAGCTGCAATGGAAGCTGCTATTGCTGGAATCCAGAAGCGTGGCCACGCAGAAAAAGGGGAAAAGACCATGCTTGATGCACTTATGCCTGCAACAGATGTCTTATCAGAGAAGCTTGCTGGGGGAGCAAGTCTTGCTGATGCACTTACCGATGCCTGCGTAGCTGCTAATGAGGGTATAGAATTCACAAAGACTATTGCAGCTACTAAGGGACGAGCCAGTTATTTAGGAGACCGCAGTATCGGTCATCAGGACCCAGGTGCCACATCTCTTACAATGACACTGGAAACAATTAGAGATTTTTTAAAGGCATAACGTAAATACGATATAACAAATAGGGGGATTTGTTATGGTAGGACTGGTTTTAGTATCCCACAGCCCAAAGATTGCAGAGGGATTAACTGATTTGACTTCCGAGATTGCAGCAGAACATAAGGGGATTGTGGCTGCAGGGGGCTTGGAAGATGGAACTATCGGCACAGATGCAATTCGTATTTCCGAAGCAATTCGTCAGGCTAATGACGGAGATGGTGTAGTAGTTTTAGCTGACTTAGGAAGCGGGGTAATGAGCTCTGAAACTGCTATTGAGCTTTTGGAGGACGAGGACATTAATGTAAAGCTGGCTGATGCTCCACTTGTTGAAGGCACTATTGCAGCGGCAGTGAGCGCTATGGTGGGCAGCGACCTGGAGGCTGTCCTAAAAGCGGCGGAGGACTGCCGTGGCGTAAAAAAAATACCATAAAAGTGCAGATAGCTTGAGAGTGTAACAGGCGAGAGACCAATTAGGAGGAGGAATTTTATTATGAAGAAACTTATTAATGGGGTTGATAACATCGTTGATGAAATGCTGGAAGGTATGGTTGCTGCTTATCCACAGTACATCAAAAGACTTGATGGTTTTGATGTTGTTGTAAGAGCAGGGGGCTCTAAAGGTAAAGTTGCGCTTGTATCTGGTGGCGGTAGTGGACATGAGCCTGCACATGGCGGATATGTTGGCAAGGGAATGCTTGATGGCGCTATTGCTGGAGCTGTATTTACATCACCTACACCTGATCAGGTTTATGAGGCAATCAAGGCGGCAGACGGTGGCAAGGGTGTTCTTCTTGTAATAAAGAACTATACAGGCGATGTTATGAACTTTGAGATGGCAGCTGATATGGCTCGTGACGAGGGCATTGAGGTTGATCAGGTTATCACAGCTGATGATGTGGCTGTTGAAAATAGTACATGGACAACAGGACGTCGCGGTATCGCAGGAACAATTTTCGTTCATAAGATTGCTGGTGCATGCGCTGAGGCTGGCGGAAGCCTTGCTGATGTTAAACGTGTAGCAGAGAAGGTTATCGCAAATGTTCGCTCAATGGGTATGGCTGTTGATGCTTGTACCGTTCCTGCAGCTGGAAAGCCTAGCTTTGATTTAGCAGAGGATGAAATCGAAATCGGTATTGGTATTCATGGTGAGCCAGGTGTAAACCGCGAGAAGATTGGTACAGTAAATGAAATTGCAGACAAGCTTCTTAATAAGATTTTTGCAGAGGGCATTTACAATTCAGGTGACGAAGTTGCTGTTATGGTAAACGGTATGGGCGGAACACCTTTAATGGAGCTCTTTGTAGCAAACAAGCATGTGAAGGAAGTTCTTGATGGAAAGGGCATCAAGATTCACAAGACTCTTGTAGGAAATTACATGACCTCTCTCGATATGGAAGGCTTTTCAATCACTCTTTTGAAGGTTGATGACGAGCTGAAAAAACTTCTTGATGCTCCTGCAGATACACCTGCATTTGTTCAAGTATAATTCGTAAATATTTGTTATAATATAGGGGAGATGGTGATAAGCCATCTCCCATTTTTGATATTGGCGGGGAGTGTTTATGAAGAGAAAAACAAAGCGAATTATTTGCATAGCACTTATTTACACATTATTTTGTCTTATAGCGGTGCTTATGAAAAACTTTGTTGATTTTAGAACAGAGGCAGAGCCGCTTGCGGATATTGCGGAGGAGACTACGGAAGAGGACACACAGACACCTACTGAGCCTGTAATTAAGGTTGTTACCCCTGGAACGGGACATGTAGTTTGCATTGATGCAGGTCAGCAGCAGACTCCAGATATGAAAAAGGAGCCAATTGGTCCTGAGGCCACCAAGAAAAAGCCTAAGATGGATGATGGATCTGTTGGAAAATATACAGGTATTACAGAATATCAGTTAAATCTTGATATTGCCCTTAAGGTGCAGAAGGAGCTGGAGAATCGAGGGTATACCGTCGTTATGACTCGTACTACCAATGATGTAAATATAAGCAATAGTGAGCGCTCCAATATAGCCAATGAAGCAAAGGCAGAGGCTTTTATCAGGATTCATGCAGATGGCTCTGATGACAGCACTGTACATGGTGCATCTGCTGTTTGCCAGACTACAGATAATCCATACAATGGAAATCTCTATGAAAGCAGCAGAAAGCTGGCTGACTGTGTTTTAGATGGTATGGTGACCTCCACAGGTTGTGAAAAACGACAGGTTATTGAGGTCGATTCAATGCCTGTAATCAACTGGAGTCAGGTGCCAGTTTCGATTATAGAGGTGGGGTATATATCAAATAAAGACGAGGAAATTAAGCTTGCAACAGAGTCTTATCAGCAATTAGTGGCAAAGGGGATAGCCGATGGTTTGGATAATTATTTTAATTAATCCATGGCCGTTCATAATCTTATTTTATAATCTACATAGAAAATACACTATTAATGTTGCCAAAGGTGGTAGAATTCAAGTATGAATGCGATTCTTTAATTCTAGGGAGAGTTGGTAACTGTCGGTAGTGTATTTTTTTGTGGAGGTAAATATGCAAAAAAAGAGCATTCTTTCTAGTGTTAAGACCAAATTGATTATTACAATGGTAGTGCTTGCTGCATTACCACTTCTCACTGCTACAACTATAAATTATGTCAGAACCACAACAAAGGCAAAGGAGGATGCAAAAATCACACTTGCCTGGTCTGCATGGTTCCTCGAAAGCGAGATAAATAAAATATTCGCTGAGACGGAATTATCTATGAAATCTCTGGCATCATCCCCAGGAACAATTGAATATGTTAAATCTGGTAAAAACGGTGCTCAGTTAAAACACCAGATGGATATAATTAATGCCTATTTCAATGATGGAAATGCCATTACACTTTCTGATGCAACGGGAAAGATGATTCTTAGAAGTGATGGAGGAGAACTGGCAGATATTTCTCAGAGAGATTACTGGAAAAATGCTATGAAGGGAAATACCGCCACATCTACAGTAATGACCAGTTCATCAACAGGAAAGAGATCGGTTTGTATTGCTGTTCCTGTTTATGATGTGAGTGGCAGTGTTGTTATTGGCGTTTTACATAGAAGTTTTGATTTATCAAAATTCCGAGATATTTTGGGTGAAGATGGTGAAGAGGCATTTTTGGTTGATTATGAGGGAACTCTTGCTTCTCATGCTTTCTATGACATAGCAGTAGATGATGAGCCTGTTAGTTTTGCGTCATCTCCATACATAACCTCTGATTTGGAAAGTGATACTTATATCAGTAATGCCAGCGGTGAACCAACCTATGTTTCCTATGTAAGGGAACCAATCACGGGATACATTATCTGTGATGCATTGGCTATTTCTGCAGTAACAGCAGAGGCAAGAGCATCAGCAATAACAAATATCATCCTTGGTGTGGTTTTGCTTGTAGTGGCTGCTGTTTTAGCATACTTACAGGCACTTAGTTTCACGACTCCAATTGTGGCAGTTAATGCAACATTAGCAAAGCTTGCTGATGGTATTTTTGAAAAAATTGATAAGTACACAAATCGCAAAGACGAATTTGGTGAGATTGTTAATAATACAAACAGTCTGATAGAGAAGCTGTCCACAATTGTGGGACACATTAAGAATTCTTCTAATACAGTTGCTGATTCTTCAGATGAGCTTGCAACGATGGCTGATCAGATTGCAAGAACCACAGAGACAGTTGCTTCTTCAGTTCAGCATATTGCAAGTGGTGCAGTGCAGCAGTCTGAAGATATTCAGTCAGCAGCAGAGGGAACTAACAAGATTACAGATGCGGTAGGAAGCGTTCAGGATTCTACAGTGGAGATGACAGAGCTTGCCAAGAGAATGAAGGCAGCATCAGAGGCATCTACAGCTTCACTTGATATTCTCCAGAATACAAGTGGTGAGATGACCACAAAGATTGATGAGATTTCTACAAGAATTTCTTCAACACAGAATGCTGTTTCAAATATCAACGAGCGAGTTGAAGGAATTGCAGGTATCGCATCCCAGACAAATCTTCTTTCTCTTAATGCTTCTATCGAGGCAGCAAGAGCAGGTGAGATGGGTAAGGGATTTGCAGTTGTTGCTGAGGAAATCAGAAAGCTTGCTGATGATTCAGATAGTCTTGCTTCAGAAATCAGAGCAGAGATGGATGCATTACTGCAGGAAGCAGAGCAGGCAGTTAATGCAGCTACTCAGGTTATGGAAGGTAATGCAGAGCAGCAGAAGGCATTGTCTAAGACCTTCGAATCAGTACAGGGAATGCTTCAGGATATCGAGGATACAGTACGAAGCGTTGCCAGAATTTCAGATGAGGCACAGACCTGCGTAGACTCAAATTCACTGGTATCAAATGCTATGACCTCACTTTCAGCTATTTCTGAAGAGAACGCAGCTTCTTCAGAGACAACTGGTGCTTCTGTTGAAGAGCTTTCAGCTACAGTCAGTACACTTGCTGATTCAGCTGCAAATCTTAAGGATATCGCAGAACAGCTTAATGAAGAAATGAAGTTCTTCAAATAACGCATAAACGAATTGAAAAGAAATGTGTCATTGGGTACAATCTAACCTGATGACACATTTTTTATTGGGGGAATTATGACTATAATATTAGAAAACATCTGCAAATCCTACGGGGAAGCGCAGGTCTTAGATAACTACAATCTCACAGTAGAGTGGGGCCGTGCCTACTGCCTTACAGGCCCAGCAGGCTGCGGTAAATCTACAATCCTTAAAATTTTCATGGGACTTGAAAAGCCAGACAGTGGCCAGATTCACAGAATGGGAGACTACAAATATCCTACACTCCAGAGTGCCTATGTTTCACAGGCTGATGCAAATCTTGTAATGAAAAAGAATGCCATCTGGAACGTTAAAAAGGTTCATAGATGGGCCAGCAAGGGAAGAGCGATAGAGGAACTATCAAAGTTTATTCCAGCTGAAAGACAGACCATACCAGTTTCTGAGCTGACACCTGTGGAGCGCAGATTTGTAGAGATTGTAAGGGCTCTTTTTGTTCCCGCAGATTTCATTGTTTTGGATGAGCCTTTTGAAGGAATGAATGAAGAAGAGCAGGAAAAAGCCAAGGCTTATATTTTAGAGATTCGTGGTACACGTCCACTGCTCATGGCTACAAGAAATCCAGAGGGAGTGGATTTTGCAAAGATTATAAACTTGGGATAATTTCATAAGGGGGTTGAGTATGGAAAAGAAACTAATTGTTCAGGCACTGACAAAGGTCTTTTGTGGTATTGTTCTGCTGGCAGCGTTTATATTTATTCCAGCAGGCACAGTCTATTACTGGCAGGGATGGCTGCTAATGGGGATTCTTTTTATACCAATGATTATTGCAGGCTTTGTCATGATGTTTAAGTGTCCCGAGCTTTTAAAGAAGAGACTAAATGCAAAAGAAGAACAGTCGGAGCAGAAGACTGTAGTTTTTCTTAGTGGACTAATGTTTATTGCTGCTTTTGTAGTGGCAGGTCTGAATTTTAGATTTAGATGGATAGTTTTGCCGGATGTGTTTTCTTACATTTTTGCGGTGTTATTTTTGTTAGCATATATTTTATATGCTGAAGTGCTCAGGGAGAATGAGTATTTATCTCGTACCGTAGAAGTCCAGGAGAATCAAAAGGTGGTGGACACAGGTCTTTATGGAATAGTTCGCCATCCAATGTACATGAGCACAGTGTTACTTTTCCTTGCAATGCCATTGGTACTTGGCTCCGTGATTTCATTCGTGATTATGCTTGTTTATATCCCAATTATTAGCAAGAGAATCAAAAACGAAGAGCAGGTACTGGCTGAAGGATTAGCTGGATACAGGGAGTATATGGAAAAAGTGAAATATCGAGTAATACCATTTATCTGGTGAGAATAATATAGGTGGAGTCTATGATTACAGAAGAAATCAAAGAGGAGCTTTTGAAGCTTCAGGATATAGAGTACAGGGATTTTCAGTCCAAGCTTATTCCTACAGTAGATGTGTCGTATTTCATTGGAGTAAGGACTCCGGATTTACGAAAGCTTGCAAAGACACTTGCAAAGAGACCTGATATAGATGATTTTTTGAAGCAGTTGCCCCACGATTATTTTGATGAGAATCAGCTTCATGCATTTATTCTTTCGGAGATGAAGGACTATGAGAAATGTGTGGAAATGCTTCAGCAATTCCTGCCTTATGTGAATAACTGGGCCACCTGCGATCAGATGTCTCCGAAGATTTTCAAAAAGCACAAAGCCGAGCTGTTGCCGATAATTGATGAATGGATTGCGTCAGGCGACACCTATAGTATACGCTTTGGCATAAAGATGCTAATGGAACATTTTCTAGATGAAGATTTTGATTTATCTTATCCTGAGAAGGTGGCGGCAGTTCATTCCGAGGAATACTATGTAAACATGATGATAGCCTGGTATTTTGCTACAGCCCTTGCAAAGCAGTACGATGCAACCATTACCTTTATCGAGAATAAAAAATTGGACCAGTGGTGCCACAATAAGGCAATCCAAAAGTCCATTGAAAGTTATCGTATTACTCCTGAACAGAAGGAATATTTGAGAGGGCTGAAGATTAAATAGCAAAAAAAGAAGGCTTAAAAAAGCCTTCTGAATGCTGGAATGATTTGTGCTACCACAACAGCCTTTACAAGATCTAGAGGTATGAATGGAATAAAGCCTGTGAGGAACGCAGTTTTTAAATCATAGCTCATTGTTGCTTTGAGCCATAACATTCCAATAATATCGATAATCAAAACGCCGATGATGGCACACATAGTGTACCAGAGTCGGCTATATTTTTTGCCGCGAATAAGTGGAAGAACCACCATAACAATTGGAAAAGCCCAAGTGTAAGCACCATAAGGTGCAATCAAATATCCGATGCCGCTACCGCCACCAATGAAAACTGGTAAGCCTACCACACCAAGAAGAAACCATACAAGGCTGATTAAGAATGATTCACCTACAGGAAAAAGAAGTGCAATAAGGAACACCATAAAGTTCATCATAGTAATCTTTGGCGCCATAGGTAGTGGAGTTGGAATGCTAAGGTAAGCTGATATGCATAGAATTGCAGCGAATAAGCTGCATAAAACCAAACGCTTTGTAGGTAGTAGCTGCTTTGAGTTTGTAGTAATGTTTGTGTTATCCATAATTTAGTCCCCCTAAGTAGTTTATTGAAATAACAATAATGATAATAATGGAGTAGATGTTAATTGTCAACCTTTAAATCTTAATGGGTTGACAATTATTTTTTTATAATTATCATTTACATAGATTACTTGTGAAGGGAGACTAACTATGGACATTAAAAAATTGACAGAAAGAATTATTGATGGGGGAAGTATTACAAGGGAAGAGGCTCTTGAACTTGTTGAGGCTCCATTGGAAGAGTTATGCAGCGGCGCGGATGAGCTTAGAAGATATTTTAATGGTGATGTATTTGATATGTGCGCCATAATGAGTGTTAAGGGTGGCAGATGCTCAGAAAACTGTAAATTCTGTGCTCAGTCCAGCTGTTCAAAAGCTGATATTGATACTTTTGAAGTTAGGCATGCAGAATATGTAGCCGCTGATGCAAGAGCTCATTCGGGAAAAGGAATTGCTCATTATTGTCAGGTATCTTCAGGTAGAAGATTAAACAAAGCTGAGGTGGCACAGATATGTGAAAATGTAAAAAGAATTGTGGCAGAAACTGACATGGCACCTTGCATTTCGTTGGGCTTGATTGATAAAGAGGATTTGCTGGCTTTAAAGGCTGCTGGTGTTCAGCGTGTTCATAACAATATCGAGACTAGCCCAGAATATTTCAAGAAAGTTTGTAGCACACATACAACTGATGAAAAAATTGAATATATGAAGCTAGTACGTGAAGTAGGACTTGAACTATGTAGCGGTGGAATCTTTGGAATAGGCGAGACTTGGGAAGATAGAATTGATATGGCATTTGCTCTTGTGGAGATTCAGCCTGACTCTGTACCTATCAATATGTTAAAGCCTATAAAGGGCACACCTATGGAGGATAGGGAACGACTAAGCAAAGATGAGGTTCGTCGCATCGTTGCTATCTTTAAATATATTCTTCCTAAAGCTTCTATTAGGTTTGCAGCAGGAAGAGATTACCTGGATGACACAGGTATCTCTTGTTTCAAGGGTGGCAGTAATGCGACTATTACAGGAAATATGCTTACCGTAAAAGGGATATCTGTCGAGCAGGATTTGAAAACCATTGAGGAGTTGGGATACTGTCTAGGATAACCTTTACTTACCAAGTATAATCATCTACAATCTAATAAAAGTGTGGCAAATAGTTAGGACAACAAGGTGAGTCTAAAGGAGATGTTATGAAATCAAAAGTAGCCAAGAGAGTTGTAATTGTTTCTATTTCGGTATTATCAATAGCTCTTATTTTGTTTTTGGGTTATCAACTATTCATTAATCCATATCGTGGAACAACAAAGAAATTCATAGCCTCTTTGCCTGTAGAATCAGAGCTTACTGAAAAGCAGGTGTTGAAAGACATAGATTTTACTGTTAAAAAACTAAGAGAACGTCATCCTGCATGGCTTGAGGATGATAACAAGAATGTTGCCGCTGTGGAAGATGCATATAAAACCGAGAGACAGCAAGTCATTGATGATGGTGTGGATACCTACACCGTTATTGATGAGTGGAGAATTATAGGCAGAATCATGCATCAGCTCTATGATGGACATTCTAGAATTTCTTACATGGATGACGATGCATATTACATTGATGATTTCACACAGTTAAAGGAGCTTGGACTGCCATCGGAAATAAATGGTATTCCAACAGAGAAGATTGTAGATGATTATTTAGAAATCTTTCAGTATGAGCGCAAAGAGTTTGCCAGAGCATGCGTAGATCATTTTATTGAGAATGAATCATGTCTTGAATGGGTTGGTGTGGACACTTCTGATGGAGTACGATTTACCTACGATACAGAAGAAGGAAAAAAGGATTATCACTATTCATTTGTGCCATATGAACAGGTAAAAGGTGCCGAAGAAGAGGATGATGAGTGGGTCAGCTATGAAATAGATGAGAGAACCAGTACCGCTGTATTTACCTTGGAAGAATGTAACTATGATGATTATTATGAGAGCACATTAAAGGGCTTTTTTGATCAGGTTAACGAGAAAGGAATCAATAATATAATTGTTGATTTGCGCGGAAACGGTGGCGGTAATTCCTATGTGGCAGAAGCATTTTTACAGTATCTGGATATAGATGGTTATGATAGCTGGAGTAGTGATGTGAGATACGGGAATTTTCTCATACATAATGAACCTTACCATGTAGATATTCAGAAGAAGGAAAATGCTTTTTCGGGAAATATCTATATGCTCACAGACGTTTATACTTACAGTGCGGCAATGGATTTTACAATGCTGATTTCAGATAATAATTTAGGAACTGTTATCGGTGAGGCCTCTGGAAATCTTCCTGATGCCTACGGAGATATACTTAGATTTTCTTTGCCAAATTCTAAGCTGGGATTGACTATTTCCTATAAAAACTGGCATAGAATAGAACAAAGCAAAAAAGGAGAGCCTATTGAGCCAGACTACGTCTGTGACCCAAAGGAGGCTCTCAGTAAAGCAAAACAATTGATTAGTGACTAAAATGCTTCTCAGCAAATCCCATAGGCTGGACGCATTCTAGAGTGCCCACATAGTTGTGGTCTTTGTCGCGGACTGCCATGTATCTGATTAATACAGGCTGGTTATCACGGCTGCTCCAGATATCAATACAGTCTCTATTGCCAGCCTTGAAATCAGCAATTATAGAGCGAACCATAGGCTCAAATTTAGGAGGATGACAGGTATAAACTTCTCTATCAAGGGCTGTAAGAGGGCGCTTGAAAAGCTTCATATCATCGCCATCGTTAAAGTATTTATTAACATCATTCTCATCAACAAATGTAAGCTCAATTGGAATGGTGTTAAGCATTGCATCTAGTTGATATGGAGTAAGCTGACCTGATGGGAGATTAATCATATCCCCAGTCTGAGGTAAATCCTTAACGTTTTTTTTGGGGGTAGCTTTCTCCCATAGTGGATGCTTTCCAATGAGGCAAGGCTTGTAGTCATCAAAGTCTCTTGCTATGTCAGCCCATTCTTGCATCGTGAAGTTCTTAGCGCAAAGAGGGAAGATGATGTTTTCTTCTTTGTAGAGCATGTCTTCGGCTTTTGTGACAACTACATCAAGTCTTTCGTTCCAAGTACTGTCTTCTAAAAGTGAAGGGAAATCCTTTGCACTGTTAGAGAGTGCTTTCATTTCATCGCGAATTTCATCATCTACTGTCCACATAATGTCTGTAGGACCTACAAAATGATATTTAAGCTTGAGAAGAGGGTAGAGCAAGTCGCCTTTTTCAGCATAGTGGATAGCGAGTTCTCTTGCCTTATCCAAAGCTTCGATTAAGTTTTCACGGCTTTCCATAGCAGCTCTAAGTTCCATAAGAACTTTCGAAATAGCTTCATTTTCAAGGGCAAATATGTTAAGAGGATGATTCTCTATTTGCTTGAGAGCAAGATACAGTTCATCAGCTCCATCCTGTCTCTTCAAGGGCGCAGTCTTCACCTTTGAACCAATTCCCATTCCTACATTCTTCGCTTTATCAATTCTCTTTTCCATGATTTCCTTCCTTTACGATAAATGTATCCTTATCAAAATCTATAATTCCATCATCCCTCATTTTTGAGAGCTCTCGTATCATTGCACTGCGATTTACAGATAAATATTCTGCAAGAGCCACTCTTGAAAGAGGGGAGTTAACATATTTAGAATTCTGCTCCTGTGCCAGCTGCGAAATATAAGCTAAAAGCTTTTCACGGATGCTTCCCTTTGATAGGACTTCTATCTTATTAAGGAACTTTTGATTTTTAGTTCCCAGTAGGTGAAACAGATTTGTAGCAATCTGAGCATGAAATCCGCAGGCATTAGGGCATGAATGAATTATGTTAGAGGCCGCAAGGAATAAGACTTTTGTATTCTCTGCAGCTTTAAATATCACCGATGAAGAAACGTCTTTTTGAACAGCAAAGCTTTCTCCAAACAATTCGCCAGGACCAAAGAAGGTAAATAGAGTGTTATTACCCCAAATATCATTCTTTATCATATGAACACTTCCATATAGAACGATTCCTACATAAGAAATATGGTCAGTTTCCATGTAAATGGTCTGCCCTTTTTTGAACTCCTTTTTGAAAGAGCGGATGCAGACTAACAGTTTGTCTAAATCAGCGCCCTTAATATTTTCAAAAAGCTCAACATCTTTATAACTAATCTCATTATTCATAGCGTCCACCTGCCTATCTATATACTACCTAAATAATACGATGGGAAGAGTTGCATTTGCAACTATTTGCGATTGAATTATGGTTTAAAGTGCTGTCAATGAACAAAAACAAGTTTCAAAGGAGTTAGAAAATATGAGCGCATTTTTAGGACCGATTCATTCACTTATGTATAACAGGATTATAACCCTGCAGCAGGTTATAAATGCTCTTGCTGATTTATCCAAGGTCGAAGGTTGGAATGCTGATGTGGATGACTATGTTATCCAGGAGTTTCCGCCGATAGAAGAGGTTGTAGATTTAAGTAATATCCATGCATCTTTATTTGGAATGGTGGATGGAGCTGAGAAGAGATTTGCAGGTGTAGTTTCTGCCATTGCAAGGGAAAACTATGAGCGATTAGAAAAGATAGAAGCTACTGTTAAATCTGTAGGTGAATCAATGAAAATTGAAGGTGTAAAAAGCCCAGAGGAAGCATGTGCTAGACTACAGGAAATCTTGCTAGATGGTATGCCTTGCGATAGAGCCTCTATGGTGAATCAGTACGCTGATGGAAGCTGTGAAATCATAAGAACAATGGATCTTCATTCCAGCTACTTTGAGGAAGCAGGCCTTGATGGGGATTTATACTATCAGTTATTAAAGCCATTTGTGACAGGATTATTTGCTGATTCTGAGGTTAAAATTTCTGGTGATGTCATGCATACTATAGCAATTGATATGTAGAACAAATATCCATAGGATACTTTGCAGATTTTTCATATTAGTTGTGTATAATTTTTTCGAAGAGTTCGTATATATTAGATCATTAATAGAGGGACGAACAGTATGGAAGAAAAGAAAAAGAAATTTAATCGAACAATTATTAGGCTACCGAATATTCTTGAAAAGCTGGTGGCAGCGATACTTCTGGTTGGAATAGTATACGGCGGCTATCGTCTGATTATTGATGCCTTTGCATTTATTTCACCGGATACAGAAGCATTGGCTTATATGGAAACACTTTTGGTATCTGCTTTCAGCGTTATTATTGTAATAGAGTTTGTAAGAATGCTTGTTAAGCACTCTATGAATACAATCATCGAAGTATTGATATTTGCAATAGCAAGAGGCATAGTTGCGGGTCATGAAGAATCGTTAAGTATGCTTGTTAGAGTCTTGGCTATAGCATTACTGTTATTCTGTAGAAAGTATCTGTTCAAAGAATTTGATTTTGAAGAAGAGGAATAATATTAAGCCCTGAGGAAAATCTCAGGGCTATTTTCAGTTCTGACAGGAGGAGCATATGGAGTTTTTCATAAACCTGATATTGGTATTCTTTACATTTTCATTTGTGGGATGGTGCATTGAGGTCACGTTGAAATATCGACAGTTTGGTCGATTTATAAACCGAGGATTTCTCATTGGTCCATGGCTTCCAATTTATGGCGCAGGGGCTGCACTTATCACGCTCACGGTAGCTGGGCTCACCCCTGTGGAGAGAGGTATAGGAACCACCTTTGCTATATCTTTGATTGTATGTGGCTTGATTGAATATCTTGCCAGTTACTTTATGGAAATGCGATTTCATGCTAGATGGTGGGATTATAGCCAGAAACCAATGAATCTAAATGGAAGAGTGTGGATTGGAAATCTGATTCTGTTTGGTTTGGGCGGTGTTGCTATTATCCATATCGTAAATCCGGTTTTATATGGCTTCTTTGAACAATTAAGTCTATTTAGTAAAGAAATAATTGCTGGCTGTCTTTCTGTTATTATTCTTGCTGATTATAGTGTTTCTCATTTTGTATTAAAGCTTGTAAAAATTGGAGTTGAATCCAGTGAAGCAGATAATACAGAGGCCATAAGCAAGGATGTACGTTTTCTACTTAGTAATAGATCAATCTTTTACCGTCGATTTGCCGATGCATATCCTGACGTAATCTATCGCACAGAAAAGGTTAAGGCTCGAATGGAAGAAATACGTTTGGAGACAGAGAAGTTCCGAATTGAGGCTGAAAAACGTATAGACGAATTAAACCAACAGTATGAAAAGAATAAAGCTGAGTGGGATGCAAGCATTAAAGCTGGAAGAGAGCAACTTAGGGAAAACTTAGAACCAACCAGTTTTATAAAAAACAACCTAATAGAAAAACAAAATCAGCTTATAGAATTGCTGTATGACGAGAGTACAGCTCCTGTTCCTGCAAAAGTGTTGATGGATGAAATTGAACATGAGCGTTTAAGACTTGAAAAACGCAGTTGGTAAATTGGAGGATTAACTATGGGGACAATAAAGGATTATATAAATTGGCGTGGTGATTTGGAGTTCTGGCAGGATGGTTTCAATGTAGTAGATAATCTTGTACTATCCTGTGTTTCTTATGTTGAGATGGATAGTATTTTTGATGGTGATGCTCCAAAAGTTTTGAGTATAAAAGAAGTAAGCGATATCTATTTTGAGAAGATTTATGATGAGGATAGCTTTCGAGATGGCTCAATTCTCAAGGATTCTCCAATTACATTAAAAGCAATTTCTCAAACGAATCGCTATAAAGATGTGAGAATTAGAAATTATGTTAACCTGATTGATACCTCCCGTACTCTTCAGTTCGCAGCTATGGAATTTTTGCTTCCTGATGGCACAAGCTATATCTGTTTTAGAGGCACAGACGATACGGTAGTAGGCTGGAAGGAAGATTTCATGCTGGCAATCAAGGAAACAGAGGCTGAGAAGGAGGCTGTAGAATACATTAATCGTATAGCGAAAGACAATGATAGATTACTTCGTGTTGGTGGACATTCCAAAGGTGGACATCTTTCAGTTTTTGCTGCTGCTAAGTGTAATAAAGACATTCAGCAAAGAATACTTACTGTTTATAGTAATGATGGCCCAGGATTTATGGATAAAGTGGCATCCAGCAAAACTATTAAGGATATACTTCCAAAGATTATAAGTATTGTGCCTGAGGAAACTATTGTGGGGCTTCTTATGACACCAGTATGTGAGCCTATAGTGGTTAAAAGCAATGCAGTTGCTGTTTTACAGCACAATATTGCTACATGGTGTGTGGAAGGAAAGACACTTGTTACAGTAGAAAATATTTCAAAGGCAGCTGTTATGGCTGATAAATGGATAAAGGATAGTATTGCAAAGATGACAGAAGATGAGATGGATAATTTTGTGGAAGAACTATTCTCGATATTCGAAGCAGCAGGAGCATTGACACTCACAGATTTCAAGAAGGGCGGTTTGAAATCCTTAAAGGCGATTTCGCAGACGGTAAAAGCTAGTAAAACGAAATAATATAGTTTTCATATCTAGGAATTATAATTAAAGTTTAGATGGAACCTGCCTGTTTCTATGGAGATTCAATATGGATGTAAAAGCTTCAAATCTAAATTTAACAAATCAAACTGTTATACCATCAAGAAAAGATGGTGTTTCAAATAATGGTGTGTCTGCACTTGGAGAAGAAAAAAGGCAAGAGGCATGTTCTGTTTCTTTTTCGAAAGAAGGCACTGAGAAGTCTAAAGCGATTAGTTTTAATAAGGATTCAGATGCATATAGGGAATATGTATCCAGAATGGATGAAATTCTTGGCAAGATAGCTAATGGCCAGACTGTTTCAAATAAAGACCAACAATGGTTTGACAGTGAAGTTGAGAACTATGTATCAGGTCATTATGAAGGATTGAGTGAATTCGAATTTGAAAGAGCAGATGTTTTAAGTAAGTATATTGAAGACAGGAAAGCAAACGAGCGAGAGTATAAACGTCTTACAGAGCAACTGGAGGCGGACAAGGCTTTACATGATGGTAGATTATTTAGCCATTTGAAGAAAGAACATGATCTTCAGGATGAGGAAGATTTGGTAAAAACTTTGACTGAAAGTCTTGAGGAAGAAAAGGAGAATTTTAATACGGACAAGGACAATCGAGAAAGGAAAGCCGACGAGGCATATTTTAAGGAAGGCTTTGTAGACAGATATGTAGAAAAGGAAGTGCAGAGGATGGAGGATTCTATTGGCAGGGATTTAAAGAAACAAGTCAAACTTAGTAGTGAGGAAATATAATGAGGTACTAGAAAGTGTTTTTCTTTACTTGCATTGCAAAATCATCTACAATTTAGTGAAAACGGGGATGTAAAAAAACTTTTACATCCCCATTTTTGGGCAATGTAAAAGACTTTTGATGGCGTAAACATCTTGTTTTGAATACTATTGAGTCAACAACAGGGAGGACACAAATGGAACTAGGAAAAAGAATTAAGGATTACAGAAGTTCACTTAATTGGAATCAGGATGAACTTGCAGAGAAGATGTTTGTATCACGACAGACAATTTCTAATTGGGAAAATGAAAAGAGTTATCCAGATATCCAAAGCTTACTTTTACTTAGTACTCTATTTGATGTCTCTATTGATCAATTAGTCAAAGGAGATGTAGAAAAGATGCAAAAGATTATTAATGAACAAGATGTAAATCAAATGAAGTTCTACGGAAAAGCAATGTTGATGTGCTTACTTATTTTGATTTTGACATTCGGTCCAGCGTATTTATTAATTGGGCTATGGTCATTGGTTCCAGAGGGGTTACTTATTATAGGAACATTGTATTTCTCTATAAAGCTTGGAACGCTTCAAAAAGAGAATGATGTAAGTACTTACAAAGAGATTGTGTCATTTATGAATGGTAAAACACTTGATGAGGCAACCAAACAGCAGGAAATTGGGAAGCGTCCATATCAGACTACAGTTGTAACGATAGCTTCTGCATTGATAGCAGGTGTAGCAAGTCTCGCAGTTGTATTTGTATGTAAAAACTTTTTAGGATTATAAGAGAGAAGGAGAATAATAAAATGAAAGAATTAATGACAAAAGAAAATGGATACAAAGTAATGGCATTTATTGGTTGGGTATTAGCAATGTTAATGAATCATATTACTCATAGAGAATACTTCATCGGTATAGCTCACGGAGCAGGTTTCTTCATGTTTTTCTATGGTATTTTTGCAGCTATATATTTGAATATGAAAGCTAAAAAGAAAGAAGCTTCCGAAGCTTAAATAACAACTATTTTATTAATTATCGCTGCTGCCAGCTGATTCTTTGTTATGGTATTTTTACCAGGAGCAAAAAGGCTGGTGGCAGTTTTTTTGATGTCTGCAGGAAAGGCAGAAATATCTGAATCAAAATTGATGCCGATTCCTACGACAATCCACTGAACATCGCCAGTTTCAAATTCTGTGCCAGCTTCTGTGAGGATGCCGCAGATTTTCTTATCGTCTATAAATAAATCATTGATTGGCTTGATTCTCGGACGTACACCTACTAAGGTTTCAATAGCATCACAAACAGCATTACCTGTCAAAGTTGTAATCGCATCTGGTTCTAAAGTAGAAAGATGTTCAGGCTTTAAGAGGATGCTCATATAAAGTCCGCCTTCAGGAGAATAGAAGGAGTGATCCTTTCTGCCACGGCCAGCGGTCTGTTCCTTGGCAAGGATAACTGTGCCATGTTCAGCTCCAGCAATGGCAGCTTCTTTTGCTAATCTGTTTGTAGATGTGGTGTTATCGTATATACGAATCATCTCAGGCTCAGCCTGATAAATTTCCTTAAACGAATCATCTAAATAGGAAATAATCCCAGCAGAAGACAAAATATCATTGTTATCAGCAAGCTTATAGCCCTTATTGCTAACAGCATCTATAGAATATCCAGCTTTTCTAAGCTCATTTATAGCTTTCCAGATGGCATTACGAGAAAGCCCAAGGCTAGTGGCAATTGCCTCACCTGAGGTGTAACTATCTTTATTATTTTCAAGAAATTCTAGTACTTTGTCTTTTGAACTCATATTATTTCCCTTATATTTAGCACTTTAGTGTGGTAAAGTTTACTAACACTTCTGATATATTTTAGAAGTATTTAGGCTAATTTGTCAAAGATGTAAAAATGGGGTTCTCGTTCTTGAATTTCACACTTTACTGTATTAAACTATTAAAAATGGTTTTTATAAGGGAAGGATATTATCATGACTTTCAATGTAGGCGTAATTAGAGGAGACGGAATTGGTCCAGAGATTGTCACTGAGGCGGTGAAGGTTCTCGATGCAATCGGAACGAAATATGGACATGAGTTTAAGTACACTGAAATTCTTATGGGCGGTTGCTCAATTGATGCATGTGGTGAGCCTCTCACTGATGATGCAATCAAGGCTGCCCTTGCAAGTGACGCGGTTCTTATGGGTTCTATCGGCGGAAACACTTCTACCAGCCCTTGGTACAAGCTACCAGCAGACAAGCGTCCAGAAGCAGGTCTGTTAAAGCTTCGCAAGAGTCTAAATCTTTTCGCAAATCTTCGTCCAGCATATTTATATGATGAATTAAAGGAAGCATGCCCACTTAGAGATGACATCATAGGTGATGGCTTCGACATGATGATTATGCGTGAGCTTACAGGTGGTCTTTATTTTGGAGAGCGTTCCACAAAAGAGGAGAACGGTCAGCTAGTTGCACGTGACAGCCTTACTTACAGCGAGTCGGAGATTCGCCGCATTGCAAAGCGTGGCTTTGACATTGCAATGAAGCGTCGCAAGAAGGTTACTTCAGTGGATAAGGCAAACGTTCTTGATTCTTCAAGACTCTGGCGCAAAATCGTGGAAGAGGTTGCAAAGGATTATCCTGAGGTTACCTACGAGCACATGCTTGTTGATAATTGTGCAATGCAGCTGGTTAAGGATCCTCGCCAGTTTGATGTAATCCTTACTGAGAACATGTTCGGAGATATTTTGAGCGATGAAGCTTCTATGGTTACCGGTTCCATCGGGATGCTTTCATCAGCTTCATTAAATGATACAAAGTTTGGTCTTTACGAGCCATCAGGCGGAAGTGCACCAGATATTGCTGGAAAGGGTATTGCAAATCCAATCGCTACAATCCTTTCAGCAGCTATGATGCTTCGCTATTCCTTTGATTTGGATGCAGAAGCAGATGCCATCGAAAAAGCCGTAAAGCAGGTACTGAAGGATGGCTACCGCACAATCGACATTATGCCTCGCGATGGAAGCAGCGTAACACAGGTCGGTACCGTAGAAATGGGAGATTTAATCGTAGAAAGATTATAAATTTGGAGGAGTTTAATAATGAGAAGTGATAATGCCAGAGCTGGTATGCAGCAGGCACCAGCAAGATCCTTATTCAATGCATTAGGATTTACTCAGGAAGAAATGAAAAAACCTATGGTTGGTATTGTATCTTCGTACAACGAGATAGTACCAGGCCATATGAATATTGATAAAATCGTGGATGCTGTAAAGCTTGGTGTAGCCGAGGCAGGCGGTGTTCCAGTAGTTTTCCCAGCAATCGCAGTTTGTGATGGTATTGCCATGGGACATATCGGAATGAAATATTCCCTAGTAACAAGAGATTTGATTGCTGATTCTACAGAGTGTATGGCACTTGCTCATCAGTTTGATGCACTTGTAATGGTGCCAAACTGTGACAAGAACGTACCAGGACTTCTTATGGCAGCAGCTCGTCTTGATCTTCCAACAGTATTCGTATCAGGCGGCCCTATGCTAGCAGGTCACGTAGGCGGTCAGAAGCGTTCACTTTCTTCTATGTTTGAGGCTGTTGGCGCACATGCAGCAGGCAACATGACAGAGGAAGAGGTAGAGAACTTCGTAGAGAATGTATGTCCTACATGCGGAAGCTGTTCAGGTATGTACACAGCAAATTCCATGAACTGCCTTACAGAGGCTCTTGGAATGGGACTTCGTGGAAACGGCACAATTCCAGCAGTTTACTCTGAGAGAATTCGTCTTGCGAAGCATGCTGGTATGGCTGTTATGGATATGTATAACAAGGGCATCACAGCTCGTCAGATTATGACAAAGGAAGCTGTTCTTAACGCTCTTACAGTAGATATGGCACTTGGTTGTTCTACAAACTCAATGCTTCATCTCCCAGCAATTGCTCACGAGATTGGCTTTGATTTTGATATTGAGTTTGCAAATCCTATTTCAGAAAAGACTCCAAACCTTTGTCACCTTGCGCCAGCAGGTCCTACTTACATGGAAGACCTTAATGAGGCAGGCGGTGTTTGGGCTGTTATGAAGGAGCTTGCTGACATCGGACTTCTCAACACAGAATGCATGACAGTTACAGGCAAGACTGTTGGTGAGAATATTAAAAATGCGGTAAATAGAAATCCAGAGGTTATCAGACCTGTGGACAACCCATATACAAAGACTGGTGGACTTGCAGTCCTCAAGGGCAACCTTGCACCAGACGGATCAGTTGTTAAGAGAAGTGCAGTTGTTCCAGAGATGCTTGTTCACGAAGGTCCAGCAAGAGTATTCGATAGCGAGGAAGATGCAATCGCAGCAATCAAGGGTGGAAAGATTGTAGAAGGTGATGTTGTAGTCATCCGCTACGAGGGACCTAAGGGCGGCCCTGGTATGAGAGAGATGCTTAATCCTACATCAGCAATTGCAGGTATGGGACTTGGCTCATCAGTTGCGCTTATTACAGATGGGCGTTTCTCAGGTGCAAGCCGTGGTGCTTCCATCGGACACGTTTCACCAGAGGCAGCTGTAGGCGGACCAATCGCACTTGTAGAGGAAGGCGATATCATCGCAATCGATATTCCAAACTATTCAATGACTTTAAAGGTTAGCGATGAAGAGCTTGCTGCACGTAAGGCTAAGTGGCAGCCTCGCGAGCCTCGTGTTACTACAGGATATTTAAGAAGATACGCTGCACAGGTTACTTCAGGAAATAGAGGTGCAATTTTACAGACACCGGAGGTTTAATAATGTTATTAAGTGGTTCAGAAATAATTATAGAATGTTTAAAAGAGCAGGGAGTTGACACAGTATTTGGTTATCCAGGCGGTGCAATCCTTAATCTTTACGATGAGCTTTATAAGCACAAGGATGAGATTCATCATGTGCTTACAAGCCATGAGCAGGGGGCTGCTCACGCAGCAGATGGTTATGCCAGAGCAACAGGTAAGGTTGGTGTGTGTTTCGCAACAAGTGGTCCTGGAGCAACAAACCTTGTAACAGGTATTGCAACAGCTCACATGGATTCAGTTCCAATTGTTGCCCTTACATGCAATGTTACATTACCTCTTCTTGGTAAGGATTCTTTCCAGGAGATTGATATTGCCGGTATTACCATGCCAATTACAAAGCATAATTTCATCGTTAAGGACATCAGTGATTTGGCTGAGACAATCCGCCGTGCATTCCTTATTGCAAAGAGTGGTCGTCCAGGACCTGTACTTATCGATGTTCCAAAGGATGTTACAGCTCCTACAAATAAATATGAATATATGCCAATGAAGCCAATTCCAGCAGGACGAGTTAAGAAAGACATCACAGAGAAGGCTTTAAATGAGGCAGTAAAACTTATTAAGAAATCTAAGAAACCAGTCATCTTCGTAGGTGGTGGTGCAGTTCTTGCGAACGCATCAAAGGATTTAAAGAAGTTTGTAGACTTAGTTGATGCACCAGTTTGCGACACACTTATGGGTAAAGGTGCTTTCAACGGTACAGATGAGAGATACCTTGGAATGCTTGGCATGCATGGAACAAAGGCATCGAATCTTAGCGTTTCTGATTGTGATTTGCTTATCGCTATTGGAACAAGATTCTCAGACAGAGTTCTTGGAAATCCTGAAAAATTTGCAGCAAAGGCTAAGATTCTTCAGTTTGATGTAGATCCAGCTGAGATTAATAAAAATATCATGACAGACCATGCAATCATCGGTGATGTTAAAGAGACTCTTTCAAGACTTAATAAAATTCTTGAACAGCAGAGTCATGAGTCATGGATGAAGAGCGCAAAGGCTCTTGTAGAAAAGTATCCTCTTACGGTTCCAAAGGAAGGCTTATCAGGTCCATACCTTGTGAGTGAGGTTTACCGTCAGACAAAGGGTGATGCAATCATTGCTACAGAGGTCGGTCAGCACCAGATGTGGGCAGCACAGTTCTACAAATATAAGAAACCACATCAGCTTCTTACATCAGGTGGACTTGGAACAATGGGATATGGCCTTGGTGCAGCAATCGGCGCTAAGACAGGAAATCCTGACAAGACAGTTATCAACATTGCAGGTGATGGTTGCTTCAGAATGAACATGAACGAATTGGCAACAGCAAGCAGAGAAAAGTTGCCTCTTATAGAAATTGTTGTAAACAATCATGTACTTGGAATGGTTAGACAGTGGCAGACTTTGTTCTACAACAAACATTATTCAGCAACTGTACTTGACGATGGGGTAGATTATGTCAAGCTTGCAGAGGCTATGGGATGCACAGGCGTACGCGTAACAACTCAGGAGGAATTCTCCCAGGCGTTATCGGAGGCACTTCGATCCGATAAGCCAGTGCTTATTGACTGTATCATCGACAGCGATGACAAAGTATGGCCAATGGTAGCACCGGGAGCACCTATTAATGAGTTCTTTAAAGAAAGTGATGTTTAAAATCGAACGGAGTGAAGATTTTGAACATCAGGAGGCCGAAGGCCGACGAAAGGAGATTTATTGTAATGAGCAGAGTTTTCAATTTTAGTGCAGGACCAGCAGTATTGCCTGAGGAGGTTCTTAAGGAAGCAGCAGATGAGATGCTTGATTATAAGGGCTGTGGCATGTCAGTTATGGAGATGAGCCATCGTTCCAAGGTTTTTGATGAGATTATCAAAGATGCAGAAGCTGACATCAGAAAGCTTATGAACATTCCTGACAATTACAAAGTTCTTTTCCTTCAGGGTGGAGCCAGCCAACAGTTTGCAGCTATTCCTATGAACCTTATGAAGAATAAGAAGGCTGGTTATATTATCACAGGTCAGTGGGCTAAGAAGGCATTTCAGGAAGCAAAGATGTACGGCGAGGCTGTAGAGCTTGCATCCTCAGCAGATGAGACCTTCAGCTATATTCCAGATTGTTCGGACCTTCCTATTACAGATGATATGGACTATGTATATATCTGTGAGAACAATACAATCTACGGCACAAAGTTCAAAACTCTTCCAAATACAAAGGGTAAGGACTTGGTAGCAGACGTTAGCTCATGCTTCCTTTCTGAGCCAGTTGATGTAACAAAGTACGGCATCATCTATGGTGGTGTTCAGAAGAATGTAGGACCAGCAGGTATGGTTATCGTTATCATCCGTGAGGATCTTATCCGTGATGATGTTCTTCCAGGCACACCTACAATGCTTAAGTATAAGACACAGGCAGACAACGACAGCCTTTACAACACACCTCCATGCTATGATATCTACATCTGCGGCAAGGTGTTCAAGTGGCTTCTTAAGAATGGCGGACTTACAGCGATGAAGGAGCTTAACGAGAAGAAGGCTAAGATTTTATATGACTACCTTGATTCTTCAAAGCTTTTCAAGGGTACTGTTAGAAAGGAAGACCGTTCACTTATGAATGTTCCTTTTGTTACAGGTAACGAAGAGCTTGATGCTAAGTTTGTAAAGGAGGCTACAGCAGCAGGATTTGTAAACCTTAAGGGACACAGAACTGTTGGCGGTATGAGAGCTTCTATCTACAACGCAATGCCAATCGAAGGTGTTGAGAAGCTTGTTGAGTTTATGAAGAAGTTTGAGGAGGAGAATGCCTAATGTTTACTTTTAATTGCTTAAATCCAATTTCTGACAAGGGCTTAGAGCTCTTCTCTACAGACTATAAGAAGGTTGAGAACATCAGCGACGCAGATGCAGTCTTAGTACGTTCAGCTGCTATGCATGACATCGAGCTTGGTGACAAGCTTGCATGTGTTGCTCGTGCTGGTGCAGGTGTAAATAATATTCCACTTGATAAGTGCGCTGAGGAAGGTATTGTTGTTTTCAATACACCTGGTGCAAATGCAAATGGTGTTAAGGAGCTTGTTTTTGCTGGAATGCTTCTTGCAAGCCGTGATATTGTTGGCGGTATCAACTGGGTACTTGATAACAAGGATGATGAGAACATTGGCAAGACTGCAGAGAAGGCTAAGAAGGCTTTCGCTGGTACAGAGATTGCTGGAAAGAAGCTGGGTGTTATCGGACTTGGTGCAATTGGTGTAAAGGTAGCTAACGATGCTAACCGTCTTGGTATGGAAGTTCTTGGTTATGACCCATACATTTCTGTAAATGCAGCTTGGAATCTTTCTAGAAATGTAAAGCACGTTACTAACGTTGAGGACATCTATAGAGAGTGCGATTTCATTACAGTTCATGTACCACTTCTTGATGCAACAAAGGGCATGATTAATAAAGAGGCTGTTCAGATGATGAAGAAGGGTGTTGTTATTCTTAACTTTGCCCGTGATCTTCTTGTTGATGAGAAAGCTGTACTTGACGGCATCGAGGCAGGAAAGGTTCGCCATTACGTAACAGACTTTGCAAATCCAACTGTTGCTGGTAAGAAGGGTGTTATCTGTACACCTCACCTTGGCGCTTCTACAGAGGAGGCTGAGGATAATTGTGCCGTTATGGCAGTTAAGGAAGTAATGGATTACATGGAGAATGGAAACATTACTCATTCAGTAAATTATCCAGAATGCGATATGGGAATCTGCTCTGCAGAGTCTCGTGTGGCTATTCTTCACAAGAATAAAGCCGGTCTTATTGCTTCGTTTACTACAATTCTTAGTAACGACAATGTTAACGTTGAAGATATGACAAATAAGAGCCGTGGCGACTATGCGTATACACTCCTTGATTTAGGCTCAAAGCTTAGCGATTCAGTTGTATCAGAAATCGAGAAGGTAGAAGGAGTAATAAAAGTAAGGGTGGTTAAATAAAAATGGCGACGATATTACCATTTAAGGCTATACGTCCAACTAAGGAAGAGGCTGCTGTTATAGCAGCCCTTCCTTATGATGTTTATAGCAGAAAAGAAGCTTACGAGAAGGTAAAGGAACAGCCAAATTCATTTCTTTCAATCGACAGACCAGAAACACAGTTTGCCGAGGATGTAGCTATGTATTCTGATGCTGTTTATAACAAGGCGGCAGATATGCTAAATCAGTGGATTAGTGATGGCCGCTTTATGCAGGATGCTGATGATTTTTATTATGTTTATGAGCTCACCATGGATGGTCGCTCGCAGACTGGAATTGTCGCATGCTCATCTATTGATGATTATCAGAATTCTGTAATTAAAAAACATGAAAATACAAGAGCGGAAAAAGAGCAGGACAGAATCAGACACGTGGATACCTGTAGCGCTCAGACAGGACCAATATTTTTGGCATACAAGGCGGATTCTACCATCAGTGGAGTAGTTTCAAAGATAAAGAGCCGCCAGCCAGTATATGATTTTACAGCGGAAGATGGGATCAGACATCGATGCTGGGTTATTGATAGGATGATGGATAAGGCTTTGATTGCCACAGCTTTTGATAAGATGGACAGCATCTACATTGCTGATGGTCATCATCGTGCAGCCAGTGCTGTGAAAGTAGGATTAAAGCGCAGAGCTGAGAATCCTAATTACACAGGAAAAGAAGATTTTAATTTCTTTTTGTCAGTGCTCTTCCCAGATGAAGAACTTAAGATTTACGATTATAACAGAGTTTTAAAGGATTTAAATGGACTTGCACCAGAGGAGCTTTTAGAGGAGCTTGATTCAATCGTAGAAATTTTAGAAACTTCGGATTGTCCAATCAGACCAAGAAAAAAAGGTCAGTGGAGCATGCTTTTAGAGGGAACCTGGTATTTATGCAAGGTTAAGTCTGAGCTTATGGTGGATGACCCGGTAGAAGGACTTGATGTATCTCTTCTTCAAAATCTTGTTTTAGAGCCACTTTTAGGCATCACAGATCCTAAAACAGACGACAGAATTGATTTTGTCGGTGGTATAAGAGGCTTGGAGGAATTGGAACGTCGCTGTAATAGTGATTGCAAAGTGGCTTTTGCTATGTATCCAACCAGTATTCAGGAACTGTTTGATGTGGCTGATGCAGGACTATTAATGCCACCTAAGAGTACCTGGTTTGAGCCAAAACTGCGTAGTGGATTATTCATCCATAAAATATAGAGTGAAATAATTTTATAAAACACCTTGTAACTATCAAGCTCTTAGTGTTACTCAAGCGAAGCTTTCTTCAGCTGAGCGGAGTAATATCTAAGGCTTGAGAGTGTAACAAGGTGTTTTTTTGATGGCATTGTGCTATAATATTACGGATTGTAAGTAGGGAGGAATAATAAATGTTATTATTGGAAGCTACCCCTGTAACAGCTGAGGAATTAGTGGAAGATATTCAAAAAGGTGTTCTTCAGCAGCAGATAGAAAATTTAATTCCTAAATTTTGGAGTTTCTTTTGGTGCGCAGTATTAGCGCTTATTGTTTTTATAATAGGTACACAAATCATCAAAGGAATCATAAAGCTTTTTCATAAGGCTATGAATCTTCGTGATGTTGATCCAGGAGTTGAGACATTTCTAGAATCAGTTCTTAAATGGATTTTCTACATTATCTTAATTACTATCATATTAGGATTATTTGGAGTTACCACTACATCAATATCTGCAGCGGTAGCAGGTCTCGGTGTCACCATCGGTCTTGCCTTGCAGGGGGCGCTCTCTAATTTTGCAGGCGGCGTGCTTATTCTTTTGATGCACCCATTTAGAGTTGGAGATTATATTATTGAGCATGCAACAGGTCAGGAAGGCAAAGTAGAGAAGATTAATATCATCTACACTACTCTTAAAATGATAGATGGCCGTATGGTTCAGATTCCAAATGGTACACTTTCATCGGCTTCTCTGACAAACTGCACTTCTATGACAAGAAGAATGTTTAATGAGACAGTTGGAATCAGCTATGACAGTGATATTAAAAAGGCAAAAGAGATTATGATGGAGATTGCTGAAAAGCAGGACCACATCATTACATCAGAGCCAATTCAGACTTTCGTTTCTGAACTTGGTGATAGCGCAGTTCAGATAGGACTTCGTTTTTGGGTGGAGACAGAATACTTCTGGCCTACAAAATGGGCAGTATTAGAGGAAGTTAAAAATAGATTTGATAAAGCTGGTATCGAGATTTGCTTTAATCAGCTTGATGTACATATAAAGAAAGATTTATAGGAAAATTTTGAGTAACATTAGAAGGGACTAGAAGGGGTAATACTAATTAATGAACAAAGCATATGAATTATTAAAGGAAGAAAAGCTTGAGGGGCTGGATTCCCTCGGATTTATTTTTGAACACAAGAAGACAAAGGCTAGAATTTGTTTTATTTCAAATGACGATGATAACAAGGTTTTTTATGTAGGATTTAGAACACCACCTAAGGATTCTACTGGTGTAGCACATATTGTTGAGCACACAGTTCTCTGTGGTTCAGACAAATATCCTGTTAAGGACCCATTTGTTGAGTTGGTAAAAGGAAGCCTTAATACTTTCCTTAATGCCATTACATATCCAGACAAAACTGTATATCCAATTGCCAGCACCAATGACAACGATTATATGAACCTCATTGATGTATATATGGATGCAGTTTTCCATCCAAATATCTACAAGTATCGTGAGATATTTGAGCAGGAGGGCTGGCACTATGAGATGGAAGATGAGAACAGCGATTTAACAATTAATGGTGTCGTTTACAACGAAATGAAGGGTGCATACTCTTCGCCAGATGATGTTCTCAATCGGCAGATTTTGAATTCGCTTTTCCCAGATACTACTTATGCTATTGAGTCAGGCGGAGATCCAAAGGAAATACCTAATCTTACCTACGAGGATTTCCTTGCCTTCCACAGCAAGTATTATCATCCAAGCAATTCATATATATATGTCTATGGTAATGTTGATATAGATGACCTTTTAGAGTATTTAGATACAAAATATCTCCGCTACTATGATTATCTCGAGGTAGATTCTGAGATTCAGATGCAGAAGCCTTTTGATAAGCCGGTGGAGAAGACTATTGATTATTCTATTGCCGAGGATCAGGAAATCGAGAACAACGCTTATCTTTCTTACAACGTATGTATCGGCGATGTTTTAGATCCTAATATGTACCGCGCTTTTGATATATTAAATTACGCTTTAGTTTCTGCACCAGGCGCTCCACTTTACCAGGCACTTATTGATGCTAATATCGCTGAGGATGTAGAGTGTTCTTTTGAGTCCTCACAGCGTCAGATGTTCTTTAGCATCGTAGCTCGTGGAGCCAACGAAGAGGATAAGGATAAGTTCGTTAATATTATTGAGAGCACTCTTGAGAAGGAAATCAAAAAGGGTATTGATAAGAAAACTCTTTTTGCTTCCATTAACGGAGAACAGTTTAGAGCAAGAGAGTTGGACTTCGGTAGTGCACCAAAGGGACTTATTATTGGTCTTCAGCTTTTAGACAGCTGGCTGTACGATAAGAACCAGCCATTCTTACATCTTCATTCTGTTGAGGTATTGGAGAAAATTAAATCTAGAGTTGAGAACGGACTATTTGATTATATTGCTGATGTTTATCTTCTTTCTAACAACCATAAATCAATTGTTACACTTCGTCCAAAGCAGGGACTTACAGGTGCCGATGATGAAGAGCTGAAGAAGCATTTAGCATATGTAAAATCAAAGCTTTCTAAGGATGAGATTAAGAAAATCGTAGAGCATACAGCTTACTTAAAGGAATATCAGGAGACTCCTTCTTCAAAGAAGGACTTAGAGAAGATTCCAATGCTTTCACGCTTAGATCTTAGAAGAAATGCTCGTCCTATAGATTTGGCAGTTTATGATGAGGATGGCACTACCTTGCTTCATCATAAGGTTAGCACTAATGGAATACATTACTTTAACATGGTGTTCGATATCAGTGATATTAGTGCTGAGTGGATTCCATATGTGTCTATGCTGGAACGCTTCATCGGTTTGATGGACACAAAGAATTACACATACACTGATTTCACTAATGAGATGTATCTCCATACTGGTGGTATCACTACAAACACCGGTATTTATGAGGTGAATAATACAAAGGATGAATGTAGAATGACCTTCGAGGTTCGTTCTAAGTTTATCTACGATGAGGCAGATGCTGCTAAAGATTTGGCAATGGAGATGCTTCTTCACACAGATTTCTCTGATGAGAAGCGTTTGAAAGAGCTTATTATAGCTGAGAAATCTCACATGGAATCAAATATCAGTGGCAGAGGTAATTTGATTGCTGCAACAAGAGCCAGATGTGGTTTCTCAAAGAAGGCAGCTATCTCAGAAGCTGGCAGTGGAATTTCCTTCTATCGCTTCTTAGTGGACTTAGAAGAGAATTTTGACAGCAGAAAAGATGAAGTTATATCTAAATTAAATTTATTAAGTAAATATATCTTCTCTAAATCAAGATTGATTGTATCCTCTACCGGAAAGAGCGAGGTACTCAGTCAGGCAAAGAGATTAGTGGGAGAGATTAAACCACTTCTTTCAGAGGAGAAATATGATTTCGGTGGCTTTAAGTTTGAGGAGCATGAGGTAAAAGAGGCGCTTAAAGATGCTTCGCAGATTCAGTACGTAGCCATGGCTGGCGATTTCAGAAAGGCTGGCTTTGAATATAATGGCGCCTTTAAGATTTTAGGTACCATTCTTGGTTACGATTATTTCTGGATTAAGGTCAGAGTTCAGGGGGGTGCGTATGGATGTAACATGATGCTTAGTCGTCAGGGTGACTTGGCCTTTGTTTCATACCGCGATCCAAATCTTACAGAGACCTTAAAGGTATTTGAGGAGACAGGAGATTACCTGAGAGCCTTCGAAGCTGATGACAGAGACATGACGAAATACATTATTGGAACTATCAGCGGAATGGATACACCTCTTACACCTTCCCAGAGAGGACTTAGGGGCTTGAGCTGTTACATGTCAGAGCTAAAGCTTGAGGATCTTCAGAAAATTCGTGATGAAGTCCTTGATGCTACAGTAGAAGATATCAGAGCACTGGCAGCACCAATTGATGCAGCCGTAGCTCAGCACCATATCTGCGTAGTCGGTAATGAAAATGTGATAAATCAAAATAGTGAATTGTTTAGTTCAATAGAAAGTTTATATTAGAGGAAAAGTATGAGTAATTTTAAATCGGGATTTGTAACAATTGTAGGTCGTCCAAATGTTGGAAAGAGCACACTTATGAACCACATTATTGGTCAGAAGATTGCTATCACCAGCAACAAGCCACAGACCACTAGAAACCGCATTCAGACTGTTTATACAGATGAAGAGGTTGGTCAGATTGTATTTCTTGACACACCAGGTATGCACCAGGCAAAGAATAAGCTTGGAGAGTACATGATGTCTGCTGCCAAGAGCACAATCAACGATGTGGATCTTATTCTTTGGCTTATTGAGCCAGATACAAAGGTAGGAGCTGGAGATAAGAAAATCGCAGAGCTTCTTTCCACAGTAGATGCGCCAGTTATCTTAGTTATCAACAAAATCGACATGGCTGACGGTGCAAAAGTTGGAGAGACAATTCAGGCCTTTAAGGATTTGTGCGATTTCATCGAGGTTGTTCCAGTTTCTGCTCTTCACGGTGAGGGCTGTGACGATCTTCTTTCTACTATATTTAAGCATCTTCCAGAAGGACCTGCTTTCTATGACGAGGAGACAGTTACAAACCAGACTCTCAGAGAAATCACCGCAGAGATTATCAGAGAGAAATCACTTCATGCCCTTAATGACGAGGTTCCTCATGGTATAGCAATTGCTATTGATACTATGAAAGAACGTACAGGTAAGAAGGCAATGTGGGATATTGAAGCTACTATCATTTGCGAGAAGACTTCTCACAAGGGCATTATCATAGGAAAGGGTGGTGCCATGATTAAGAAGATTGGTACTAATTCCCGCTACGAAATTGAGAAGCTTTTAGATGCTAAGGTTAATCTTAAGCTCTTTGTTAAGGTTAAGAAGGATTGGCGAGACAGCGATTACGAGCTGAAGAATTTTGGATACAAAAAAGAGGACTTATAATCAATGGGACTGGTTACCCTTACTGGAATAGTGCTTTCCAGCTCTGATGTGGGAGAATTTGATAAGAGACTTGTGATTCTTACCAAAGAATCAGGCAGGGTGACAGCTTTTGCCAAGGGAGCGAGAAGGCCAAATAACCCAATGGTTGCCGCCTGTTCTCCATTTTGCTTCGGTACTTTCGAGGCCTTTGAAGGGCGGAACTCCTACCATATTTCAAAAACTAATATCACAAATTATTTCAGAGATTTGGTACTGGATTATGAAAAGGTTTGCCTTGGTTCTTATTTCTTGGAGGTAGCGGATTATCTTTCCGTTGAAGGAGTAGATGAGAGACAGCGACTTGCACTTTTATATCAGAGTCTAAAGGCGTTGGAATCGGGAAAGTTTTCCCTTAGATTATTGAAAAACATCTATGATTTAAAGACATGGGTAATAGATGGTGAATATCCAAATGTTTTCCAGTGTTGTAGTTGTGGAAAAAAGGAAAATCTTACCACGTTTTCCATTAAACGACATGGAATGCTTTGTCGTGAGTGTGGCAATTTGGAGGCAGGTACGGATATTTCAGCGTCAACCCTCTATACTATGCAATTCATTGTTTCATCTAAGATAGAAAAGTTGTATACTTTTGTACTGAATAATGAAACGGAAGAAGAATTTACTAGAATTTTGTCCGCTTATAGATTAAACTATAGAGCGCACAAATACAAAAGCGAGGAATTTTTATGACACAAAGGAGACCTGCTGGAGGAAAAGGTGGTATGAGAAGTAGAAATGCCACTAGTCCAACAAGACAGGGGGTTGCTGCGAAGGAACTTCAGGCAGCCAGACGTAAAAAAAGACAGAGAGAAGTAATGCGCAACCGTATTATTTTCGGTGTTATTTGCGCAGCGTTACTTGCACTGCTTGTAACATTAGTTGTTAAGTTTGGTGGAGCTCTCATCGCATCAGGCGGAGCAGCAGATAAGTCCACTATTACATTTACACAGGATGGTCAGGTGGTATTCGAAGAGGTTACAGATTTCGATACACAGACTTATTCAAAGGCAGAATTCAAGAAATACACTCAGAATTTAATCAAAGACTTTAATGAGTCATATGGCAGTAAATCCATTTCACTAAAGAGAATTACTTTCAGAAAAGGGCAGGTTTACGTTAAAACTACCTATAAAGATGCTGAATGTTATGCAGCATTTAGTTCTTATAGCACTTATAATGGTTCCTACGAGGGTGCCGTTACAGCAGGGTATGATTTTAATGAAACATTTTCTATTGTAGATGGAACATCAAAGGCTACAGGTCAGACAATGGATGCTGACAGCACATTTGCAGGCTCAAAGGTTGCCATTGTTAAGGAAAATGTTAATGTAGTAGTCCCAGGAAAAATTACATATGTATCAGATACTTCTACAGAGGTTCTTGATGATCATACAGTTGGCATTTCACAGGCTGATGGAAACAACGATGCCACAGATTTAGTGTATATCGTATACACAGCAAAATAATAAATAAATATATATTTATATAGAGAGGAAATAATAATTATGGAAAAGACAATGGACAAAATCATTGCTCTTGCAAAGGCAAGAGGCTTTGTATATGCAGGCTCTGAGATTTACGGTGGTCTTGCTAATACATGGGATTATGGAAATCTTGGTGTCGAGCTTAAGAACAATGTTAAAAAAGCTTGGTGGCAGAAGTTCGTTCAGGAGAATCCATACAACGTAGGTGTTGACTGTGCTATTCTTATGAATCCACAGACATGGATTGCTTCAGGTCACCTTGGCTCATTCTCAGATCCTCTTATGGATTGTAAGGAGTGCCACGAGCGTTTCAGAGCTGACAAGATTATCGAGGATTTTGCAGCTGAGAACAACATCGAGCTTAAGGGTTCAGTTGATGGTTGGACAAAGGAAGAGATGAAGGAATTCATCGAGAACAACAATGTTCCATGTCCTACATGTGGAAAGCACAACTTTACAGACATCCGTGAATTCAACCTTATGTTCAAGACATTCCAGGGTGTTACAGAGGATGCTAAGAATACAGTTTACCTTCGCCCAGAGACAGCTCAGGGGATTTTCGTAAACTTCAAGAATGTACAGCGTACATCTCGTAAGAAGGTTCCATTTGGTATAGGCCAGATTGGTAAGTCTTTCCGTAACGAGATTACACCTGGTAACTTCACTTTCCGTACACGTGAGTTCGAGCAGATGGAGCTTGAGTTCTTCTGCAAGCCGGGCTCACAGGATGAGTGGTTCCAGTACTGGAGAGGCTTCTGCCGTGACTGGTTACTTTCACTTGGCATGAAGGAAGATGAGATGCGTCTTCGTGACCACGATCCAGAGGAGCTTTCATTCTATTCTACAGGCACTACAGATATCGAGTTCTTATTCCCATTCGGATGGGGCGAGCTTTGGGGTATTGCCAGCCGTACAGATTACGACCTTACACAGCATCAGAATGTATCTGGTCAGGATCTTACATACTTTGATGATGAGACAAATGAGAAGTATTTACCATACGTTATCGAGCCATCTCTTGGTGCAGACCGTGTAGTACTTGCTTTCCTTTGTGCAGCATATGATGAGGAAGAAGTTGGTAAGGATGGAAAGAGTGATGTTCGTACAGTTCTTCACTTCCACCCAGCACTTGCACCTGTTAAGATTGGTGTACTTCCACTTTCTAAGAAACTTAATGAAGGCGCTGAGAAGGTATTTGCAGAGCTTTCAAAGAAATATAATTGTGAATTTGATGACAGAGGAACTATCGGTAAGAGATATCGTCGTATGGACGAAATCGGAACACCATTCTGCATCACATACGATTTCGACTCTGAGGAAGATCACATGGTTACAATTCGTCACCGTGATTCTATGGAGCAGGAGCGTATCGCTATCGCAGACTTAGATGCTTACTTTGCAGACAAGTTCACTTTCTAACCATTTTTAAGGAGAGATGTGCTATGGAAAAATTAAATGTACAGGAGATCGAACTTGATGACGTAACTTCTACTGAGGATTCACAGCCAGAGGTAAACGTTACATCTATCGAGCTCGATAATGGCGAGGATTTATTACTTTCACAGATTGATGCCTTTCGCGAGAAGGCTACTCAGCTTCAGCAGCTTATTTTGGCAAAGGAACAGAAGGCTGCTGAGCTTGAAGCTCTTGTTCAGGAGAAAGAGGCTATTAATTTACAGCTTCAGGATGAACTTAATAAAAAACAAGAGGAAGCAGACAGCTTGGTTGCTGATGTTGAGACTCAGGTTGACAGAATGATGCAGGTTGTTAAGAACAATATGGATCAATTAGAACTTGACATTAAGGGCCAAGTGAACGATAATCAAGAGTCCTATGAAACACATAACAGAAATCTTCAGGATACTCTTAAAAATGTTTCAGAAGGCCTTGATATTATTCAGAGCGAGCTTTCAGAGAAAACTCATTCTGAATCAGTTCATTTATATCGCTTGATTCAGGATCTCCTTAAGGAGCACGATAAGAGCGAAGAACAGTCAGTGAAAGCTTTAGAGCATTATAGCTCACTTAAGAAGCTTATTATTGCAGCAATAGTTCTTCTTGCTGCAAATCTTGGGGTTGGTATTGCGGGTTTATTACTTTCATTTGGAATTTTATAAGATAGTTTTATTTTAACGGAGGTACTATGCCGAATACGGTTTATATTATTGGACACAAAAACCCTGACTCAGATAGCGTTTGCGCAGCTGTAGCCTACGCATATCTGAAAAACGCCACATCAAATAATGGCACTATTTACGAAGCTAAAAAGGCGGGTCAACTCAACGAGGAGACCCGCTACGTTTTGGAAAGATTCAACATCCAAGAGCCAGAGACAGTTATGGATGTTGGCGCTCAGTTGACAGATATCGAATATCGTCGTCTTGAGCCAGTTGATGGTCACATTTCCCTTAAGAAAGCATGGGAGCTTATGCTTGAGAGAGATGTAGCTACACTTCCTGTAGTAGGAAAGACAGGAAAGCTTGAAGGAGTTATCGTAAACGGAGATATCGCATATTCATATATGGATATTTACGACAATAGCATCCTTTCACGTGCCAGAACACAGTACAGCAATATCATTGGCACATTAAACGGAAACCTTGTTACAGGTAATCCACACGCTTATTTTGTTAAGGGACAGGTTGTAATTGCTTCAAGCAACCGTGAGGACCTTATGGATGATATCAACGTAGATGATTTAGCAATCGTTGGTAACATCACAGCTCGTCAGGCTATCTGTATTGAAGCTGGATGTAGCTGTCTTGTTGTTTGCGGCGCAAGCCATGTTGAGCCTGAGATTATCAGACTCGCAGAGGAGCACCAGTGTGTACTTATCACAACAGAGTACGATACTTTCACTGTTGCCCGCCTTATTCACCAGTCAATGCCAATTCGTCAGTTCATGCAGAAGGACGACATTGTTAGCTTTGAGTTAGATGATTATGTAGATGATGTTCGCGAAATCATGAAGTCAGTTCGTCACCGCGATTTCCCAATCTTAGATGAGAACAGACACTATGTTGGAATGGTTTCACGTCGTCTTCTCTTAAATATGCAGAAGAAGCAGGTTATTCTTGTTGACCACAACGAAAAGTCACAGGCCGTAGATGGTCTTGATCAGGCTGAGGTACTTGAGATTATCGATCACCACAGACTTGGCTCATTAGAGACTGTTTCACCTATCTACTTTAGAAACCAGCCTGTAGGTTCTACAGCAACAATCGTTTCTATGATGTATGAGGAAAAGGGTGTTGAGATTCCAAAGCATATCGCAGGTGTGCTTTGCTCAGCTATCATTTCAGATACACTTATGTTCCGTTCACCTACATGTACTCCTGTAGATGAGGCAAAGGCTAGAATGCTTGCTGATATCGCAGGTGTTGATGTTGTTGAGCTTGCTACATCAATGTTTGAAGCTGGAAGTGATTTCAAGGATAAGACTCCAGATCAGATCTTCCACACAGATTACAAGATTTTCAACAGCGGAGATATCAACTTTGGTGTTGCACAGGTTAGCTCAATTTCTAAGGGCCAGCTCAATTCTATCAAGGATGGAATCAAGAGCTACATGGGCACATTAAAGGATTCTTCAGACTTAGATGCAGTATTCTGCATGCTTACAGATATTCTTAATCAGTCAACAGAGCTTCTCTTTGTTGGTGATGATGCTGATAAGATTATTGCTGATGCATTTAGATTACCAGTTTCTGATGACAGCTACATTTTAGAGGGTGTTGTTTCTAGAAAGAAGCAGCTCATCCCACCTATTATGGAGTCACTTCAGGAATAAAATAATATTGGACTTCAAGAATTTTTTCGCAAAAAATTCTTGAAGTCCTTGTTTTTGCCTTAATCAGAGTATATAATTCATTTATCATCAAGGTATAATTCATTAGTCGATTCGACTTTTAATTCCATGACGTAAATAATTTGTTTAATTATAAATTTAAGGAGAGTTAAATGAGAGAAAAATATGAGAGTTTAGCGGTTGCGGTGCTACGTGATTTGGCGAAGGCTAGAGGGATAAAAGGCGTTTCCTCTATGAAAAAAGCCGATTTAGTAGAAGCTATGCTTGCGCAGGACGAAATCGACGCAAAAGAAGCAGCATCTAAAGAAACTCCAGCAAAGGAGACAGAGTCAAAAGCGGCTCCAGCTAAGGCAGAGAACGAAAGAATGCCTAGACCAGAGCGCCCTAAGAGACCAGAGCGTCCAGAACGCACAGAACGTCCAGAAAAGATGGAAAAATCTGAGAAGGTAGAGCGAAACGAAAATGTACCTCAGGATATTCCTACAGATGGACTTCTTTCTGCCAGCGGTATTTTGGAGGTTATGAGTGACGGCTTCGGATTTATTCGTTGCGATAACTACATGCCTGGCACTGAGGATGTTTATGTTTCTCAGTCACAGATTAAGAAATTCAATCTTAAGACTGGTGATATTATCATTGGAAAGAAGCGTTTCAATAATCCAACTGATAAGTTCGCAGCTCTTATGATAATCGATACCATCAACGGCTACGATCCAGCTGCAGCCTGCAGAAGACCAAACTTCGAGGACCTTACACCAATTTTCCCTAATGAGAGAATTCGTTTAGAGCGTCAGAAGAGTTCTGTAGCAATGCGTATCGTTGATCTTGTGAGCCCTATTGGAAAGGGACAGCGTGGTATGATTGTTGCCCAGCCTAAGGCAGGTAAGACCACACTTTTAAAAGAAGTTGCTACTTCGGTTAATTATTCACACCCAGATATGCATCTTATCATCTTGCTTATCGATGAACGTCCTGAGGAAGTTACAGATATGAAGGACACTATGAGAAACAGCAAGAATGTAGAGGTTATATATTCAACCTTCGATGAAAGTCCAGAGCACCACAGACGTGTTTCTGAGATGGTTATCGAGAGAGCAAAGAGACTTGTTGAGCATGGTCAGGATGTTATGATTCTTCTTGATTCCATCACAAGACTTGCACGTGCTTACAACCTTACAGTTCAGCCATCAGGACGTACACTTTCAGGTGGTCTTGATCCAGCAGCACTTCACATGCCAAAGAAGTTCTTTGGTGCAGCAAGAAACATGAGAGAGGGCGGCAGCCTTACTATTCTTGCCACAGCTCTTGTTGAGACTGGTTCTAAGATGGATGATGTTGTATACGAGGAATTTAAGGGAACTGGTAACATGGAGCTCATTCTCGATAGAAAGCTTTCAGAGAAGAGAATATTCCCAGCTATTGATATCACAGCATCAGGTACACGTAGAGAGGATTTACTTCTTTCTCGCAAGGAATTAGATGCTATGGAAATTATGCGACGAGCTATAAATAGTGCTCGCAAGGAAGACGCTATAGAGACTATCTTGAATATGTTTGCCCATACCAAGTGTAATGATGATTACATCGATATGGTTATTCGCAAGAGAGTCATATAATATATTTTGGTTTTACAGCATAAGGTATTATGAAGGGAGAGCAATATGGCATCAGTAGACGAAACAGCGGTATTTTTACACAAGCAGTGGAATGGTAAAATCGAGACCACATCAAAGGCACCTGTTAGAAACAGGGAGGATTTATCCATTGCTTACACTCCAGGTGTAGCGGCACCTTGCAGAATCATTGCAGAGGATAGCGAGGAGGCTTACAACTACACATTAAAGGCTAACACAGTAGCGGTAGTATCAGATGGTTCAGCAGTTTTAGGACTTGGAAATATCGGGCCACTTGCAGCAATGCCTGTTATGGAGGGCAAATGTGTACTGTTTAAGGAGTTTGGTGGTGTTAATGCATTCCCTATAGTATTAAGTACTCAGGATCCAGATGAGATAGTAGCAGCAGTAAAGGCCATTGCTCCTACCTTCGGTGGAATCAATCTTGAGGATATTTCAGCTCCAAGATGTTTTGAGATTGAGGAGCGTTTAAAGCAGGAATTAGATATTCCTGTTTTCCATGATGACCAGCACGGAACAGCTATTGTTGTTTTGGCAGGTATCATTAATGCCTTAAAGGTAGTAAAGAAGGATAAGGAAGCATGTAAGGTTGTTGTTAACGGAGCAGGTTCAGCTGGTGTTGCAATTACAAAGCTTCTCTTAACATATGGCTTCAAGGATGTTACAATGTGTGACCGTCAGGGCATCATTGGTCCAGATTATCCAGATCTTAACTGGATGCAGAAGGAAATGACAAAGGTTACAAACCTTTCTCATAAGACAGGTACACTTGCAGATGCACTTGTAGGAGCAGATATTTTTGTTGGTGTTTCAGCACCAGGAATCGTTTCAAAGGAAATGGTTTCTTCAATGGCAAAGGATTCTATCCTTTTTGCTATGGCAAATCCAACACCAGAGATTATGCCAGACGAGGCAAAGGCAGCAGGTGCGAGAGTTGTTGGTACAGGTCGTTCTGATTTCCCAAATCAGGTAAACAATGTAGTAGCATTCCCAGGTATCTTCAGGGGTGCTTTGGAGGCTCGTGCCACAGCTATCACAGAGGAGATGAAGCTGGCAGCAGCAAATGCTATAGCAAATCTCGTTGATGAGAGTCAGCTTTGTGACGAGTTTATCCTGCCAGAAGCCTTCGATCCACGTGTGGCTGTAGCAGTATCACACGCAATTAAGGCCTTGGTCTAAAGTAAGTTTTTTTCAGGAGGGACACCATGGCAGAACCAACCATGATATACAAGATAACAATACTAGAATTACTTCATCGAAGTGGTTTCCCGCTTAGCAATAGCCAGATTACTGATTTCTTCCTTGAGGGAGATTTAACAGATTATTTTACAGCCCAGCAGGCTATAAGTGATGATGAGGATGCAGGGCTTATAAAGTCAGTTACAAATCACAACAACACTACCTACTCTATTACTGAGGATGGTAAGAAGACACTTGAGCTTTTCAAGGAAAAAATTACACCAGCCCTCTCAAAGGATATTAATAAATATCTTAAAGCTAATTCTATTTCCATGAAGGAGGAAAACTCCTATAAAGCTACATATTTTAAGGCTGATAGAGGCGGCTATGTGGTACAGCTTAGAATCACTGAAGACGATGTGCCTACAATGGATTTGTCATTCCACGTAGCTAATAAGGAAATGGCAGAGACCCTTTGTAATAATTGGAAAGTTCGAAGTGATGAAGTTTTTGCATCAATAATGGATATCCTAATGCAGTAAATAGTAAATTTTTTAACCAATCATAAAAAAGTACCCTTTTTTTAGGGTACTTTTTTGTGTCCAAAAAATTCTTAACTAATTTACGAAAATTATTCTATTCAATTTAAGTTGTGCTTAATGTAAATTTAATTTAGATGTGAAGAAAATGTGTTCATTGGGATGAACAGAAGGGAGAAGCTATATGATGTCTAAATGGGGAAAGCGCGCTTTGGCGGGAGTTCTTTCGTCTGCAATGATATTTACTGCGGTCCCAGCAGCTGGGATAGTGGCCTTTGCAGAAGAAGAAAATCATGTGACTGAAGCGGCAGAGGAGACTGAGGATGAAGATGAATCAGTTCAGAATGAAGAGAAAGAGGAGGAAGAAGTAGAAGCAGAAGAATCAGAAGCACTTTCAGAAGTTGAGGAGGAGCATTTGGAAGGTGCAGAAGTGCCAGAAGAAGATGAAATAGAAGATGATAAGGAAGTAAAAGAATTATTCCATTTTACTATGGATAATACTACCGGCGGATTACAGAGTGGGGAGTATTCTGCAGAGGTGGTTGGTGAAAAGATTTCAGAGGACAAAGATGCTAAGAAGAACAAGTCACTCAAGTTTGAAGGTGGTTCTTGGCTTAAGGTCACTGACAGTAATGGAAAGAGTCCATTGACAGGTCTTGATGAAATCACAGTAAACTATTTCAGTAAAGGTGGAAATGGTGGTGCTGGCTGGTCACTTTTTGCAGTAAGAAATGATGAGACACCTAGTTATTTAAATAGCGAGCATTATTTTGGAATTCTTGATAAGAAGACTTCTATCAAGGTTGAGCGCTACAAGGTAGATGGTGGATCTCGTCCAGCTACCAATGATACATCTGTAAGAGATGAATGGAAGATGGTAACTGTTGTTTTAACAGAGGAAGATACTACTCTTTACGTAAATGGAGAAAAGGTCAACACAGTTGCTGGCACCGCAAAGCTTACAGATATTCTTCAGGACAACAGCACATTCTATATCGGTAAAGCTAACTGGGGTAGCGGAGAATATTTCTATGGAAATCTAGATGAGTTCTCTCTTTACAAAGGCGCTTTGTCAGATGAGGAAATTTTAGCAAAATATAAGGAAGGTCAGCAGGAGATTATTCTTTCTGATGAGGAGAAATGTCAGCTTGCTTATGATGAAATAGCCCTTCCTGTTACAAAGAATATTAAGGGAAACATTACACTTCCTACAAAGAATAGCTATGATGCGAAAGTTGTGTGGGAAAGTTCAAATCCTGAGATAATCAGCGATAAGGCAACAAAGGTAGCTGGTTACGATGATATTCCAGCCGGTGTTGTAAAGCGCGGCAGTGAAGTTCAGGAAGTTACACTTACAGCAACAATTACTGTGGGGGATGTTGAAAAGACAAAGACCTTTGACGTGACAGTTGCAAAGGCTCCTGAGAAGAAGAAGCTAGAGAACTATTTATTTGCATTCTTCCCAAGCAATTCCGAGGAGCAGCTTTATTTTGCAGCTGGCAAGGATCACCTTCACTTTACAGATTTAAATGATGGGGAGCCAGTACTTATATCTGAGATTGGTGACCAGGGTGTTCGTGATCCATTCATTATGAGAAGTGCTGAGGGTGACCATTTCTATATGATTGCAACAGACCTTAAGGTACAGACAACAGGCTGGAGCGTTGCTCAGTTTGGCGGTAGCCTTCGAATGCTTGTGTGGGAATCAGATGATTTGGTTAACTGGTCAAAGCCTCGACTTGTGGATGTTGGCTTAGATGAGAAAGCATTTGAGGACTATGGCAATGTGGGATGTCTTTGGGCACCAGAGGCAATCTATGATGAGAAGACTGGTGAGTACGTAGTATTTTGGGCTTCGATGGCAAAGGATTCAGGCCATCAGGTTACATATTATTCAAAGACACGTGATTTTGTAAACTTTACAACAGCTAAAAAATATATTGATAGAGGTGACAAGCAGCATTGCATCGACACATCAATGGTAAAGGCCAATGATGGAAAGTATTATCGAGTATCGGCTGACACAGTTGCAAATGGTGGACAGGAAGCAGCAATAATCCTTGAGTCAAGTGATTCAGTGCTCGGAAATTGGGAGCAGGTTGCTTATATCGAGGATATTCAGCCTGGTATGAAGAATTACGAAGCTTATACAAAGGATGTAAACAAGAAGTTTACAGGCGGCGTGGTTGAAGGTCCAGAGCTTTTCCCTCTTAATGATGGAAAGTCTTGGGGCTTGTATATGGATAACTATGGTGGAATCGGTTATATTCCAACCACCACAACAGATATTTCTGATACAACAGGTAAATCATGGATTGTTTATACATCAGACCAGTACGATTTTGGCTCACTTAAGAAGCGTCACGGAAGTATCCTTGGTATCACAGCAGATGAGTACAAGGCTGTTATGACTAAGTGGGGTACCGCAGAAGAGCCAGTTGTTCACGAAGATGAGCAGCAGGAGCCAGTCCTTTCATATGATTTTGAGACAGCAGATAGAAAGACAATCGCTGATGTATCTGGAAAGGGCAATAATGGCGAATTAAAGGGCAATGCTAAAATTGTAGAGGATTCTGAGAGAGGAAATGTTCTTTACTTAGATGGAAGCGGTAGCTTCGCAGAATTCCCAGAAGGCTTCTTTGATAACAGAGATGTATGCACAGTATCATTTGATTTGAAGCCAGATACTGTTACGGGAAACTTCTTTAACTTCACTTTCGGTAAGGATAATTCAAAGTACTTCTATTTAAGAGCAAGAGAAAGTGACACCTATATGGCTATCACCAAGTCATCTTGGCAGTCAGAGCAGGGTGTTACTGCAAATACAAAGTCTGTAAAGAACAAGTGGACGAACTTTACAGTAGTATTCAATGATGATGAAATGCTTCTTTATATTGATGGTGTTCTTTCTGGCACACGTGATATTTCTACAAAGCCTAGCAGCTTAGGAAAGAATCTTAAGGCATACCTTGGAAAGTCATTCTATTCAGGTGATGGTTATGTTAAGGGATGTTATGACAATGTAAAGGTTTATAATAGAGCATTATCAGAGAAAGAAATTGCAAAGGAAAATAATATAGTTTTAGAACCGCTAAAGAAGATTTCATCTAGTGATGTTACTTTTGTGACACAAAAGCTTGATAAGGCAAGCAAAGCGCTGACTCTCTTTATAAGCAAGAACAATACAAAGGGCGATATGAAGAATGCTCATCTTAACTTCACACTTCTTACAGGCGCAAAGGTGGTAGATGAGGAAGAGACATACGATTTAACAAAAGAATTTAAGCTTAAGGTTGAAGCAGATGGAGAGACCGTTGAATATACAGTTAAATCTGAGATGTGCAACAACCCGCTTCTCGGAGGACAGTTCGCTGACCCAGATATCGACTGCTTCGATGGTAAATACTACATCTATCCAACAACAGATGGTGTTGAAGGATGGGGCGGATATCAGTTCCATGCATTCTCATCAACAAACCTTGTTGATTGGGAGGATGAAGGTGTAATTCTTGATCTTAAGCAGGATGCAGACGAGAAAGTCCTCAATGATAAGGGCGTAGAAATCGCTGCGGTTCCTTGGTCAAACGGAAATGCATGGGCTCCAACAATTGAGAAGAAGAATGGAATGTACTATTTCTACTTCTGTGGACATGATACAGAGACTAATGCAAAGGCAATCGGCGTTGCATATGCAAAGAATCCAACTGGTCCATTTACTGTGTTAGATAAACCACTTATCAGCATTAAGACATGCAATGATGCAGGCATTCAGATGGGACAGGCAATTGACCCTTCTGTATTTACAGATGAGGATGGTACAAGCTATCTTTCATTTGGTAATGGAAAGGCTGCCATTGTAAAGCTTAATGAGGATATGATAAGTATTGATGCTGATACGATGGAAAATGTAACAGGGCTTAACAATTTCCGTGAATCACTTATAATCACATATCGCGACGGAAAGTATCATTACACATGGTCTTGTGATGATACAGGTAGTGAGAATTATTCAGTAGCATATGGTACAAGCAATAAGCTGGGTGGAAGAGTTGATTACAGAGGAATGCTTCTTCAGAAGGATACAGAAAATGACATTCTTGGAACAGGTCATCATTCAATCCTAAACATTCCTGGTACAGATGAATGGTATATTTGCTATCACAGATTTATGACTCCTCTTGGACAGGTGTCAGGTGGATTTGGTTATCATCGAGAGGTTTGTCTTGATAAGCTCACATTTGACGCTGATGGATATATGGCAAAGGTAACACCTACTAATAAGGGTATTACAGAGGTAGTTTATGTAAAGGGGCAGAATCCAGTTCCTACGCCAGAGTCAACACCTACACCTGCTTCATCGGGAACAGGTTCGGGTAGCAGTGCTGCTCCTACACAGTCATCTGGTCAGCGTGCAGGATCATCCACTACAACTACACAAACTGCACCAGCTTTAACGCAGGACGAGCTTACTACTATTGCTGATGCATTGACTCCACTTGGTATTTCAAGAAATAATGCTCCTTCAGCAGGCACAGTAAATAAAAAGGTAGCAGCAAATACAACTGATGCTACGACTGATGAAACTGTAGAGATAGACGAGGACGTAGAGGTAGCAGAAGAAAAGACAGAGGATACTTCTTCTGATGAACTTACAGAAACTGAATCTAATAGAGATATTGTTGATGAGGCTGTTCCAACATCAGCTCAGTCAAGCAATAGCTTGTCTCCAGCGGCAGTTATTGTTATTATCTTAGCAGCAGTTGCTGTATTAGCAGGTGCAGCAGTTTCAGTATTTAGATTTAGAAAGAATAAATAAGGCTTGCATTAGCACAAAATACATGCTACAATACTAGAGCTGTTAATCGGGATGAAATGCGAAGACCTCGCGTTTTTAGCAGTACTTACAGTTGGAAATTGTAAACATTTATTAAATGAGAGGTGAAAATCAATGAGACAGGGTATCCATCCAGATTATTATCAGGCTACAGTAACATGTAACTGTGGTAACACATTCGTTACAGGTTCTACAAAGGAGAGCATCCACGTAGAAATTTGTTCAAAGTGTCATCCATTCTACACAGGCCAGCAGAAAGCTACACAGGCTCGTGGACGTATTGACAAGTTCAATAAGAAGTACGGTATTGACGCAAAGTAGTTTGTTTTATGGACTTTTAAGGGTTGAGATGTTTGGTCTCAGCCCTTTTGTCGTGTATAGGAGAGGTAATGAAGTATTCAGGTATAGGCGGTCAGGCGGTAATGGAAGGCGTCATGATGCGTAACGGCAATCAATATGCAGTTGCTGTTCGTAAGCCCGACAAAGAGATCGCAGTAGAAGTAAAAAATACAAAAGATATTAATAATATTTGGCACAAGATTCCAATCATTCGTGGCGTGGTTTCCTTTATCGAGTCACTTACAATCGGACTTAGCACCCTCATGTATTCAGCTTCTTTTTTTGAAGATGATGAAGAGCCAGTTGATAAGTCAAAGCTTTCAGAGGAAGAATTGAGTAAGCTTGAGAAAAAGGAAAAGGCAGAGATGGGAGGTATTTTAGTACTTTCCTTTGTTATGGCCATGGCTGTATTTTTTGCATTGCCTTACTTTATTTCATTAGCTTTAAATAAGTTTGTTGCTTCACAGGCATTGATTGCTTTTATCGAGGGCATCATCCGAATTGCCATTTTCATCGGCTATGTGGTTGTGATTTCTCGCATGGAGGACATCAAACGTACTTTCATGTATCACGGAGCCGAACACAAATGTATAAATTGCGTTGAGGCAGGAATGCCACTTACTGTTGAAAATGTAAGGAAAGCCACAAGATTCCACAAAAGATGTGGCACAAGCTTTATATTTATTGTATTTATAATATCTGTTTTTGTTTTTATGTTTATATCCTTTGATAACGTATGGCTTAAGCTTGTGGCAAGACTTATGCTTATCCCAGTTATCGCAGGAATTTCTTATGAGTTCATTAGACTGGCAGGTCGATATGAGAATGGTTTCGTGGAAATCATTTCCAAGCCAGGCCTGTGGTTGCAGCGTCTTACGGTTATGGAGCCAGAGGATGACATGATTGAAGTAGGTATAGCTTCCGTCGAGGCAGTTTTTGACTGGAAGAAGTTCCAAGAAGAAAATGAGGGATGTTTCTAATGACATATAAAGAAGCTTTAAATAAAGGTATTACTATACTCGAATCCGAAAGGATTGCAGATGCGAAGATAGATGCATGGCTTTTGCTCTCATTCGTCAGTGAAATGACAAAGGCTCAGTATTTTTTGAAGCAGACAGAGCAAATAGACCAGCTTACTTTATATAAATATCAGGATGTGCTTTGTAAAAGAGCCCAGCATATCCCACTTCAGCATATTACTGGAGAGCAGGATTTCATGGGTATTAATTTCTGGGTAAATGAGCACGTTCTTATTCCACGACAGGACACAGAAACCCTTGTGGAGGAGGCTTTAAAGGTTATTCCTTCAGGAAGTCACATTTTAGATTTGTGTACTGGTAGTGGATGTGTTATTATTTCTCTTGTTGCGCTTGGACAGGGGTTATCAGGAATTGGTGTCGATATTTCTGAGGAAGCTCTTGCTATAGCCAGAGAGAACGGCAAGCGCCTTGTAGGTTCAAAGGTTGTTTTTGAACAGGGTGATTTATGGCAGCCAGTTACTGGCAAGTTTAATGCCATTGTATCTAATCCACCATATATCAGGACGGCTGATATTGAGGAGCTTACCACAGAGGTAAAAGACCATGAGCCTCGTCTTGCCTTAGATGGCACAGAGGATGGTTTGCTTTTTTATAGAGAGATTACAGCTCACGCCCGTGAGTATCTCAATGAAGGTGGCTGGCTTTTAGTTGAAATTGGATATGACCAGGGGCCAGATGTTTACGCCTTATTCGTAGAAGCAGGCTTCAAGGATGTAGAGGTTGTAAAGGATTTACCAGGCAATAACAGAGTTGTTAAAGGACACTTATAGAGGTTCTTTGATATAGATTGTAGTAATTTGAAATTAACATGGAGGTTTTAGCATGTTTGATAGATTAGAAGATTTAGTTTTAAGATACGAGGAAGTAATGAATCTACTTTCCGAGCCTGATGTAGCTAATGATAATGCTAGATTTAGAGCTCTTATGAAGGAGCAGTCAGATCTTGCACCTATCGTAGAGGCATATAAGCAGTACTCATCACACAAGCAGAATATTGAGGATTCACTTGCTCTTCTTGAAGAGGAGACAGATGAGGAGATGAAGGAGCTTGCAAAGGAAGAGCTCAATGAATCAAAGGCTGAGGTAGAGCGTCTTGAGCAGGAACTTAAGATTCTTCTTCTTCCAAAGGACCCTAACGATGACAAGAACGTTATCGTGGAAATCCGTGCAGGTGCCGGCGGTGAAGAGGCAGCTCTTTTTGCAGCAGAGATTTATCGTATGTATGTACACTATGTTGAGTCACGTGGATGGAAGGTAGAGCTTCTTGAAGCAGACGAGACAGGTATCGGTGGTATGAAGAACATCGAGTTCATGGTTAAGGGAACAGGTGCTTATTCTATCCTTAAGTACGAGTCAGGTGTCCATCGTGTACAGCGTGTACCAGAGACAGAGTCACAGGGACGTATCCAGACATCTACATGTTCAGTAGCTGTTATGCCTGAGGCAGAAGAAGTAGATATCCAGATTGAAGAGAAGGATATCCGTATCGACGTTATGCGTGCTTCTGGTAACGGTGGTCAGTGTGTCAACACAACAGATTCAGCTGTTCGTCTTACTCACTACCCAACAGGTATTGTTATCTACAGCCAGACTGAGAAGTCACAGCTTCAGAATAAGGAAAAGGCTTTCGCACTCCTTCGTGCAAAGCTTTACGATTTAGAGTTACAGAAGCAGCAGGATGCTGAAGCAGCAGAGCGCCGCTCACAGATTGGTACAGGTGACCGTGCTGAGAAGATTCGTACATACAACTTCCCACAGGGACGTGTTACAGACCACAGAATCAACCTTACACTTTACAAGCTTGATAAGATTATGAATGGAGATATCCAGGAAATTCTTGATGCGCTTATCGCAGCAGATCAGGCAGCAAAGCTTGCAAAAATGAATGAAAAATAAGAGCCTTCCCCTTGAGGGGAAGGTGGCCGAAGGCCGGATGAGGTGTCTCATCCAGGCCTTTTTTATTTGTTATATAAATATTAATTACCTTGCGCCCAATTAAATATTTATGGTATTTTAATTACATGATTAATGTATGTATAGTTGAGGACGAGGCCGAGCAGGCCGCATTATTAAAGAACTACATAAATAAATATGGTAAGGAACATAATGAGGAGTTTTCCATATCATATCTTCCAGATGGAATAGATTTGGTGGATGATTACAAAGGACAGTTTGACATTATTCTACTAGATATTCAGATGAAGCATTTAGATGGAATGGCTGCTGCGGAAAAGATTCGCAAGGTGGATTCCGATGTAATCATTATTTTTATTACTTCTACGGTACACTATGCTGTGCAGGGGTATGCAGTAGATGCATTAGGTTATGTTTTAAAGCCAGTACCTTATACACAGTTTGAGCAGCTTTTTGTGAAGGCTACTCAGCGTGTGCAGGCTAAGCAAAATCATGTTTATATGAAGGTCTCTGTGGATGACAAGCAGATTAAGCTTGATTGCGATACAGTGCACTATATAGAAAGCCAGAGAAATAATGTTATCTTACATTGCAGCGACCAGGATTATGTTACTGCAGGACCACTAAAGCGTTTTGAGGAGATGCTTTCAGTGCATGGTTTCAGCAAATGTCACAATGCATACGTGGTGAATCTTTCATATGTTGAGGCAGTTCAAAAGGAAGAAGTAGTGCTTACAAATGGAGTAGTTTTGCCAATTAGTCGAGCCCGTAAAAAGGAGTTTATGGCAGCACTGACTGAGGATATATTATAGGAGAGATGATGGATTTTAGTGCATTTCTTAATCCTGCCAATTTGCAGGACACACCAAGATTATTTACCGCTATTGCCGAATGGCTGGCGGTATTTGTTTATTTTAATATTTATAAGAGGAAATACCACGGCAGAGCCTTTGTAATGCAATGCATAGGAGCCTTTTTTATTCAGGTGGCATTTCAGTTTATAGCGGGTATTTTGCCATTATCATTTTGGATTATTTCAATGATGGGGGCAGTTGGGCTGATGTATCTTTCACTTTACCTGGTGCTTGATATAAAGCCAAAGGACTGTGGAGTTATTACTACCCATGCCTTTGTTTTGGCAGAATTTGCAGCCAGTCTGTATAAGCAGCTATATGTGTGGTTGGTCAGATTTGAACACAGGGAGTCATTTGATGCATCCTTTTGTGTTATGTTCATCACCTATTTATGCACATATATTATTTATTTCAATGTAGAACGTGGAAACATCACCCCAAATCGCAACCTGAATGTTAATACAAAGGAGCTTGTCAGCGTTGTAATCACAGGTGTTGGTGCTTTTATTATTTCAAATATCAGTTTCATAAATACAAAGACTCCTTTTTCAGCAACAGAAAACATGCTGTATGTCAGAACTTTGGTTGACTTCGGAGGCATGCTGATGCTGATGACCGAGATGGGACGTCGAAACGAGATGGTTCTGAAGAATGAGAGTACTGCCATCAATCAGCTATTCCAACGCCAGTACGAACAGTACAAGCTTGCTGTTGATAATTCCGAGGCCCTTCGCAAGGAAATGCACGATATGAAGCATTATGTAATGGCTCTTAAAAATGAGGATGATCCTAATCGTCGTGCAGAGGTTCTAGAGGATATGGAGCAGGCCATTGCCATTCAGGAATCCTTTATGAACACCGGAAATAAGGTATTGGATGTTATTCTTACTACAAAGAGTCTGCAATGTCAGAAGAAGAATATCACTTTAAATGCAATGGTGGATGGTGATTTGCTGGCAGATATCCACGTAAAAGATATTTGTTCGCTTTTTGGAAATATCCTTGATAATGCCATAGAGGCTACACAGCAGGTAGAGGATTTGGAAAAAAGACTGATTACCATGTCAGTTCGTTCACGTAATCAATTTATAATAATAGAATGCGAGAACTATTCGGAAAGTGCAAATGTGCGCTTACGAAGCAGCCAGAAACGCAGAATGTTTAAAAGCAACAATCTTCCTCGCACTACCAAAAAAGATAATGTTAAACATGGCTTTGGTCTTAAATCAATCAATCAGGTGGCAGAAAAGTATGGTGGTGCTATGAATTGTAGCTATGAAGATGGCTGGTTTAAGGTAAAAGTACTTTTAGCTAATAAAAATTCATAATGCAAGTTATCCTAAAAAAATGACAAGTTGTCCTTTGGGGCGACTTGTCTTTTTTATTTGGTGTTATAAATAAAATACAGTTTTTATGGAGGAATGTTTATGGACGCTAAAGAAATTATTTCAAAGCTTACATTGATGGAGAAAGCCGCACTTTTAAGCGGTAAGAATGAGTGGGAATCAAGAGACATCCCACGCTTAGATATTCAGTCAATTACTTTTTCTGATGGACCTCACGGTTTGAGACGTCAGGAAGGCGCAGGAGATCACCTTGGTCTTAATGCTTCACTTCCAGCTACATGTTTTCCAACAGCAGCTACAGTAGCTAACAGTTGGGATCCAAGCATTGGTGAGGAAATCGGAGCTGCTCTTGGTGAGGAGGCTGTAGCTCAGAATGTAGATGTTCTTTTAGGACCTGGTCTTAATATGAAACGTTCTCCATTATGTGGTCGTAACTTTGAGTACTTTTCGGAAGATCCAATTCTTGCTGGAAAAATGGCTGCTTCTTATGTAAGAGGTATTCAGAGCCAGCATGTCTATTCTTGTCCAAAGCACTTTGCTGTAAATTCTCGTGAGTACCGCAGAATGGCAATGAATGCAGTGGTGGATGAGCGTACACTTCGTGAGATTTACCTTACAGCTTTTGAGATTGCTGTTAAGGAAGGTGGCGCTAAGACAATCATGTCTGCTTACAACGAGGTTAATGGCAAGTATGCAAATGAAAATGAGCATCTTCTTGTAGATATCCTCAGAAATGAATGGGGATTTGATGGCATCGTAGTTACTGACTGGGGCGCAAGCAACGACCATGTTGCTGGTGTTAAGTGCCAGTCAAATGTTGAGATGCCAAATCCTGGACTTGATTCAGCAAGAGAGCTTATTAAGGCTGCTACAGAGGGCGAAGGTCGCATCACAGAGGCAGAAATCGATAAAGCTATCTTACCTATTATCGAGGCAGCTATTTACTTTAAAGAGAATGATCATACAAAGGGATTTGATAAGGAAGCTCATCATGCAATTGCTAAGAAGGCAGCAGTTAATTCAGCAGTTCTTCTTAAGAATGACGAAGATATTCTTCCACTTGCAGCAGGCACAAAGGTTTGTTTAAGGGGACCTTTCGTAGAAAAGCCACGTTATCAGGGCTCAGGAAGCTCTCAGGTTAACTCAACAAAGGTTGAGACCATTGCAGAGCAGATTAAGAACTACGACCTTACAGTAGTTGAAAAGCCTCAGGATGCAGAGGTTGTTTTATTCTTCTTTGGACTTGATGAAATTGCAGAGTCTGAGGGTGGCGACAGAATGTCAATCGATATTCCTGAGTATCAGATTAAGGAGCTTGAGAGTCTTACAGTATTCAACAAGCACATTGTTGGTGTAATGAGTGCTGGTTCTTCGGTAAAGATGCCTTGGCTTGATAATCTTCAGGGACTTCTTCACGGATATCTTACAGGACAGGCTGGAGCATCAGCTCTTCTTGATATCATCACTGGTAAGGAGATTCCTACAGGAAAGCTTACAGAATCTTATCCATTCGCATATGCGGATTGCTCAATATATAACTACGCTGGTACAGAGAAGAGAAATCTTCAGTATCGCGAGGGACCATTTATTGGATATCGTTATTACGATACAGCTGATGTGGCAGTTCAGTTCCCATTTGGATTTGGACTTAGCTACACCACATTTGAATATTCAGCACTTACTGTTTCAGCAGATGGTGTTAAGTTCACAATCACAAACACAGGTAAGCGTGATGGTGCGGAGATTGCACAGCTTTATGTTGGTAAGGCAGAGTCAGGACTTATCAGACCTAAGAAGGAACTTAAGGGCTTTAAGAAGGTATGGATTAAGGCTGGCCAGGCAGCTGATGTAGAGATTCCATTTGATGACAAAACTTTCCGTTATTTCTCAACTGTTTCCAACAAGTGGGAGATTGAAGGCGGTGAGTATCAGATTTATGTAGGCGCCAGTGTAGCAGATATTAAGCTTACAGGCACAATTACAAAGGAAGGTACAATCACAGAGTTGCCATACGATATCAATACACTTCCTAGCTACAAGTCAGGAAAGGTTCGCAACGTTCACTATGAGGAGTTCGAAAAGCTTTATGCTAAGCCTCTTCCAGAGGAAAAGGTTGGACCACTTGATATCAACGATGCCTTCTGCCAGATGGAGGATGCAAAGAGTGGAATCGGTAGATTGGTTTACAGAATTCTCAAGAAGAAACTGGATCAGTCTTATGAGAAGGGAATTCCTGATTTGAACATCATGTTCATCTACAACATGCCATTTAGAGCAATGAGTAAGATGACAGGTGGTATGGTATCCCGCGAGATGACAGAATCCATCGTAACCATCTTTAACGGACATTTCTTCCGCGGACTTGGTGGAGTAATAGGAGGCTTCTTCAGAAACCGCCGTGAAAATAAAAAGTATGAGGAAAGATTAAGGAGAAATTAAATGAATTTTTGGAATAATTTTGCAGAGAAACATCCTGCCGTTGCTAAGTGGGTTCGTGAAGGTGGTTTGTTTGTAATCGTAAGTAACGCAATCACAGTATTTAAGTACTTATTACTTACATTTTTACCAGCAGCTTTCGCATTCTTAGGAACTCGCTCCTTTGGATGGCCAGGAAAAGAAATCACATTATTTGGTGAGACATTCCAGTGGAATATCTTAGGATATGACGATGCTCACGGTGGCTTAGCTTACTTCGCAGCATACATGGTTGCAATGGTTATTGGTGAGTGCATCAATTTCCCAATCCAGAAGCTTTGGGTTTTCCGTAATCACGACAAAGCTGGAAAGCAGATTGCATGGTATGTACTTGCATTCATCGTAATCACATGCATTGTAAACTCAATCAATTGTATTTGGGTTGCAGTGGCTGGCAAATTTGTTGCCCCATTCGTATACAACATCGGTACAACAGTACTCAACGGTGGCGTTTCTATGGTTGTGTTCTTCTTTGTTAATAAGATCATCTTCCCAGAGACACCAAAAACCACCGAGTAGTTATAAAAGGAAGGAGAAGAGAGAATGTTAGGTATTAATCCAGAGGACGTGAAGGCGGTCCTCCAACAAATCCAGCCTCAGCTCATTATTTTGGGCGTAGTTCTTGCACTTGCGATTATTCTTACTATCGCTGTGCTCAAAGTGAAGAAGCCACTTCGTGGACTTATCAGAAAGAGTTCATGGATTGCTTTTGCACTTACACTTGTACTTGTAGTTTCAAACATTTTACTTTCACCACTTTACTCAATGGTAAACATGGCCATGGGTGGTGGAAAGATTACAGAGGCTTCAATCAATGAAGCAAAGGAACTTTGTACAGAAATCGCAGAGGAAGGTGTAGTTCTTCTTAAGAATGATGACAAGGCACTTCCACTTGCAGAAGGTACTAAGGTTAATGTATTTGGTTGGTCTTCAACAAACCCAATCTATGGTGGTACTGGTTCAGGTGCCCTTTCAACAGCATATCCTACAGTAGATTTCCTTAAGGGTCTTACTGATGCAGGTATCGAGTACAACCAGGATTTAGTAGATTTCTACACTGGCTGGAGAGATACAAGACCTGCAGTTAGTATGATGGGTCAGGACTGGACTATTCCAGAACCACAGGTTTCAGAGTACGGCAGCCTCATTTCAGATGCTAAGAATTACTCTGACACAGCTATTTTCTTCATCGCTCGTTCAGGTGGTGAAGGTGCTGATCTTCCTATGTCATATGACGGTGAGGATACATTCCATGATGATGGTTCAGGAATGTTTGGTATCACTGGTGTTCGCTATTCTGAGTATGCAGATGATTTAGATGCTTCTAAGTCATACCTTGAGCTTTCAAACAGAGAGCAGGCACTTCTTGATGAAGTTACATCAAACTTTGATAAGGTTATCGTAGTTGTAAACTCAGCTAACGCTATGGAGCTTGGCTTTGTAAACGATTACTCACAGATTAAGTCAGTTCTTTACTGCCCAGGCACAGGTCAGACAGGTTTTGACGGACTTGGCGAGATTATTGCGGGTAAGGTAAATCCTTCAGGAAAGACAGCAGATACATTTGTAGCTGACCTTTTTTCAACACCAACAGCAAACAACTTTGGTGATTTCGATTACACAAATATGTCTGAGTTTGGATATGAGAATATGTTCGCTGAGGGCGGCATGTCTTATCCAACATTCGTTAACTACGTAGAGGGCATCTATGTTGGTTACAGATTCTATGAGACAGCTTTCGCTGAGGCAGAGGCTGGCAACATGGAATTCGACTATGACAGCACAGTTGTATATCCATTTGGTTATGGACTTTCTTACACAACATTCACTCAGGAAATGGGTGATGTTACATCAGATGGCAAGACAGTTACATTTGATGTTACAGTTACAAACACAGGCGACGTTGCTGGTAAGGATGTAGTTCAGGTTTACTACAACCCACCTTACGAGAACGGCGGAATTGAGAAGTCAGCAGCAAACCTTATTGCATTTGAGAAGACTTCACTTCTTGAGCCAGGTGCTTCTGAGACAGTTTCAATCTCATTTGCAGTAGAAGATATGGCTTCTTACGATGTTGATGGTGAGGGTTGCTACGTACTTGATGCAGGTTCTTACGAAATCTCTATCAACACAGATTCACACAACAAGATTGCAACTGATGATGTGACAATCGCTTCAAAGGTTGTTTATGATGAGTCCAACAAGAGAGAGTCTGACCAGGTTGCAGCAACAAATCAGTTTGATTTTGCAAAGGGCGAGAACTTCGAGTACCTTTCAAGAGCAGATGGATTTGCTAACTACGACGTAGCAACAGCAGCTCCTACATCATTTGAGATGGGAGATGAGCTTAAGGCTACATATTTCAACGAGACAAATTACGATCCAACAGATTACAACAATGATTCAGATGCTATGCCTACAACAGGTGCTGACAATGGCGTTCAGCTTGCAGACCTTCGTGGTGTAGATTATGACGATGCTAAGTGGGATGAGCTTCTTGACGAGCTTACAGCTGCAGATATGAACACTCTTATCGCACTTGGTGGATATGAGACTTCAGCAGTTGATTCGATCGGCAAGGTTATGACATACGATTGTGATGGTCCTGCTTCAATCAACAACAACTTTACAGGTCAGGGTTCTATCGGTTTCCCAGCAGCAGTTATGATTGCCTGCACATGGAACAAGGATTTAGCTCACGCATTTGGTGATTCAATCGGTCAGATGGCTGATGAAATGGATGTATCTGGTTGGTATGCTCCAGCTACAAACACACACAGAAGCGCATTTGCAGGACGTAACTTTGAGTACTACTCAGAGGATGGTGTTCTTGCAGGTTGGATGTGTGCAAACGCTGTACAGGGTGCTAGAGAGCACGGTGTATACTCTTACGTAAAGCACTTTGCTACAAATGATCAGGAGACAAACCGTACAGGATTCCTTTGCACATGGCTTAATGAGCAGTCTCTCCGTGAGATTTACTTAAAGTCATTTGAGATTACATTTAAGAACTCTAACCCGGCTGCAACAATGGTTGCATTCAACAACATTGGTACAATTCCAGCAGAGGCTTGCTCATCACTTCTTAATACAGTACTTCGTGACGAGTGGGGATTCAGAGGTCTTGCTGAAACAGATTACTTTGGTGGCTATGGTTACCAGGATTCAGACAGAATGATTAGAAACGGTTGCGACCTTATGCTTGCAACTTATGAGACTCCACAGTCTACAGTTACTGATCAGGAATCTGCAACTTCATTAATCGCTATGAGACAGGCTTCAAAGAACATTCTTTACACAGTTGTAAACAGCCGCGCATACGATACAGAGGTTAGCACTGGTGCACCTACATGGGTTAAGATTCTCTACGCAGTAGATGCAGTTCTTATCGCACTTATTGCATTCCTTGAGTATCGTGCTATTAAGACATACTTAAAGAAGAAGAAAGAGACAGAACCTACTGTAGAGACAGAATAATAGGAAAAATTTAAGGGGCTCGCTTTTGCGAGCCCCTTTTCTATTTACAGTTTTGTATAAGTTGAATACAAAACTGTAATTTGATAAAATTAGTTGTTCAAAAAGTGCATAAATCAAAACAGATTTTGATGTTTTAAGGAGAATAAATAATAATGAAACTATTATCATTTGCAGTACCTTGCTATAATTCAGCTGCATATATGGAGCATTGTGTTGAGACTCTTCTTCACGGCGGTGAGGATGTAGAGATTATCATCGTAGATGACGGAAGCCAGAAGGATAATACTGGAGAGATAGCAGATCGTCTTCAGGCTGAGCATCCTACAATTGTTAAAGCTGTTCATCAGGAAAATGGAGGACATGGTCAGGCTGTTAACACTGGTCTTAAGAACGCCACAGGTCTTTTCTTTAAGGTTGTAGATTCTGATGACTGGGTTGATTTAGAGGCATATGATAAGGTTTTAAAGACTCTTCGCCTTTCTGTTGAGAATGGCAAGAATCTGGATATGCTGATTTCAAATTTCGTATATGATAAGGAAGGCGCTAGCCACAAAAAGGTTATGTCATACTCTAATCTTCCTAAGAACAAGTATTTTACATGGGATGACTGCGGCCACTTTAGAAAGGGTCAGTACATCCTTATGCATTCGGTTATTTACCGTACAAAGCTTTTGCGAGATTGTGGAATGGAGCTTCCAAAGCATACCTTCTATGTGGATAACCTTTATGTATATTATCCACTTCCATACGTAAAGAATATGTATTATCTTGATGTGGATTTCTACCGTTATTACATTGGTAGAGATGACCAGTCTGTTAATGAGAAGGTTATGATTTCACGTATCGACCAGCAAATCAAGGTAAACAAGCTTATGCTTGAGGCATATGATTATAAAAATATTAATAATTCACATGTTAAAAAGTACATGTTTAACTATTTGGAAATGATTACTGTTATTTCTACAGTGCTTCTTATGAAGAGTGGTACAAAGGAAAATCAGCAGAAGCGACACGACTTATGGAGATACATTAAGTCTTACGATTATTATCTCTATCGCAAGCTTCGCTATGGATTTATGTGTGCTACTACAAACCTTCCAGGTCACGGTGGCAGAGCTATTTCTATTACTGCCTACAAGATTGCACAGAAGGTAGTAGGATTTAATTAATCGCGCTAATCACTAAAGGATAGAATGAAAAATTATTATTTTTTATAACCTAGTCCACAATAGACTAGGTTATTTTTTGCCAAAATCTAATAGATGTTGCCATAAGCTTTCCTTTTAGGAATAAAAGTCATAAGATACAAAACGGACACAAAACGGACACAAATTGCGGAACCGTTGTGTGACTAGTTATTTAAGGAGTTAATGTTAATGAAAAGGTATCCTATCTTAAGGAGGTTACTGTGTATTAATCTCTCGGTAGTGATGCTGTTCTCCACGCAGGTGGCAGTATATGCCGAAGAATCTGGCGGAGGTTCTATCAGGCAGGAGACAATAAGCAATACCGAAGAAGGTAATACAGAAGATAGTAGTACAAAAGAAAGTAGTAAAAAAGAAAGTAATACAAAAGAAAGTAATACAAAACAGAGCAATACCAATTCCGAAGATATATCAACTAATCTAAGCAATACTCAAATTAATTCTGAAGAAGTTAGTTCTAAAAAAGAAAATTCCAAAACAGATAATAATCGAAAAGATTCGAAGACCGATGAAGAGCTTCAGGAAAATGCGGATTCCGAAGAAGCTTCAGAGGAGAAAAAAAAGTCCGAGGACGAGACATTCAATATAAAAAAGGGAGATTTTTATATATCAGCTTTTGTTCCAGCAGGAACGTTTGATGTGGATGTCGAGTTTAAGGCTGACCAGGTCAAGCTTACAAGCTCTGAAAAGGAGCTGGTAAGCCAGACTGTGGATGCTGATGAGATGGAAGACTATTACGCTTTTGATCTTCGCTTCGAAGCGGACGGAGAGGAGATTGAACCAAGGGAGGGCTCTAGCGTAAAGGTTTCCATTGAGTCGTCTTTAATCGAGACAGATGCGGTGGTTCATATTAAGGATGATGAGACAGCAGAGACTATAGAATCAAAGATTTCTGGTGAAAAGGTAACATTTGATGCTGATAGCTTTTCTACATATGTACTTACTGCGACAAATGAGATTAATCCTTCTAAAAAGGTACTCTATGATAATGAAATTTATGGTTCATTAAAGGTTAATCATGAATACAATCATACAAGTCCATACAAAGGTGAGAATTTCTTTAATAAAGGTCGTGTTGCCTTAAAGGTTTTTCAACAGAACAATTTTACAAGGGATAAGGAAATGAAATTACAGTACGCTCCATATGAGTTGGCACCTACGGATAATGGAAATTTCCTTATTTATGGCTATAAGAACGACATCCAAAACTTTACATTTACATTTGCAGCACCGGAAAACTACTATGTAGCAAAGGTTTCATTGTACGAGTATAGGTCGGAGGATTATTACAATACTAAGCCTATAGCTGAGGTTCCAATTTATGGATATCAGACTGAGTGTACTATTCCTCTTACACTTAGACAGATGACCGAAAAAGATAAAGAGGTAGCTAATGCTGTTGTAGTTGAGCTTGAGCCCAAACTAGCAAAATTGACAGGTGAGAAAAAATATGTGGAGCATGCTCAACTTGTAAATTATGTAAATGGTAGACAAAAAAATATCAAAGCGGATAGAGCAACACCTACTAATGATATATTCGGAGAGTATTTTAGGTTTGGTGATGGACAACAAGGCTTAATTAGTAATCATTGTCAGGATGGACAGGTTTACCAGGGATTGGCAGTAGATGATATCACAAGTGGTGTCTTTAAACTGTCAAATGATAATGGCAACGAGATTTTTCCGAACTATACAAAGTATAGTAATTGGTGGTGGAAAGAGTTTGTTTATAAAAAATACATTACTGAGTATTATAACGATGCAAAGGTACGTTTTGATAAGGATGAAGATGGTTACTGGACCATAGATAGTAGTCAGTATAAGTATTATTACAATGCTAATAACAATCAGGTAGACATTAAAAAAGGTAAAGAGTTTAGACCATTCATAATGAGTGATTCTGATATTAATAAACTAGGTGAGAAAGTAGAAGACAATGACAAATACCTAGATAATCACTTCGGTATGATTCTTCCTATCAGTTTTACGGTTACAGAGGATGGAAAAACTGTAGCTGATAATGGCGAGGAAAAAGATACTATTTTTAAGTTCTTTGGTGATGATGATGTATTTGTTTATGTAGATGGAAAGCTCGTACTTGATCTTGGTGGTGTCCATAATGCGGTACTTGGACAAATCAATTTCAATACAGGAGAGATCCTTATACAGGGAAATCTTCGTAATCAGCTTACATCGTCACGAAATGACACCTGTTATACAAGAAAAGATGATGGCGGCAAGGCTAAAAGTATAGGTGTGAAGAATCTTTACACTACAGATGGTCAACAAGGCATCTTCTCTTATTCAAACGTAAGGGAATTTAGCCAGAAGGAGCATGTCCTTACAGTTGTTTACTTCGAGCGTGGAGCCCACAATTCAAACTGTAAAATCAGTTATAACTTCAATAAAACTGAGACAAGAACAGTTGATTTCAAGGGACTTAAGGTAGACGAAAATAAGAAGGGACTGGCTAATGCACAGTTTACTCTTTACACAGATGAGTCCTGTGCAGAAGATAAGATTGCCATAATGGGAATCGGTGTTCCTGCGAAAGCCACTTCAGATGAGGATGGAACAATCGAGTTCACAAGCCTTTCTGCAGGTGTTATCGAGAAAGGACAACAATCTGTAACTAAGTCTTTTTATATGAAGGAGACCGCAGCACCAGATGGTTATGTTTTGGCGGAAAATGCCATTTGGAAGCTGGAGCTTACAGCTTATGCTGATGGAAGCAAGACGCAAAAGCTAATAGCTGTCAATGATGCTGCTAGGGCGTTATCTATTGGAGATTCTTCAAATGTAAAGGCAATTAAGAATAATCCAATTAGGTTTGCAAAGAAGCTTACTGTTAGTAAGACTGTAACCTATGGAAGCGATAAGCAACAGGATGATGATGCGCAGTATGTATTTGAAATATGGGAGGCTGTAGATGGTGCCTTCAGTAGGATGGCAAATAAACCTTTCAAGATTGGTGATAAAGAAACTAAAACCAATGAATATGGTCAGTTTGTTTTAAAGGCTGGTGAGGTAGCCGTATTTGAAAATCTTATGGAGACTCAGTATGAAATCGTTGAGACCTATGTGCTTTCAAATAAGGGCTACAAGCTGGAAAACTATGATACAAAGATTACTGTGGACAGTGATGATTCAAAAGCAATCACATATAGGAATGATGACATAGCAAATCGTTATGTTCTTATAGATTTTGAATCAATCGGGGAAAATAATGTTAAATCGGTTGCGTCTGAAAAGGCCGCTGAGTTTGAAAATAATTTGGTTAAAATATATGACTGGCAGTTGATGAAGATTAGCAAAACAAGTCAGTTGCCACTTGCAGGGGCAGAATTCACGCTTGCCTCTACAAAAAAGGGTTCTACAGATAAGTACTATGGAAAGAGCGATGCTAATGGCGTGGTTCTTTGGTACAAATCTGTTAGTGATAGAGATAATAACAATAATCCTATTGAGGTTTCAGTAGGAAGCTATACTCTTTCAGAAACCAAAGCTCCTGGTGGATACTCCAAGAGCGAGGATGTATGGCAGATCACCATTGATAGGGAGCAAGGAGTTCAGGCATACATCAAAACACAAGGCGACTTGAAGGAAAAAACAGTAGTAGAAGAGCAGACACTTTCAAATGGTGGTGTTCTTAAGACTGTAAAGCTTTCCTTCGAAAACGAAGTCGCATACACACTTCCTGCCACAGGAGGAAGCGGAATTCATCTTTATACAATCGGCGGAGTACTGCTATTACTTTTAGCATCGCTGTTGTTATATAAAGACAAAAAGAAGTACATTTAAGGAGAATTTTGAGATGAAGAATTTCAAGAAGGTTATCGCATTCGCACTTGCAGCGATAATGATGATGGCAATGAGCATAACAGCTTTTGCTGAGCAGAGCACAGGTAGTGCTACAATTAAAGTAACTAATATTTCAGAGAGAGATGAAAAAACAGAACTTTCTGTATATCAGCTTGCTTCAATTGACACAGCTAAGAATAAGATTGAAGTAGTAGATTGGGCTAAGGCTGTTTATCCTAAAAAGGATGACAATAATCAGTTAATCATTGATGTAGATGCTCTTAATGCAGCTTTTGAAGCAGCAAATCCAACAGCAGTTAAGAAGGCTGAGTCTGTAAATGGTGCAGATGTAGAGTTCACAGACCTTGCAGCAGGCGTTTACATGATTAAGGTTGTTGGTAAAAAGGTACAGTACAACACAATGGTAGCTGTAGCTTACACAACAGATGATAATGGTAACTATGTAGCTACAACAAAGGCTGTTGAAATCAAGGCTAAGGGTTCTTCTAACAATATGGAGAAGAAAGATGATGACGGTCTTGTAAGAGCAGGTCAGAAGGTTAACTTCGAGCTTAAGTCTACAGTTCCATACATGGCAAACAAGACAAACGTTGAGTACAAGATTTACGATAGAGAGACAAATCTTTCAGCTCCAGAAGACGTAAAAGTTTTTGTTGGTGGCAAGGAAATGGCTTTCAACTTTGGTGAAGGCGTAGCTAAGGATGGTTACACAGAATATACAATGGACCTTACTTCACTTGTAGAATCAGGAATGAACGATCAGTACGCTGGTAAGACTGTAGTAGTTAAGTACACAGCAACAGTTATCGGTTCAAATGGATTCACAAACGTTACTTATGACAGCACATATGATAAGGATGAGAATGGCGAGCCAAAGAACCCACCTACAGTAAAGGGATGGCCAGCAGATATCACACTTATCAAGTATGCAGAGGATGGAAAGACAATCCTTAATGGTGCTGAGTTCGAGGTTTCTAAGAACGGTACAGTTCTTTACTTCGCACAGGAGTCTGAAGGTGTTTACAATCTTGTAGACGAGAAGGCTGATGGTGCTACAAAGACTATCGTAGCTCCAAAGGGTAAGGTTCAGATTAAGGGTCTTGATGAAGGTACATATCTCTTCACAGAGACAAAGGCTCCAGAGGGCTACTCAATCAATCCAGCAGGTGCTAAGGTTACTATCACAGATTTAAGCGAAGACCTTACAAACAAGAACACAATTACAGAAGCACAGAAGGCACTTCTTTCACAGGAAGGTTCTATCAACGATACAAAGCTTTCTTCACTTCCATTCACTGGTGGTATGGGAACAACAATCTTTACAGTACTTGGTGTAGCTCTTATGGCACTTGCATCAGCTCTTTACTTTGCAACAAAGAAAAAGGCTTCTGTAAACTAAATGGACACATTTATGTGTTACGATGATTAAATGAAATCATTTTTTAAAAACAATTATAAATTAATATTCATTGGAGCCTTGATGATAGCTGGTCTGACCCTGCTGTTTTACCCGCTTGTGGCTAATACCTGGAATAACCATGTACAGTCTAAATTGGTAAACAATTATACAGAGTCAGTATCCGAAGCTATCGAGTCAGGCACTATCAATGCTGAAGGAGAGCTTCAGAAGGCCTATCAGTATAATGAGGATCTGCTTCCATGCATCCTGCCGGATTCCTTTGCTCAGGCAGAGGCAAATGGTGTTGACGAAAGATACATGAGTATCTTAAACGCCAATGGTGATGGAATTATGGGATATATTCAAATCCCATCAATTAAGGTAAAGCTACCGATATTCCACACTACTAATGAGGATGTTTTGCAGATAGGTGTAGGTCATCTTGAGGGCTCTTCACTTCCAGTAGGAGGACCGAGCACACATTCAGTTTTGTCGGCACACAGAGGCTTACCTAGCGCCACTCTTTTCACAGATTTGGATAAGGTGGAGATTGGTGAGGTCTTTTTTATCATCATTATGGATGAGTATTACGCTTACGAAATTGATTCTATTGATGTGGTTGAGCCAGATGATACGTCACTACTTCAAGTGGAGGAAGGAAAGGATTTATGTACACTCATTACCTGTACTCCATATGGCGTAAACACCCAGAGATTAATGGTAAGAGGTCACAGAGTTGAGTACACTCCAAAGCTTTTGGAGGATGCAAAGACTCCGGCCTTTGGTGCAGTTAGTCTTCATACCAATTACCTTCTTTGGGTAATAGTAGGTCTTTCAATAGTAGCAGCTTTTATTTTGATATTGTATCTGATTGACAGGCATCGTAATAAGAGGGCAGAAGTAATTGAAACAAAGGATATTTAAATTTTTTATTTTCATATTGTTTGTTGCAGGGGCTGTATTTTTGGCTTATCCAACCATCTCTAATGAGTGGAACAACTATGTCCAAAGCAGACTTATAAATAATTACGAGTCTACCCTTTCAGAAATGACAGAGGATGATTATTCTTCTCAATGGGCTGCCGCTCAGGCATTTAATGAAAAGATTACCGTAAATGCTATAGGTTCAGATGCCTTTAACACAGGCTCTGATGGCAATGAAGTGACACCTACAGAAGATTTTCTAAATACGGAGTATTATTCTGTATTAAATCTTAATGGTGATGGAATAATGGGATATTTATCCATCCCAAAGATTAATGTAAAGCTTCCAATTATGCATGGAACCTATGATGAGTATATCCAGAAGGCCTTGGGGCATCTTAATGGAACAGCACTTCCTATTGGAGGCGCTGGAACTCATTCAGTAATTGTAGGTCATAGAGGTTTGCCAAATGCAGAACTCTTTACCAATATTGATCAGATGGAGATTGGCGATAAGTTTTACATCCATGTTTTGGATGATACACTGGCCTACGAAGTCGATAAGATTTCTGACATGATTGAAGCGGAAGACATAGATACCCTTACAGAAGCTATGAGAATAGAGCCAGGAAAGGACTATGTTACTTTATTTACATGTACACCTTACGGTGTAAACACTCACAGACTTCTTGTCAGAGGTACCCGAATAGAATATTTGGGTGAGGATGAGGTTCCAACCGGAACAGCAGCTGTGGTAGAGACAGTTAAAGATTACTACCTGATTTTTGGTATAGCAGGAGTAATACTTACTATACTTATTATTTTGATTATCAGTAAGATTTTTAGAAGGAAACAAGCTTAAGGGAGAAAATACCGTGAAGTTTTTTGGTATAAAGGAGAATATTTTTGCTCTTTTGCTTACAGTTATTATTGCTGTTGGCGGAGCAGGAGTTATTACAGCTCATGCAGCAGGACATATCGATACAGATGCTACTGTGACAATCACTGCACAGGTAGGTAAAGAAGATACATCAGTATTTGCTCAGAGCTATAATGGAAAAGTTGATATCAATCTTTATAAGATTGCTACCCTTGATGAGGCTGGCTTACCAGTCCTTTCTCCTTCCTATAAGAATAGTGGAATTGATTTATCAGTTCTTGCAAATAATCCAAAGGTTGCAGATATAGAGAAAAATATTGTTGAGCCAGCTGTTAAGGCAGCTGGCAGTCAGCAGGCAGATGCTGTAATTACAGCATCGAGACAAAATAATATTTTTTCTGGTACTGCTACAATAGATAAAGGCGTAGGTATTTATCTTTATGTACCACAGCCTGTTTCTGATGAAAAATATAAGTACAGCTTTACTTCTTATGTTATCTATGCTCCATCAAGTGATTTTATAGTTACTGGTGCAGCAGATGCAGATAAAACATGGAAGTATAATGTTAGCTTCATTATAAAGCCACAGGAAACTCCTATCGAAGTTAATATTCCTGACGAACCAACTCCAACCCACGGCGACGATGATGATGTAGTAGGATTTGGTGAGGATATTATTGAAATGGGCTCACAGGTCCCTCTTTATGGTAGAAGTCCTAAGACAGGAGATTCAGTTCTTCCAATTATATTTTGCGGAATAGCTTTTATAATTGGTATGGCTTTTATCCTATGGTATTTCAGAATGGCGTCTGATAATAAGAAGAATAATACAAAGTAAAAAACAGAATATTAATATATCTAAAAGACCGGTTATATAACCGGTCTTTTCACATTTTCTTCACAAATTGTGTAGCTAAATTACATATTTCTTGCCACTATCTGAAAACTCCTGCCAGTTCACAGATTTGTCACACAACAAGTGGTATCCTACCATTACGATAATTATTTCGTATAACACAATTATAAGTTATACCTTACGGAACGATTTATCGAATGTGTTGGTTCAGTAGTTTGGTTTTAGTGAGGAAGAATTATATGAAAAGAAAAGCTTTATTCAATAGAATAATCTCATTAAGCATAGTAGCAGTTCTATATCTGACTTCTTCAGCATCTGCTTTTGCAGACGTAAGTGAAGGGGAGACTCCAGCAGTTGCAGAAGCTGTGGAGACAACAGATGGGGCTGCTATTTCTGATGTTCCAGCTACTGAGGAGCCAGCCGCTCCTGCAGAGAACGCTGAGGCAGTTACGCCTGAGGGAACTGAAACTGCAGAAGTAACCACTATCCCTGATGAGACCACACCTACTGGCATCGTAGATGCTATCGAAGAAGTAGTTGAAAAGGTAGTGGATGCCATAAAGGGTGATTCTGATGATCCGGAAGCTGAATCTGATGACGAAGATGATGAGGACGGCGAAGATGATGAGGACGGCGAGGATGAAGAGGAAGATGAGGAGTCAGAGGATAAGGAAGACGAAGAAGCCGAGGAAGAATGTGAGCACGACCTTATCTATACATCAAACGGTGATGGTACTCATACAGTAAGATGCAGCAAGTGCGATATGGAAGAGTACACAGAGTCCTGTGAGTTTGATGAGAATGGCGTATGTATCCGTTGTGGTTATCATAGACTTCCAGATCCAATCCTTACATATGAAGATGATGAAGTAATCGTTACAGTAAGTGGTGCAATTCCTGAAAATGCTGACCTTAAGGTTACTCCAATTAAGAAGGAAGTGGAGGAGACAAAGGAAGCATATGAAGAAGTAGAAGCCTCCTTGATGGAAGATACTCAGGATAAGATATATGTAATTGAAGGTTTCCTGGCATATGATATCTACTTTATGGATATCGAAAGTGGAGTGGAGGTTGAGCCTAATGGTGATGTTACTGTTTCACTTCAATACAAGGGAGAGGTAATTCCACCAGAGGCCGTAGACAAGAATGATAATGCAGACCATGATATTTTAGTTCAGCACTTTAATGAGCAGACAAATACTATTGAAGAATTAAAGGAAGCTGGAAAGGCAGAACTAAGTGTTACAGAGAACAATGCAGTAACATCAGCAGAGTTCACAAGTGATTCATTTTCAAAATATGTTATTACATGGGTTAAGACAGATAAACGTACAGTATTGCTTAATCTTGTTAATAAACTTGAGGATGGAACAGAGCTTACTCCTGGTGGAAATTCAAGAACGCTTAATCCTCCAACAGGAACCTCGGAGATTAATTACAACATATCCGATTTTGTTGATGAAAACCCAATCGATGGTTATACATTCGTAAATGCGAAGTATAACGGAACGGAGATAAAAAGGGTAACAATAAAAAACAACAATGGTAATTACACAGTAAGCTTTTATAAAAATACAGAAGAAAACAATAATAACTCAAATCGTGTAGCCCAGCTTACAACCTCAAATACAAATCCTAATATAAATGCAAATATAGATTTATATTACAAGGCTGATACACGATTAATCATATCAAACATAACTACTGGAGAGGCAGCCGCAGATACAGGAACAACATACGAATATACGATTTTAAAATCAGATGGCACACCTCTTGCAAATGCCAGATATGAAAGTGATAAAAACAGCTCACATAATTTAAAGACTGACACTGAGGGCAAAGTTCAAATTGCACCGGGTGAGACAATAAAGTTCCATGCTGTGGAAAATGGAAAATACACAGTTAAAGAAGAAATTTCAGGAACATATAATTTTACTAACTTTGTTGTGAAGGTATACGAGTCAGGCACTGAAAAAAAGGTATATAAAGTTGGTTCCAATGAACCAAGAGAAATAACTGTTAATCTTTCAGAGTCTAATATACCAAGTATTAAATTTAAAAATTGCTATGCAACGGTTACTGAAAAGCCTGGCGCACCTTCGGAGGTTTCAAAGTATATCAGTTATGTACCAGATGAAGACATGAATGATATATATGAACTTTCCATAAAGTTCTCAGGACCTGACAAATCAATAGTAAGTACAGTGAATACTCAGGAGACTATTGATATTCACACTAAGAAGAATGTAGATATTGTACTTGCCATAGATAAATCCAACTCAATGAGCGGCAGCAATCTCGATTATGTAAAGAATGCTATTTCCAACATGGTTGATGTATTTAAAGGAAAGAATGATGTTGACGCTAAATGGAAGATCGTTGATTTCGGTACTGACGCAGCATTGGTTTCTGGTGAATGGATTAACACAGATGATGTTCTTGGTGCATTTACTTACAATCTTCGTGATGGTACCAACTATCAGGCGGGACTTGAACGGGCATATGCAGAACTTAATTCAGGAGGAAGAGATGGCGCAGAAAGAATTATCATCTTCCTTACTGATGGTGAACCAACACAGCACCTTAAAGAAAATGGTGAGGTGGATGGTTTAGGAAACAGATTAAGTGAAGCAACCTACGCAGCTACAATGGCAGCGGCAGCAAATGTTACATGTGACCAGTTCTATGCTGTAGGTATGAATCTAGGAACCATACCAGTATATGATTACGTTTCTTATGAAGAGACCTACTGGGATTGGTGGAGCTTCAGATATAAAACCAGAACAGTCAGTGATTGGAGGGAAGTAAGAACAGTTAGTGGTTACAACCTTTTAAGTGAGCTAGCTTCAAAAGTTAATGCTACTAAAAAGGAAGCGGAAAATGTAGCAGCCAGCGCAGTTGGTGCTCTCTTCTCAAACTTAGCTGGAACTATTAGCTCAGAAACTACAGGTGGATATGACACAGAAACTGCCATGGTATATTCAAGCAATGTTACCATGAAGGATACACTTAGCGAGTATGTAGACATAAAGCCAGGCAGCGAATTTAGAATAAGTGTAAGCCACGGTGATTCTGATACTCCTGTTTTATTACCAGGTAATCCAGTGGAGCCAAGAACCAGTGGCATAATAAATGCTGATGGTACAAGCAACATACCTGCTACATATGAATTAGAAGGTGGAGTAACACTGGTTGCTTCATATGATGCCAGCAAAAAGACGATAACCTTGGATTTCCCTGATGATTATGAATTGGATAATCATTATAGCTACTCTGTAAAGATGGTAGTGGTTCCAAGTGAAAAGGCTTATAAATATTATCTTGGCGATAAGGACGAGGAGACTCAGGAGCAATATCCTGGAGGATATCCAGCAGGTATGATTGGCGAAAAGGGAACAGATAATATTTTCGCTAGTATAAAGACATCAGAAGGACAACAAGGTTTCTATTCAAATGCAACTGGAGAAGAGGATGCAATAGTAACCTATACCTTTGGAGGTCAGAAATATACTGAGAAGTTCCCTAAGCCAGTAGTTCAGGTTCATATTTTAAATACATGGGAAATGTATAAGACTGATGATTCTGGAGAAAAACTTGGTGGAGCAGAGTTCCTGTTAGAGGATTTGACCGAGGGATCTGACATAGATTTCATAGGAACAAGTGATTATTCACAGGAAGGAAAACTTGATTGGGATTTAGAGGGCGCAGAAGTGATTCCAATAGGAAAGACTTACAGGCTTTCTGAAACAAAAGTTCCAACAGGTTATTCCGGAAGCAAAGGAAAATGGCTATTTACTCTGGATGAGACAAATAAACCTACGTTGACCGTAGAAAATGCTAATGTAGAGACAGCCGAATATTCTACAGAAGTGATAAGAACAGGCAACAAAGTATTATACAAATTCACTTTTGTAAATATAAAAATGGATGGAGAGTATATCCTTCCAGCAACAGGTGGAAACGGAATTTACAGAACAACATTATACGGAATTGTATTAATGCTCACTTCGGTATTCCTTTTCTATAGAAACAAGAGAAAGTCAAGAGTTGTAAGTTAAGTGGTTCATCAATAAAGGAGGTAAACCTATGAGGAAAGTAAGAATGTTACTAACACTTGTCATGGCACTGGTCATGATGTTTGCTATGACCATCACAGCAGCAGCTACAGATGAAGGTTTAGATGCACCATCTTCTGGAACTGGAGCAAAGATTGAGGTTTTAAATGCAGACGATGCAACACTTACCTATGATCAGGTAATCGTAGCTAATCGTAAAACAGTTACAGGTTGGGAAATCGTAGATAAGTTTAAACCATTATTTGCAGGTTTTGATACTTCTGACGCAGATACTCAGAAAGATATCGATGCTCTTGTAAAGGCAGCTACTGAGGCTGAAATCTTATCTAAGCTCGGTGATGTTGGAGCTACAAAGCCATTCTCAAATCCACTGACAGTTAAAGAGCCAGGTTTGTATTTGATTAATGGTACTGAAGAGAATTTCGATTATAGTCCTATGCTCGTTTATGTAAGTGCAAAGGATATTGCTGAAGGAAAGACTCTTCAGGTAAAAGCTAAGAAGACTCCTACACTCGTAGTAAAGAAATTAGTAAATGAAAATGATGATAAGGCAGTTGAGTATGGTGCTGAGATTCCTTATGACGTTGAAGTAACAATTCCTTATTCTCCTAAGGGTGAAGAGGCTTCCTTCGTAATCAACGATGAGCTTTCTGGTGGTGTATTTAAGACAGCAGAAGGTGCAACTACTACAGAAGTTACCATTACTATTGAAGCACTTAATTACACAGAGACAAGACAGATTGCCGCAACTGAGAATGGAACAAAGCTTACAATTGACATTTCAGATTTAATTATTCACAGTGATGATCCAGAGGAAGATAATAAGTATGCAGGTTATAAGGCTGTAATTTCTTACGCAGCTATTGCTGATGGAACACTTCCAGCAGTAAACAATAAGGCATACATTGGTGATAAGCCAGAAACTGGAACAACAGTTACATCTTGGACTGGAACACTTAAGATTACAAAGATGAACGAAGCTGATGCAAATGAGCCTGAATATCTTGTAGGCGCAGAGTTTGTAATCATTAAGAAAGTAAATGATGTTACATCATATGCAGTTATTGAAGATGGTAAGCTCGCAGGTTGGGTAGCTACAGAAGAAGAGGCTACAAAGCTTGTAACAGATGAAAACGGTGAAGCTTCAGCAGATGGTTTCTCACCTGATGAAAAATATAGCTTCCATGAAGTTCTTGCTCCTGAGGGATATGCACTTAATCCTCATGATGAAGAACCAGAGTGGAAAGAAATTAAGGATAATGGAAAGATTGTTTCTTACTTAGGTGAAGCTACAATGCATGATACAAAGCTTTCAGAGCTTCCTTACACTGGTGGTAAGGGTACAGCAGCTTTCACAGGCTTTGGTGTACTTTTAATGAGTGTTGCAGCAGGTTTATACTTCGCAAATAAGAAGAACAAATCAATCAAGTAATAATACAACAGCTCAAAAATAGGATGCGTTCCCCCGTCGCAGTAGGTTCAGGGCGGGGGAGTGACATCCACTACATTATCAGGAAGAGGATATTGGTTCAGTACCTTGTTCCGGGTGATGTAAATCGGAGGATAGTAATAATGTTGAAGGCCTAGTGGCTTGGAAGGGAGTCGCCAGTGATTAAAGTTAGTTTAAGAAGAAAAGGTCTAATAGGAATATGCATGGCTTTAGCCTTATGTATTTTGGGCATAGGAGCTCACAGCCTTAGAGCAGCTAGCAGAGTAGATACAAAGAAGCCAGTTACTATTACTGCAAAGGTGGCCGATGGTGATACTTCTGCTTTTGCTACAGAATACAAAGGAAAAGTGGATATCTATTTATACAGAATTGCTACCATGGATGAAACAGGAACTTTGACTGTAGATGACAGATATGCAACTGCAGGCATCGACCTTTCTGTTTTAAATAAGAAAAATGCAACTTCTCAGGATGTAATTACAGGAATTGTAGATCCCGCGATGGAGAAGGCAGAGCAGGTTGGCAAGGATGAACAGTTTACTCTTGATAGAACAAATGGTGATACCTCAGCCACAAGCGATCCTTTAGAAAAAGGCGTTGGACTTTACCTTTACATTCCACAGAGATCTACTGAAGATGCAACTTCAAGATATGCATATGAGTTTACACCTTATATAGTATTTGCTCCTTCAAGCACATTTATTACTACTGGTACTGGCTCAGATGAATGGGATTATAATCCTAGCTTTAATCTGAAGTCAACGCAGATTGAAAGAACAGGAAAGCTAAGGATAGTTAAGAAGCTGGATCAATATAACATTTCAATGGGTAAACAGAGCTTCGTTTACGATGTGAAGGGCACCTTAGATGGAAAGGTAGTTATTAATAATGTATATAAGATAGACTTTGATGGACCTGGTACAAACGATAGGATAATCGATGTAGATATACCAGCTACTACAGTGTTAACAGTAACAGAAGCTTATCCAGGTTCAAGCTACAAGCCAGTTGATGAAGAAAAAATGGTGGTAGATGGACTTGTGGTTATTCCATATGAAAAAGAAGGCGATCCGATAGTAACCGCAGAATTTGAAAATACTTACAGTGGCGGACTTATTGTTGGTGGAATTGCAGCAGAAAATACATTTATTGAAGATGAAAATGGCGATATTCATTTTATAGAAGATGTTGTTGAATGAGAGGTAACTGATTATGAAAAATAAACAGATTATATTAGTTGCAGCCATTGCATTAATGATATGTACAGTTGCTGTAAAGCCTGCGATAGCGTATTTCACAGCTACCACAGATGTGGAAGGCGGGTTTATAGTTTCTATCGGTGATGGCATTCCAGAGATAGAAGAAAAGGTCAAGGATATGACCAAGAAGATTACCATCAAGAATGTTGGTGATTATTCTATCTTTGTAAGAGCAAAGGCTATCTATCCTGATGATGTAAATATTACCTTTGAAGCTACAGATGGCTGGAGCGATGGTGGAGACGGTTACTATTATTATAGAGATCCTATTGCACCAGGGGAGTCAACACCAGAAGAGACACCTCTTACTTTAAAGATTACAAGAGAAGAGGATGCTACTGGAAACTTCAACGTAATTATTGTTCAGGAAGCTGTTAAGGTAATGTATGACAAGGATGGAAACGTTGATTGGAAGGGAGCAGTATCCAGTCAGAATGTTTACGATCTCGGTAATCAATAGATTAGGAGGGTGTTAATATGAAAAAATTTTATAAGAGCCCTCTGCTATTGTTGGCATTGGGTTGTATAGTTTTAGCAGCGACATCTGTTGGGGCAGCAAGAGCCGCATTCACTGATTATTCTATAGACAAAATCAAATTCAGCACAGCGGAGATTGCAGTAGATGTTAGTGGAGATATAAAAGATGGGAAGTTGGTTTTTCCAGAGATTGAAAAGGCATTCGATGATGAGACCTTTGCATTTGGAAAGACATACGAGGAGAATGTTTTAGTAACCAACAATTCTAACGAAACCGCGGGTTATGATGAATACATCAGGGTTGTAGTTAGAAAGAGCTGGCTAAACGATCGCGTAAAGGATGAATCCTTAGATCCTAGACTTATTAACATAAAGACAGCCGAGGGATGGTTCAAAAACGAATCAGAATCCACATACGAACAGGAGGTTTGGTATTATACAAAGCCAGTTCCTTGTGGAGACACAGTTCAGTTTATTACAGGTATTAGCTTAGATGATAAGGTTACTACAGTGGTCATGCATTCGATTACTGAAGCACTAATCGAAAACATATATGTTTATGATCAGCAGGAAGCATATGTAACACTTCAGGTTGATGCAGTTCAGGCTAACAATGCTAAGGATGCAATTTATGGAGCATGGGGTATAAGTGTTGAGTGCAGCGTTCCAGATTCAGGCGTAATTACTTCTATTGATGGCAAGCCTACACTTTAGGAGGAAGGAGCAGGTTATGAAGATTAAATATTTAAATATAGTCCTTGCTCTTTCGCTTGCTGTGGCAGGGGTTATGACACCAGTATTAAATGTAGAAGCAAAAAATCATCCGGCTGTAGAATGGACAGTAACTTTCGATTCAAATGGAAATCTTGGCTCAGATTACAGCACCTCTGCATTAGAGGCTGCGAAAAGAATCCTTAAGGTAATGCCTGGTGATACAGTTACTTATCAGGCAACTTATAAGAATGCCTCAAATGCGTCAGCAGATTTTTATCTGGCCACAGATATAGTTGATTCGCTTGAAGATGGAAAGGATGCTTCAGGCGGAGCATATACCTTCCAGCTATATTATACACAGGGCGGTAACACTACTTATTTATATAATGACGATACAGTAGGTGGTGAAAGCGACGTTCTAGGTTTGCATCAGGTTAAAGAGCTTAATCAGACAAGCCTTAGCAATGACGAGAAGACCTATTATAAGCTTGGAACTCTTTCTAATGGAGGAGATGGCACAGTATTCCTAAAAATTACACTTGATGGTAATTCGCAGGATAGCTTGTACATGGATGCTGTAGCAAATATAGATTTGGTATTTGGTGCAGAGAAAACTCCAACTACACCTCCAGAAATAAAAACAGTTACAAAATATGTGACTAACACAAAAACAAATAGAGTTGTTTCAAAAGTACCTGGTGGGTCAGAGATAGTTGTTATTAGAGACCCATCAATGCCTTTAGCAGGCGGTGGCTCAGGCAATCCAAGAACAGGGGATGAAATATTACCAGTTATCGCTTGTACAGTAGGATTGGTACTGGGAATACTCATAATTCTTTGTTATTTTTCTATGGAGATGAAACAGAGAAGAAAGGAGGTAGCTTGTAATGAAGAAGAGCAGTAAGGCATTAGGCTTAGTATTATCCATTATATTTGCTATCTCCGCAGTACTTTCGTTATCTATGGTTGCCAAGGCAGCAGATGAGCCATATCCAGGCACAAAGTATACTGTATGGATTGGAATTGGTGATGACCGGTTCGAATTTAATAGAGATTTAGATGGAATTCTTACAGTTGATACTGGAGATGGTAGAACAGAAGACCTCCCTAAGGTAGATACTTCTGATTCCAAAGTCATCTATATTACAAACCTTAAATCAACAGATAAAGTTGGACTTAAGTGTGCAGCAGCTGTCGATACCAGCTCCTCAGACAAATATATTGTAAAAGGAGTTCGCAGAGGCGGAGCTAATGATTGGTATGCAGATTTATCCTACACTGTAGATCATGATGAAAGCTACGTAATTGCATATGGTGTTGGTACAATTGTTTCTTATACCGTAAAGTTTGAAGGTGCTAATAGGACTATTGCTCCTGTTACCTATTATGGAATTCAAGGACAGAAGAATTTTTATATTCCTAGTGAAGCTGTTTCAGGTTATGAAATTGATACCACAAAGACCAATCCAGGTTGTACTTATAAGGGACAAAGCCTTTATGTAGAGCAAGCCCTTGTTGGTGGCGAAGAATTCACCTTCAGATATAAGAAGCAGTCAGGTGGTTCTCCAATCACTGATACTAAAACAATTTATAACGAGGAAACTAATACCGTATATTCAACAGAAGTAGGTGATCCAGAGTATACCTACCAGACAATCCCAGGAGAAATCGTGGATGCTGGTGAAGGAGTTACTAATAACCGAGTAGAAGGTGGAGGTGACCAGGGTGCAGCAGGAGGCGCAGGTGGTGCCGAGGCAGGTCAGGCAGAGGCAGGTGACACTACAACAATTGGTGAAGCAGATGTTCCATTAGGTGGAGGTGAAGAAACACCAACTAATATTCCAGAGCCAGAACCACCTAAGGGACATGATACTCCGGTATATTTGTTGTATATCCGTTATTTAATCATAATAGCTATAATTGCTATTCTAATATTGTTAATTGCAATCATTGGAACAATGAAGGCTAATTATGATAAGAAACATAAGAATTAATAATTAATGTGAATTAGGGGCGACTTAATGGTCGCCCCTTTTAAAGTGTGGTAATATCTAATTATGGAAAAATTTCTTAAAATACTAGGTAATTGTATAATCATTTTAGTTATTGTATCCTGTCTACCGCTGGCTATTCCAAGGATAATGGGAATGCAGGAATACAATGTAATCACCGGGTCTATGACTCCAGAAATCCCTGTAGGTTCAATAGTATATGTTAAGCCTGTTGATTTTCAGGAGCTTGCTGAGGGGGATATTATTGCCTTTGACGTGGGAGCCAGCGTAGTTACCCACAGGATTGTGGAATTGGATGCCAAGCATCGACTGATTACCACAAGAGGCGATGCCAATCCTACTAACGACTTTATGCCCGTGACCTATGAAAATGTGCTAGGTAGGGTTGTGGCACATTATCCTTTTATAGGGAATATTGCGGCGTTGATTTCAGAGACTAAGGGGAAAATAGTAGCATTTCTCCTGCTTGTCGTGGGAGTGCTTCTTGCCAGTGTTGAGGACAAGAAGAAAAAAGAAATCAATCCAAAGGTAATACTTGCACTAGGGCTTGTTATAGTGTTTGGCTCCATAGGTGGATTTGTTTATATCTATTTAGGTTATCAGAAGTCAAATGATTTATATGATTCACTGGAAAAAACCTATGTTACAAAAACGGATGATCAGGTTCTGCAGGTGCCATGGCAGGAAATGCTTGATGTGGATATTTCGGCTTTACAGAGCATCAATCCTGATGTGGCTGGATGGATTTATGTTGAAGGAACAGACATCAGCTATCCAATAATGCACTCAGGTGATGACGAAAGATATCTTCGAACAACCATAGACAAGGAATATGCCACCGCTGGAAGTATTTTTTTGGAAGGATATAATCTAAAGGATTTTAGCGACAGCCATAATATTATTTATGGCCACAATATGCGAAATCTTTCCATGTTTGGAAAATTAAAGTATTACAAGACAGATGAAAATTTCTATGATGAGCATAGATATTTCCAAATTATAACCCCAACAGCAAAGATGAGATTTGAAATCTTTTCATATTTTGATACGGAGCCTGCATCATGGGTATACACAGTGCCTTATTATGACAATCCAGAATTTCAGGGCTATATTGACGATTTGAATAAACATGCTTATAAGGAATTTTCAGTTGCAAAGAATGTTACCTCGGCTGACAAGATAGTTACACTTTCTACCTGCTCTGCTCAGGAAATGAGATTTACAGTTCATGGATACTTAGTTGATAAAGTGGATTAATCTACAAATAAAATGTTATATTGATAGGCAGAAAAAGTATTATTCTGGCAAGATGTAATGTTAAGAAAGCCAAAATGCGTTCCGATATATCGTTTAACAAAAACGAAGTTGAAATTAATTAGTGGTATTTCGGAGGGATTATGGCAAAGAAGATTGTTTGTTTATTAAAGGGAACTGCTACCACAGGAGTAGCAATTGGAGGAGCATCAGCATTAACTGGAGCTGATTTGGTATTTGCTCAAGAACTTTCAGCAGAAGTAAATGAAGAAGCAGAGCTTGCTGTAGAGCAGACTGTTGAAGAGACTGTAGAAGAGACACATGCTACAGAGCAGCAAGATGAGTATGAGGTATATTCATATGAGACAGTAGAGAGTGCTCAGGAAGCCATAACTGAGACTGAGGTTGAGATTGCTGAGACAGAGGAATTAAAGGCAGAGGCTGAAATAGAGAAGGATATTATTGTTGAGAATCTTGTGAGTGCGCAGGCAGAGCAGGCCACTGTATCGGGCGAGCTTGCAGATGCTCAGAGCCAATTAGCAGATGTTCAGCAGGAGATGGCTGACAGACAGCAGTCTTATGAGGAGGCTGGTTATGCCAATGAAGGGCTTGATGAGCAGGAAGCTGTAGTAAGTGAAAAAATGGCTGAAGAAGCTGCTGTAAGAGCTCAGCTTTATGAGCAAAACAAGAATCTCACAATGGATAATTACTATAAAAATGAGGGTCGTCAACTTGCTAAGGAAATGATTCTTTATAAGTTGATTATGACAGGTGAGGTTAGCGCTGAGGATGCTGATAAAGTATTTTTTGGTGAGAACTTCAATAAGAATTACGATGACAAGCATTACTGCGTTAAGTATGTAAAAATTATCGATGACGAGCCAGTATATGTTGAGAGATATTTTGATTATGTAACCTGTGATGAAGAAGGCAATTCAATGTTTCAGGGACTTGTTGAAAATGAGAATGACTCTTCAGTAGTTGCAGGTATCAACGTAGTAGAAAAGACTCCTACCTATAAGGTTTGGACAGAAGATCCACACAAGGTATCAACCTACGAGAAAAATGTTCCTGGAAAGATTAAAAACCAGACAGTATATGGTTACACCTTCCATGCAGCACAGCGTGATGAACAGGCAGGTTTTTATGCTGAGGAAGGCCAGCAGAAGAAGGGCGTTGACTGGTACACCCAGAACCAGTACAAGCAGGATGTTGATAATCGAAAGGAATATAAGGATTATGTAGAAGCTGCAACTACAACAATTGCTAACCTTAATGACAGAATTGCAGAGCTTACTGCTACACTTTCTAATGTTACAAATCAGATTAATAACCTTAGAGAAGATTTGGAAGACATCCAGGTAGAGATTCAGGGCTATGACAATAAAATTGAATATCTGAAGGACAAAGTAGATGCTTTAGGTGATAGAATTCAGGAAATCATAGCAAGTCAGCAGGCTCAGAATAATGTGGCTCCACAGGCTCAGAATAATGTGGCTCCACAGGCTACTACAGCAATAGAAGATACTCCGGTACCAGCAACAACAGTTGAACAGACTCAGGAGCAGGCAGTACAGCCTTCTGTGATAGCTCCAGTCAGACAGGTAGAGGTTCAGTCTATTGAAGATGTTCAGGTTCCTCTTGCAGTAATGGATGTAGAGGCAGAGGAGGATGTAGCTCAGACAGTTACAATCCCAGAGCAGGAAGTTGCAAAGCCAGGAGAGACTACAAAGAGCATGGCTATCTGGAACGGAAGTACACTTCCATTACTTGGAGCAATAACAGGATTTATTGCTTTTACAAAAGTTAAGAGAGAAGAAGAGCAAAACTAGTCAGATAATAAAACGACCAGTACCCTAATCAATCAGGTGCTGGTCATTTTTTATGACTTACCTATGAAATCTTTTCCAATATTGAATCCTTGAAATAAAGAGAGCTTTGCTCAACCTGATTTTTCAGTAAATCAAGCTTTGAATCCAGCTCCTTTTGCTTATAACATTTTGCCAGCAGGGTATAGGATTCGCTAATATCAGTACCTGTACCTACAGCAAATTCAAGGACTGTAATCACATCGTCAATTCTTCCAGCTTCCATAAGAGCTTCTGCATATTTATTAAGAAGAACAGTAGCTCTGTCGTAGTCGTCACCAATTTTGCTCATAGTCTCGAAATTTGGAACACCGTAGGTAAGCTTAAGGTCCGTGTTTGTTACTCTGGTAAGGTTCAAAAGCTTATGAGTAGATAATTCTTTTAATTCATTTTCAATGGCAATAACTTCCTCGTCATTACTAAAATTTAATGGAAATTTCTCTATTGGAATGGTAATATATCTTAGATTAGATATATCTTTTGCAGGGGTTATATTAGCCTGACGTTCTTTTTCCCAGAACTCAGCTTCCTCCCGCTCACGTTTTGCATTTAAATTATGCAGGCGGATAGATAAAAGAACTAAAAATAACAGGATAAAAGGTAAAAGAGGAAAGCCCATGGTGGTATCTCCTTTGCTTATAGATGTTAACGAGGTATTAAATATGAAACGTAGTAAAAAACATCAGATTATAGCCAGCGTTGTATTAGTGATTGTAGTGCTTAGTATGCTCATCACCACTATTGCCGCTGCGTTTATAATTTAATTCTAAATTTTGTAAAATATAAAGTCAATTACGAGGCATTATTGTTATGAAAAAAAAGTTACTATCATTATTACTTGCTTCTTCAATCATCGCGGTTTCACCAGTTACAGCATATGCTGATGAGGTGTCGGATGAGGAGCTTGCCAATGAAGAGGCAGAATCAGTTGCAGAGGAAGTAGAAACAGACAACAGAATCATCCCAAATGGTATCAGTATTGGCGGCACAGATGTGTCAGGCAAGACAGTTACTGAGGCAGAGGATGTAGTAAATAATTATTTCGCTGATTATGACAGTGCAGTTTTCACACTTTCAGCAAACGGTCAGACTTTTACAGCTACAGGTAAGGAGCTTTGTATCGGAGCAAAGAATCCAGAGGTTCTTGAAAAGGCTGCCACATACGGTTCTACAGGAAATTTTGCAGAGCGATTTAAGGCTAGCAAGGATTTAGAGGAAGGCAGAGGAAAGGATTTTCCACTTTCTCTTGGAGCAGACAAGACAGGTATTGAGTTTTATCTTAACGGAGCATCCTCTCAGGTAAATGATGAGGCCAGTGATGATTATCTTACACGTGAGAATGGCCAGTTTGTATTCCATGAAGGTAAGGCAGGAGTAGTTGTTCAGATTCCAGAATCAGCCTCTGTTTTACAGAATTACATCGAGAATGAATGGGATGGTAGCGATACTACTGTCGAGCTTGTTACCGAGGTTAAGGAACCTAGAGGAAGCAAGGAAGAGCTGGCAGAGATTAAGGATTTGCTTGGTTCCTTCAGCACAGATTACAGTTCATCTTCAAAGGCCAGAAAGAATAACGTGGCCAATGGTGTAGGCTTCATCAATGGAACTATCCTTTATCCAGGAGACGAGTTCTCAGTACTTAACTGCATCACACCTTTCTCAGCTGAAAACGGATATATGTTGGCTGGCTCTTACGAGAACGGCACTACAGTAGAGACATACGGTGGTGGTATCTGTCAGGTATCTACTACTCTTTATGGAGCAGTTCGTGAAGCAGAGCTTGGCGTTGTTACAAGAAGCTCACATTCAATGATAGTTACTTACGTTAAGCCATCTCAGGATGCTGCTATTTCTGAGTCGGGTGGTAAGGATTTCCAGATTAGAAACAACAAGAATTATCCTATATATATAGAAGGTTATTGTGACGGCAATAACGCCTACTTCAATATCTATGGTAAGGAAGAGGATGACCCAGGTCATTCAGTTGAATTTGAAACAGAAATTACAGGTGTAAATGTACAGAATACTACATGGGTCGGCGACCCTAACGTGCCACTTGGTAAAATGACTACTACAGTAGGTGGTCACACAGGTTATACTGCCCGCCTTTGGAAGGTTGTTTATGAAAATGGAGTGGAAGTTAGCCGCGATGTTTACAACAACAGTAAATACAATCCTTCAAACAGAACAGTAACAGTAGGTATTGCATCAGAGGATCCAAACCTTTCCTATGCAATGCTTCAGGCAATTGCCACACAGGATGTTAATGTTATTGCAAACGCTATAGCGACTTACGCACCAGGCGTTGCAAATTCTACACCATTTATTATTACACCAAAGTATCAGGTTACAAATCCTGCACCAGCTGAAGACGCAGCTCCTGCAGCTGATACTACTACTGCAGCCCCAGAAGCTACTACAGATCCAGCTGCAGCACCAGCAAACTAGCACATATTTTAGGACTTACTTATGGAAATTGGAAAGTTACCAGAGAGCGTGTTAAAACGCTCTGTTATCAAACAATTACATGTTAAAAGACCAGAGGTAGGCAATGGCCCATCCATCGGAGAAGACTGCGCTACAGTACAGCTTGGCCCTGATGAGGAAATGGTTTTATCTACAGATCCAATCACTGGCACAGCCTCTGATATTGGTGAGCTTGCTGTTACCATCTCTGTTAATGATTTGGCCAGCGCCGGTGCCGAGCCTATAGGCATTTTGCTTACAGTGCTTCTCACTCCACGTATGCGCGAAGCAAAGCTCAAGCACATCATGGAGCAGGTTGATGCAGCATGTAAGCGTTATAATGTTCAGGTTATTGGCGGCCACACAGAGATTACTGAGGCAGTTAATCAGCCGCTGATTTCTGTTACAGCTGTGGGCAAAGTTAAGAAGGGACAGATGGTATCCACAGGTGGAGCAAAGCCTGGTATGGATATCGTACTTACGAAGTGGATTGGTCTCGAGGGTACATCTATCATTGCAAAGGACCACGAGGAAGAGCTTCTTACACGTTTGCCACATTCACTTGTTGATACAGCAAAGGGATTTGATCAGTACCTTAGCGTTCTTCCAGAAAGCAGAATAGCTGTAGAACACGGCGTAGCTGCTATGCATGATGTTACCGAGGGTGGTATCTTTGGTGCCCTTTGGGAGATGGGCGAAGCATCAGGTGTAGGTCTTGATATTGATTTGAAAGCGATTCCTGTTAAACAGGAGACTATAGAGGTATGCGAGTTCTTTGGAATTAATCCATATGAGCTCATTTCATCGGGGGCGATGCTTATTGCCACCGAGGATGGAAATGGCCTTGTTAGGAAATTGGCAGATGCGGGGGTAGCATCCGCCATTATCGGGAAGTCCAACTCTTCAAATGACAAGCGCATCTTGAATGGTGAAGAGGTACGTTTTTTAGAGCCTCCGAAAACTGATGCACTTTATAACGTATAGACTTGCACCGAAAGGGGATTTTATTATGAGAGAGAAAATTTTAACTTATATTGAACACAACAGTAAGATTGACCTTAGCGATTTAGCTATGATGCTTGGCTGTGACCAGGCTACAGTTATGAATGAGCTTGAGGCTATGGAAAACGAGCATGTAATCTGTGGCTATCCTACACTTATCAACTGGGAAAAGGCTAGCGTAGAGAAGGTTTCGGCTCTTATTGAGGTTCGTGTTACTCCACAGAGAGGTATGGGTTTCGATAAGGTTGCTGAGCGTATCTATAACTATCCAGAGGTTGATGCTGTTTATCTTATTTCAGGAAGCTATGATTTCATGGTTTCTATTGAGGGACATACACTTAGAGAGGTGGCAGATTTCGTTTCTGCAAAGCTTTCTCCACTTGACTCAGTGCTTTCTACACAGACCAACTTTGTATTAAAGAAATACAAGGATCACGGTATTATCATGGCAGAAAAGCATGTTGATGAGAGGGAGAAGGTGAGCTTATGAGAAACCCTCTGAATAAAACTATTACTTCAATTAAGCCTTCGGGCATTAGAAAGTTTTTCGATATTGTGGCAGAGATGCCAGATGCAATTTCACTTGGTGTAGGCGAGCCTGATTTTGATACACCTTGGAAGGTTAGAGATGAGGCTATCTATTCACTGGAGCGAGGCCGCACCTTCTACACTTCAAACTCAGGCTTGAAGGAGCTTAGAATTGAGATTGCTGATTTCTTAGAGCGTCACTATGGATTGCACTACGACCCACTGAAAGAAATGCTTATGACAGTAGGTGGTTCTGAGGGTATTGATGTTGCACTTCGTGCGATGCTTGATCCAGGTGATGAGGTTCTTATTCCTCAGCCAAGCTACGTTTCTTATGAGCCTTGTACTATTCTTGCTGGGGGCGTTCCTGTAGCTATCAATCTTAAGGAGGAGAATGAATTCCGCCTTAAGCCAGAGGAATTGGAAGCAGCTATCACAGCCAAGACCAAGATTCTTATCATGCCATTTCCGAACAACCCTACAGGAGCTGTTATGGAAAAGGCAGATTTAGAGCCAATCGTAGAGCTTGTTAAGAAATATGATTTATTTGTTCTTACAGATGAGATTTACGGTGAGCTTACATATACTGGCGAGGGACATGTTTCTATCGCATCCTTCCCAGGAATGAAGGAGCGCACTATCTATATCAATGGCTTTTCAAAGAGCCATGCCATGACTGGTTGGCGATTGGGATATGTTTGTGCACCTGCAGAAATAGTTCAACAGATGACAAAAATCCATCAGTTTGCTATAATGTGCGCGCCTACTACTAGCCAGTATGCTGCAGTTACAGCTATTCGTGACTGTGATGAAGACGTGGCAAACATGCGCGAGGAGTACAATGACAGACGTCGTTATCTCGTTAATCGCTTCAAGAAAATGGGAATCAAATGTTTTGAGCCTTACGGTGCCTTTTATATCTTCCCATCTATTGCAGAGTTTGGTATGTCATCAGAAGAATTCTGTACCCGTCTTCTTAAAGAAAAAGAGGTTGCAGTAGTACCAGGCACAGCCTTCGGAGAATCAGGTGAAGGTAATGTGCGTATTTCCTACGCATACTCCCTCGAGGCGTTAAAGAAGGCTATGGATAGAATTGAAGAATTTATAAAGGAATTAAGAAATGCTTAATATTATTTTACATGAGCCTGAGATTCCAGCTAACACCGGAAATATCGGGCGTACATGCTGTGCCACAGGCACACGCCTTCACTTAATCGAGCCATTAGGCTTTGTCCTTACAGACAAGACTGTGAAGCGTGCAGGCATGGATTACTGGGACCGCCTAGAGGTGTTCCGTTATGATGACTGGGACGACTTCAAAGCAAAGAACCCAGATGCTAAGATTTATATGGCCACTACAAAGGCCAAGCGTACTCATACCGAGGTGAATTACGAACCAGACTGCTACATAATGTTCGGCAAGGAATCAGCTGGAATTCCTGAGGAAATCCTTGTAGACAATGAGGAGAATTGCGTTCGTATCCCAATGGGACATGATATACGTTCGCTGAATTTATCAAATTCAGTTGCCATCATCTTATATGAGGCACTGAGACAGAACGACTTCCTCGGTTTGGAGACTGAGGGTAATTTACATAGACTCAACTGGAAGGAATAGTGGGTACCAATGTCGATTATCAAATCAAAGAATTTAGTTCATGAATATATTAGACGTGATGAAGAGGGCAACGTGGAGGCAATCCAGGTTGCTCTTGATCATGTTAATCTTAATGTTGAACCAGGTCAGTTTATTTCTATTTTAGGACATAACGGCTCTGGAAAATCTACCTTCGCAAAGCACATCAACGCACTTCTTACACCTTCTGAGGGCGCTCTTTTTGTAGATGGAATGAACACCTCAGATGACGAGTTCACATTTGCAGTTCGTCAGACTGCAGGAATGGTTTTTCAAAATCCAGACAATCAGATAATTGCATCTGTAGTTGATGAGGACGTGGCTTTTGGTCCGGAGAACATCGGTGTTCCTACTGAGGAGATTTTAAAGAGAGTTGAAAAATCTCTTAAGATGGTAGGGATGTACAAATATAAGAGTCATTCGCCTAACAAGCTTTCAGGTGGACAGAAGCAGCGTGTTGCCATTGCTGGCGTTATGGCTATGGAGCCAAAATGCATTATTTTGGACGAGCCTACAGCCATGCTTGATCCTGATGGAAGAAAAGATGTGCTTCAGGCGGTTCATACTCTTAATAAAGAAAAAGGAATCACTGTAATCCTTATCACTCATTACATGGAAGAGGTAGTTGATTCAGATTATGTCTTCGTAATGGAAAAGGGTAAGGTTTTCATGGAAGGTACACCTCGTGAGATTTTCAAGGATGTAGATCTTTTAAAGGCACACAGCCTTGATGTTCCACAGGTTACTCTTTTGGCACATGAGCTTAGAAAATCAGGACTTCCACTTCCAGAGTGTATTCTTACAAGAGAGGAGCTTGTAAACAGCCTTCTTCAGATAAAAAATACCGGGGTAGCAGTTAAAGCAGCAGCGTCACAGGCTGCAAAGGGACAAACTTCTGCTATTAAATCAGCTACTAATGAATTGATTTTAGATCATGTTTCCTATAAATATAGCCCAGGAACAGCCTATGAGGTTACAGCTCTTGATGATGTAAGTCTTTCCATCAAAGAAGGTGAGTTCATAGGAATCATCGGTCACACTGGTAGTGGAAAGTCTACACTGGTTCAGCATCTAAATGGTCTTATCAAGGCTACTGAGGGACATATCTATTACCGTGGACAGGATATCTATGATAAGGATTACGATATTAAGGACCTTCGTACTCAGGTAGGAATGGTATTCCAATACCCAGAGCATCAGCTTTTCGAGACTACAGTTTTCAAGGATGTTCAGTTTGGACCTAAGAATCAGGGATTAGATGAGAAGGAGCAGATTAAGCGTGCTTATGAGGCCCTTGGCTTAGTTGGGCTCCCAGAAGAGTTTTACCTTGCTTCGCCATTTGAGCTTTCAGGTGGACAGAAGCGTCGTGCGGCTATTGCTGGTGTTATTGCCATGAAGCCAAACGTTATCATTCTTGATGAGCCTACTGCAGGTCTTGATCCAAAGGGTAGAGATGATATTCTTGGGATGATTGCTGACATGCATAAGAAGCGCGGTGATACAGTTATTTTGGTTTCGCATTCCATGGAGGATGTAGCAAACTATGTGGATCGCATCATCGTTATGGATGCAGGTAAGCCAGCCTTTGATGGTACTCCAAAGGAGGTCTTTGCTCATTACAAGGAGCTTGAGGTAATGGGACTTGCAGCACCACAGGTTACATATGTAATGAACGACTTAAAGGCAGCAGGTCTTGGCGTCAGAACTGATGCAACAACTGTTGAAGAGGCAAAGGAAGAGATTTTATGCTACGTGAAATAACCTTAGGACAATATTATCCAGCAGAATCAGTGCTTCACTCACTTGATCCACGTGTGAAGCTATTTGGTACGCTGATTTTTATAATTACACTATTTTCAGCAAATAATGTGATACTTTTTGGCGCGGTACTTATCACACTCATTGGTATCATCAGAATGAGTCATGTTCCATTTTCTTTTATGGTAAAGGGACTTCGTTCAATCATTATTTTGCTTATAATTGCAGGTCTTTTTAATTTATTTTTGACACCTGGAAAGACTTTGGCATCCTTTTGGATTTTTACAATTTCAGATGTTGGTCTTAAGAATGCAGTGCTTATGACCAGTAGAATGGTACTTCTTATCATTGGTACATCTCTTATGACACTTACAACCACTCCTAACCAGCTTACAGATGGCTTGGAGAAGTCACTTGGTTTTATGAAAAAGGTAGGAGTACCTGTTCATGAGATATCCATGATGATGTCTATTGCCCTTAGATTTATTCCTATCCTCATTGAGGAGACAGATAAAATCATGAAGGCTCAGATGGCAAGAGGTGCAGACTTCGAGTCAGGTGGCCTCATCAAAAAGGCTAAGAATATGGTTCCGCTTTTAGTGCCACTTTTTGTTTCGGCCTTCAGAAGAGCAAATGATCTTTCATTTGCTATGGAAGCAAGATGCTATAATGGTGGAGAGGGCAGGACTAAGATGCGCCCACTTAAGTACACATCCTTGGATCAGCGCGCCTACATATGTATAGCAATTTATTTAATAGTTTTTTATTCAGCAAAGGTAATTTTATAATATGCGAGTAATGATTGTTGTGGCCTATGATGGGTCAAACTATTCTGGTTGGCAGATTCAGCCAAACGGAGTGACAATTGAACAGAAATTAAACGAGGCTCTTACAGATCTTTTGCAGGAGCCTATATCTATTATGGGAGCCAGCAGAACAGATGCTGGTGTTCATTCTCTTGGAAATGTGGCAGTATTTGACACTACAAGTCGTATGCCAGCTGACAAAATCAGCTTCGCTTTAAATCAGCGTTTGCCGGATGACATTGTGGTTCAATATTCGTGCCAGGTGGAGGATGATTTTCATCCAAGATACACACCATGTCGCAAGACTTATGAATATAAGATTTTGAATCGTAAAATGCCAGATCCTACAAAACGTAAGGATACTTTCCACTATTACTATGATTTGGATGTGGAAAAGATGAACGAGGCAGCTGCCTACCTTATTGGACAGCACGATTTCACATCACTCTCATCAGTAAAGGCACAGGTTAAATCCCGTGTCCGCACCATTTATACAGCAAAGGTTTATAAGGAAGATGATGTTATCCACATTCGCCTTACAGGTGACGGCTTCCTTTACAATATGGTTCGTATCATTGCAGGTACACTTATTAAGGTGGGAGCAGGCGAGATGGAACCAATGTACATGCTTGAAATTCTTCGCGGACGAGACCGTGAATTAGCAGGCCCAACAGCCCCAGCTCATGGACTTACAATGATAGGTATAGAATACGATATTTGATGTTGACGAAAGCCAATTCGTATTGTATACTATAACGGCTGATGTAGTAAGGTAACTTATTTCTGTTAGCCCGGAGATGAGTTTTACTATAACTTTCCGAGACAGTGCCCGGACATCACTTTCTTGGAGCTTTTTTAAGATTTATTTAAGGAGGAATTCTCAATGAATACTTATATGCCAAACCCATCTCAGATTGAGAGAAAGTGGTATGTAGTTGACGCAGAGGGACAGACACTTGGTCGTCTTTGTGCAGAAGTTGCAAAGGTTTTAAGAGGTAAGAATAAGCCAGTCTTCACTCCACACGCTGATTGTGGTGACTATGTTATCGTAGTTAATGCAGAGAAGATTAAGGTTACAGGTAAGAAGCTTGATCAGAAGATCTACTATCATCACTCAGACTATGTTGGTGGTATGAAGGAGACAACTCTTCGTGAGATGCTCAACACACACCCTGACAGAGTTATCGAGCACGCTGTTAAGGGCATGCTTCCAAAGGGACCACTTGGTCGTCAGATGTACACAAAGCTTTTCGTTTACGCTGGACCAGATCATAAGCAGCAGGCACAGAAGCCAGAAGTGCTTACATTTTAATAGGAGGTAGATCATGGCTAAGAATACAACAAAGTATTACGGAACTGGTAGAAGAAAGTCTTCAGTTGCTAGAGTATATCTTGTACCTGGCACAGGTAAGATCACAATAAATAAGAGAGATATCGACGAGTACCTTGGTCTTGAGACATTAAAGGTAGTTGTTCGTCAGCCACTTGTAGCTACAGGTACTGTAGAGAAGTTTGACGTTATCGTTAACGTTAAGGGTGGCGGATACACTGGCCAGGCTGGTGCTATCAGACACGGTATCTCACGTGCACTCCTTGAGGTAGATGCTGAGTACAGACCTACACTTAAGGCTGCAGGATTCCTCACAAGAGATCCACGTATGAAGGAGCGTAAGAAGTACGGCTTAAAGGCTGCTCGTCGCGCACCTCAGTTCTCAAAGAGATAATCATTCTGCAGATGCAGATTCGAAACCCCCAGATTTTATCTGGGGGTTTTCTTATATTAATCAAGTAGTTCAGATATGCTACGGCCGTTCTAAATCTTCATCGTTGCCTTGTTCTTAATTATTACGGTATTCACGAGGTGAACAGTGGAACAGTTCCTTAAATGATTTAGAGAAATAACTGTTGTTATCAAATCCACATAACTCATAAATTGTTTGAACTGAGTAAGTGCTGCTTTTAAGCATATATGCCGCATTTTGCAATCTGAAATTCTTAAGATATTTAATTGGTGAAATATTGATAATTGACTTAAAGCACCTAAGAACTTCACTTTTACTAACATTTGCAGCATTAGCCAGGTCATCTAACGTTATATTTTTAGAATAGTTTGAATGGATGTAGTTTAGGATTATCTGTACGCGCTCCTCTAACAGTGGATTTACTGTGTGGGTAAGCATACTTTCTGTTAGATTCATATGATTTAGTACAGCAAAAAAATCAGATAATTCATTTCTAACTGATATCTCGTAATCCTCTGGTTCATGATTTATTATTTCCCATACAGTTTTGATAATATTGTCCAATTTGCTAAAGAATATGGAATCTGACTTCAGTATAAAATCTCTAATACTTGCGCTATGGATGATAGGATGTAAATACTTTTTATAATAAATACTTTCTGTATTGCTGCTTATAACAGAGCTGTCAAATATGACAGATTTAAAAATTGCTGCATTGACGGGGGTATGATTACGCATGGAATGCAAAACATTGGTATTTATGAAAAATAAGTCTCCTTCTGAAAGTATATATTTTCTGTTACCGCATTCTAAAAGAATAACGCCCTTTTCGACATGGCCTATCTCAATTTCAGCGTGCCAGTGCCAGTTGACAAAATCTTCGGTGATATCATCTCTATATATGGCAACTGGAAACTCTACAGTTCCATGGGTTCCAGTTTCATCTATATTGAATGGAGTTGCTTGTTTTGATAATGATATACATGATGAGAGTGCCATAATTATTCCTCTTGAAGATATAGTTATACTATTTGACCATTTTATTCCTTTTATTATATTAATAATACGATATAATTACAATAATTTCTTTCGATTAACAAAAAAGCACTAACAAAAAGAGGAGGCTGTAGATTATGTTTGATAATTTTAAATGGATCAATAAAGGTGAGATAAAAATTGAAGAGAATAAGGTTACAATAAAAGCACCGGCTTTGACAGATTTCTTCTGTGGTGGAAGTACAACAAGTGAAGAAGGAATTCTTCCTGAATCACTTTGTAATGCTCCATATTTCTACACAGATGTTAAGGGCGACTTCGTTCTTAATGTAAAGGTATCTCACGATTTTAAGGAAACTTATGATTCTGCATCTGTAATGGTTATGCAGGATATGGACAACTGGGCTAAATGCTGTTTTGAACTTACTGACTTTGGAACACACGCTGCTGTAAGTGTTGTAACTAAAGATGGTGAATCCGATGATGCTAATGGATGCGATATTGAAGGACAGAATTTTGCATATCTTAGAGTTTGTCGCGTGGGCAGAGCATTTTCTTTTCATTACTCCCTGGATGGAGTGCATTTCCACATGACAAGATATTTCTTAATGAAAGATGCTGAGTCTGTGAAAGTAGGTTTACTTGCTCAGGCACCTACAGGCCAAGGTGGAGACAGAATATACGAGAATCTTTCTATTGAAAGCAAAACGGTAAAAAATATCAGGGCCGGGGAATAAAAATGGAAGTAGAAAAGAATTATAAAAAAACACAGCTTGCATGCTATCTGGGATTTGTAACACAGGCCATCTGCGCTAATTTTGTACCGCTATTGTTTATAACATTTCATAATACATACAATATATCATTTGGAAAGCTGGCCGCTATTTCAACAGTATTCTTTGTTACACAGCTTGTAGTTGATTTTTTATGTGCAGGTATAGTAGATAAACTGGGTTACAGAGTATGCGTAATAGCTGCAGAGATTACATCAGGATTAGGACTTGCAGGACTTGCTGTATTACCTGACTTATTGTCAGTACCATTTTGGGGAATCCTTGTGTGTGTATTTATATATGCTGTTGGAAGTGGATTGACAGAAGTGCTGGTAAGTCCAATTGTAGAAGCATGTCCATTTGAAAATAAGGATACAATGATGAGTCTTCTTCATTCCTTTTATTGCTGGGGATGGGTTGGAGTTGTCTTGGGCTCCACAGCCTTCTTTACGGTTTTTGGTATAGAAAAATGGAGAATAATGGCACTTATATGGTCGGTCATTCCGCTTTATAACATTTTCAATTTTGCAACCTGTCCAATCGAACCACTGGTAGAAGATGGTAAGAGCATGACAATGCCCCAACTGTTGAAAACAAAAGCATTTTGGATTTTTATTATACTCATGATCTGCGCAGGTTCTTCAGAAATAGCGATGGGACAGTGGGCATCCGCCTATGCTGAATCAGCACTACATGTTTCCAAAACAGTTGGAGATTTGGCTGGACCCTGCGGATTTGCAGTGTGCATGGGAATCAGTAGACTTCTTTATGGAAAGTTCGGTGAAAAAGTTGATCTGACAATTTTCATGATGGCATCCGGAGTAATGTGCCTTATGTGTTATCTGGTTGCCGGACTGGCAAATATACCATGGGTTGGATTGATTGGATGTGCATTATGCGGATTTTCTGTAGGTATAATGTGGCCAGGTTCAATTAGTATATCATCACAGATACTTCCAACTGGAGGTACAGCAATGTTTGCACTTCTAGCGCTCGCAGGAGATTTAGGGGGAGCAATGGGCCCTGCTATTATTGGAAGTATATCTGAAAAAGCGGCTAATAATTTGCAGGCAGGAGTATTGGCAGGTATAGGTTTTCCTATCATTTTAGTAATTTCAGTGTTCTATATTCGAAATAAGTATCGATAGATATTCAAATTGGTGGAAGTAATATAGCAGGCAATATCGTCATATTATAAACTTTCGTTGCTAACAGCCTCGCACAGTAGCCCTGAGCTTTCTACCGTACGCAGCAGGTAAACAGCAACTTGAAGGAGAAATGCCTAAAATAAGGCACATTCACTTCATTAATCGTTCTCAAAGAGATAATCATCTGCTATTGCAGATTACAGAAGACTCGGTACAATGTACCGGGTCTTTTTTGTGTGCCGAAAGCCTTTAAAACATTCAAGGAATGGTGGGACAAGACTAATGCACATAATATTGAACAGGATGGTAGATATGGGTATAATTATAAACAATTGCTACAAAGTATAAATTTAAGTATTTTTGAACAGATTAACTTTCAGCATAATAGACTAAAGCACATCGGAATTTTTAGAGGCAAATTATATTTCAGTTTTATTGACAAGCATACTAATTCTTATGGAGGTATTATGAACCAGGACATGACAGTTCCATGTGAAGAAGGACTGATCAATCTTCGCGTCGGAGCGATTATTATGAAAAACGGAAAAATATTGATGGTGGGAAACGATAGGGCGGATTATCTCTATTCCGTTGGCGGACGTATCAAGTTCGGCGAGACATCCGCAGAAGCTGTGATACGTGAGGTGTATGAGGAGACTGGCGTTAAGCTCGATGTTGATCACTTAGGTTTTATCCATGAGAATTATTTCTATGGAGATGCCGAATCCAATCGTGGTAAGCTTATTTATGAGGTTTCATATTTCTACTATATGAAGGTGCCGGAGGGCTTCGAGCCTGTTTGTATGAGTATGACGGAAGATGACCATGAGGAATTCCTTCGCTGGATAGATGTAAATGATCCCATCAGGTATTATCCTGAGTTTTTCAGAAAAGAGCTATTACATCCGACAGACGGAGTAAAGCATTTTGTGACAGACGAGAGAGTTATATAAAAAGGTAATTAAAGTTTTGAATTCCAGTTTTACAGATCATGACAAATCGTTGTTTGTAGGAGTGACACAATGCTTACAGAATTACATGAAAAAGTATTGCTAAAGATATGTATGCTATTACATGATTCCGGTAAGGATGTTTGCTGGGGATTAACAGGAAGTACATCTTTTGCACTTCAGGGTATGGATTATGAGCCTCACGATATAGATATTCAGACTGATGAAGCAACGGCTTATATCTTAGGTGAGTTTTTAAAGGAATACGAGGTACAGCCTGTAACCTTTAGTGGTAATGAAAAGATTAGATCTCACTTCGGAAAGTTTTTAGTTGATGGAATGGAAGTTGAGGTTATGGGAGATATTCAAAAGAAGCCAGCCGATGAATGGGAGAACATCATCCCGCTAGATACATTGCTTGATTATGTTGATTGGAATGGATATCAGGTTCCGGTGTTGAAACTTTCATATGAAGCTGAAGCCTATAGAAAGCTGGGACGTTTAGAGAAGGCAGAGCAACTAGAACAATTTGTACGGGAAAGACAAATTCCAGCTTGTCGAGATGAACGTTGGAGCATAAAATTGGAATATATTTCAGGTTAAGGAGGTAAGGATTATCAGCTGATGATACGAGAAGCAAAAAAAGAAGATTTGGAAGCACTTTTGGAACTGTATCTTTACTTACATGAAGACAGTATTCCCAAGCATGATGAACATCTTGAAAAAATATGGAATCAGATTATTAAAGATCTGAATCACCATCTGATCGTAAATGAGATTGATGGTCAGATTATATCTTCCTGTGTTTGTGTGATTATCCCGAATTTAACAAGAAATATAAGACCGTATGCTTTTGTTGAGAATGTGGTAACACACGCGGATTTCAGAGGAAACGGGTATGCAGGTGAATGTCTGGATTATGCAAAGAAGATTGCGGAGAAGGAAAACTGTTACAAAATGATGCTACTGACAGGATCAAAGAAGCCGGAGACTATGCATTTCTATGAGAAGGCTGGGTATAACAGCAGTGATAAGACAGCTTTCATACAGTGGATAGGGATGGATAAGTAGCCATAGGTAAAGGATGTTCCGGACATAAAAGTAATAACCGGGGTAAGAAGATAGATTATGGATAAATCATGGTCAGAAAACAATAAAGAAATACAGAAATTGCTGACGAAGGAAGCAACATTTAAAGATGCTATTCAGAAGCTTTTGGCTTTCCGCGAGGAAATGTTTGAGCAGATTACTCAGATTGTGAGTGGATATCCGGATGAGGCCTTTGCCAAAATGCCTTTTGCGGGTGCAGATGGATATCACAGTTAAACCCTTGCCTATTCTATCTGGCATATTTTCAGGATTGAAGATATAGTTGCCCATGAGATGATAGCAGAGGATAATCAGATTCTTTTTACACATGACTTTCATAATCGCATTGGCGCACCTATTATTACTACGGGTAATGAACTTCAGGGAAACGAGATTGCAGAGTTTTCAGAAAAACTGAATATCAAAGAGCTATACCTGTATGTAAAAGCTGTAAAGGAGTCTACGGATCAGATTCTTAGAGATCTGACATACAAGGATTTAAAGCAAAAATTTGGTGACGATGTAAAGGAAAAACTTATCCGCAGTAAATGTGTCAGCGAGAATGAGAATGCCTTTTGGCTGATTGAATACTGGTGCGGTAAGGATATAAAAGGACTGATTCAGATGCCATTTAGCCGTCACTGGATCATGCATATCGAAGCCATGAGCCGCATCAAGAATAAACTTTGCAAGATAGCACGAAAGGGTGTTGATTCTGTTGCTTATTGTGGCTTTTCTTGTAATCACTGTTTCCTTTCAGAGTGGTGCGGATCTTGCAGAACGAAGTACAATGTCTGCTCTTTTGCCACCTGTGCTGAGGACAGAATATGTCCGAATGTGAAATGCTGTAAGGAAAAAGATTTGGACGGATGTTATGAGTGTGATGAGCTCGAAAATTGCAATAAAGGATTCTATATTCCATCAAATGACGGAGCAAATGCAGCAAAGGCTCAGGCATTATATATAAGGAAATACGGAAAGAAGGCGTTCCTCAAGGTTCATGACAGACTACATGAGAAGTATGACTTCCAAAAGACACAGGAAGTTTTGGGACAGGATTATAAGGAAGGACTGAGAATTCTGGAGGAAACTTGAAAAAGTCAGCAGCATACAGTAGCCCTGAGCTTTCTACCGTACGCAGCAGGTAAACAGCAACTCGTCCTAGAAATGCCGCAAACACAGCACTTAGGACATTGAAAAAGTTCTCAAAGAGATACTCATCTGCTATTGCAGATTTCAAAAGACTCGGTACAATGTACCGGGTCTTTTTTGTGTGCCGAAAGCCTTCAAAACATTCAAGGAATGGTGGGACAAGACTAATGCACATAATATTGAACAGAATGGTAGATATGGGTATAATTATAAACAATTGCTATAAAGTATAAATTTAAGCATTTCTGAATAGATTAACTTACAGTAAAAATGACCATGGGAGTTGGAGAAGCTTTAATGGCTAAAGAATATTTATATCATGGAAGCCCCAAAAAGTTGGACAAGCTTGTTCCGAATCAAGCTTATGATACAGGATTTCAAGAAGGATGTCAGTATGCTGTTTATGCGACAAGTAACAGGAATATGGCTATATGCTTTTCTCTTGGTTGTGTAGAGGAAAATGATAACGCAGAAAGAATAATGCTCCCAGAATATGGCGATAAGATGGTGTTTAAACACTGCCATCCAAACTATGGGGGAACGGGCTACCTCTATATGTTGGACAAGGCAAAATTCACACATGCTATGGGAACTCAGTGGGTATGTTATGAAGAAATTGTACCGGAGAAGATTATTGAAATCTCAGTAGATGACTATTTGAATTTGTGTGTAATTGAGTGATTAAAAATATCTTCCAGTATTATGCACAATTGTAAATTGGGATTGAATGGGGGATGATTATGAAAATACTTGTTGTTGGTGGAACGAGATATTTTGGGATACCTATGGTTAATACCTTGCTCAAAAAAGGGCATGAAATCACAATCGCAACAAGAGGCAATTCAAAGCCGATATTTGATGGCCCTGTAGAATATGTTGTCATGGATAGGATGGATTCTGCAAGTGTTAAAGAGGCTTTGGGCGGAAAGCATTTTGACTTGATAATTGATAAGATTGCCTACAGTTCCAATGATGTTAAGGCACTTTTGGAAAACGTAAGCTGTGACAGATATATACAGATGTCTACATGTTCTGTTTATCCTAAAGAACATGCTGATATTACGGAAGATGAATTTAAACCTGAAGAATATGAGCTTCACTGGATAGACAGAATCAAGAACTACGAAGAAACTAAGAGGCAGGCGGAAAGAGCAGTATTTGAGTTCATGGATCCTGCCAATATTTCTTTTGTCAGATATCCAATAGTCATGGGTGAAAATGATTATACAGGTAGACTGGATTTCTATATTGAGCATATAAGAGATCAGAAACCTATGAATATCGATGATATGGATACGAAGATGGCATTCATATACGAGAAAGATGCTGGTGATTTTATTGCATATCTTGCTGAACACTTTGTTTCAGGACCGATAAATGGATGTTCAAAAGAAGCGGTTAAGATATCAGATATAATTGAGCACATAGAAAAACGTCTTGGGAAGAAAGCTGTGATTAGTCAGACGGGTGATAATGCCCCATATAATGGAATTGAAGATACACTCAGTTTTAGCACTGAAAAGGCTGAATCAATTGGTTACAGATTCCGTGAACTTAAAGAATGGCTGTACCCGTTGATTGACTTCAAGACGGCAACATCAAATTAGTTTTATATTTCAGCATAACGCTCCACCTTCTATGGACTTAGAGCGGAAAATTCGAAGATAATCTTACAAAAGATAGACAAAGATTTAATGAGTAGAAAGTAAAATCAGAGTATTATTGTTGGTCGCGGTTATTAAAGTTGCCACCAACCGCATACAGTAGCCCTAAGCTTTCTACCGTACGCAGCAGGTAAACAGCAACTCACCTTTGAAATGCCTGAAACAAGGCAATAAGGACAGTGAAAACGTTCTCAAAGAGATAATCATCTGCTATTGCAGATTACAGAAGACCCGGTACAAATGTACTGGGGCTTTTTTGTGTGCCGGAAGAGGGCTAGGAGGACGGGTTTAGTAGTAAACGTTAAATAGTGGGCAACAATGGTTTGCTGAGGTTCAAGAATACAATTCAAAAATATTATTTTATTGTTTGTATCGTTTATACGTATTTTTATCAAATCCATATAGTAAACACCACCAATCACTATTTATACCGGCATTTTTTACATTTACATTGATAATCTCTTGTACTATTATCTTTGATTGTGGTGCGCTTGATATATTTATACCACTTGGAGAATTTATGAATAAAAAACAAATATCATCAGTTCAATTGATTCCATTAAGCTTCCTCATTGCCATTGTACTGGGTGGGCTTATTTTAATGCTTCCAATTTCTTCCGCAACCGGTAATTGGACTAATCCCCTAGTAGCTATGTTTACTTCTACCACATCCACCTGTGTTACAGGACTTGTTGTAGTTGATACTTTCAGCTATTTCAGCCTGTTTGGGCAATTTATTATTATGTGCCTTATTCAAATTGGTGGGCTTGGAATCATTACATTTATCTCAATGATAATGCTTATAACCCAAAAGAAATTTTCACTGGTTGACAGAAAAATGCTGCAGGATTCATTGAATCTAAACACAGATGTAGGAATTCTTAGGATTCTGATTAGAATATCTAAGGATGTTTTAAAAGTAGAATTCTTTGGTGCTTTTCTATATTCCATCGAATTTATACCAGAATTTGGTATCCTAAAGGGCATATGGTTCTCTATTTTTCACTCCATTTCCGCCTTTTGTAACGCCGGAATAGACATAATCGGAGATAACAGCTTGATAAGCTATAAATCAAATCCTTTGGTGATGTGTACCACAATGATTTTGATAATAATGGGTGGTTTAGGCTACGTTGTTTGGTTTGATATGTCTGAAAAAATAAAGGCTGGTATTCGAAAGGGATTTACCCCCGTTCAGATTTTTAAAAGATTTAATGAACACACCAAATTAGTTATTACAGTTACTGCCGTGCTTATTGTTTCAGGTGCATTATTTTTCTTTGCATCTGAATACGATAATACTGGTACAATTGGAAATCTTAGCCTTTTCGATAAAATCATCAACAGCTTTTTTGAATCTGTAACCCTTAGAACAGCAGGCTTTTGTTCCTTTCCGCAAGAAAACATGTCTGATTTTTCTTGTGTAATGTCATATATGCTCATGTTCATAGGTGGCTCACCAATAGGTACCGCAGGTGGCGTTAAAACTGTTACTATATTCCTTGCCTTGTTAAACGTCATTTCATATATTCATGACGATGATCAAAGTATTATTTTTAATAGACGTATTACAGAAGAAAATATGCGAAAAGCTACAGTTATTGTATCTGTAGCCACTTTTACCATTATTGTACTAACGCTTGCACTTATAGTTACTAATCCCGTTAGCATACAGGATGGTCTTTACGAAGTTATCAGCGCTTCCGCAACTGTTGGTCTATCTAGGGGTTTAACTTCAAACCTCAATACCATCGGTAAAATCATCATAATAATAGCCATGTACTTAGGCAGAATCGGTCCTATTTCTTTGGCAATTTTCTTTGCTGGTAGAGGACATCATAAAAGTAAATGTAGATACACCGAAGGAAACTATTTCGTAGGATAAGGAGAATACAATGAAAAAAACAATCGCGGTCTTAGGATTAGGAAAATACGGCATAAGCCTTGCAAAAAGTATGTATGAAATGGGCGCAGACGTACTAGTTGTAGACAATAATCATGATAAATTAAAGGATATGGATGGTTACTGTACAGCAGCGGTGTGTGCAGACCTTACAAACGAAGATGAAGTTGAAATGTTAGGCCTAAAAAATATGGATATAGTCGCTGTAGCCATGGCAGGTAACCTTTCAGCAAGTATTATGTCTGTAGCCGTAGCAAATGAATTAAAGGTTCCACTGATAGTGGCAAAAAGTTCTTCCGACCGAATGACATCTATTCTGAAAAAAATCGGAGCTGATAAAGTAATTGTTCCTGAAGAATATGGCGGAGAACAATCAGCCAGAATCCTCGCTTCTGAAACCTTCCTAGACTACTTCAAGGTGGATGAAAACCTATGTATCGTAGAAATGCTACCTTTACAAAAATGGGTTGGTAAAAATATGGTAGAGCTAAATCTCCGTAAGAATTACAAAATAAATGTTATAGCCTATATGAACCACAATACAGGACATTGGAAAATCCTTGACCCTATTGAACCTCTTGATGCAGAAAATGAACTCCTGATTGTTCTTGAAAAATCACAGCTACATCGAATCAACAAATAATAGCTAGTATAAATCCTATTTATAATACTAATATAGCTCCAGGAATTCAGCTATATAATACTTAAACTTATGAGAAGTGAGGCAATATGATTGAAAAAATGTCACCAGCCGCATGCAGTAGTCCTGAGCTTTCTACCGTACACAACAGGTAAACAGCAACTTGAGGTGAAAATGCTTCAAATCCGGCACTTCAACACCTCAAAATGTTCTCAAAGAGATAATCAATCTGCATTGCAGATTTCAGAAACCCACAACCATTTGGTTGTGGGTTTTTTGTTGTCTAAAATAGTGTAGAATATAAACATGACATATAGATGACATGTTTATACATGTAAGATAATCATAGAAGGTGATCAAATGAAGATAGACAGATTGATTGGCATACTATCAATTCTTTTGCAAAAAGAGATGGCAACAGCTCCGGAGCTGGCTGAGCATTTCGAGGTGTCTAGAAGAACAATAAACAGAGATATTGAGACTCTTTGTCAGGCAGGAATACCAATCAAAACGACCCAGGGAGTTGGAGGCGGTATAAGCATCATGGATGGCTACAAGATGGATAGGACTCTTTTGACATCCCGTGACATGCAGATGATCCTGGCGGGACTACGAAGCCTTGATAGTGTTAGTGGAAGCGGATATTATGGGCAGCTTATGGAGAAGCTCCAGGCAGGTTCTTCGGAGTTTATCAGCGGTAGGGATTCTGTCCTTATCGACCTGTCTTCTTGGTACAAGACATCGCTGGCTCCAAAGATATCTACTATTCAGGATGCGATAGAAAACAGGCATCTTTTGACCTTCCACTATTATGCTCAGGCGGGAGAAGGAAAACGAACTATTGAGCCATATTATGTAGTGTTTAAGTGGAGCAGCTGGTATGTCTATGGATGGTGTCAAAAGCGCAAAGATTATCGTCTATTTAAATTAAACCGCATGGATAAAGTGGTTGAAACGGATAATGGATTTGTCTGCAGAAACGCTCCATTACCTGATCTGTCTACAGAAAAGATATTTCCTGGTGGAATCAAGGTAAAAGCGCTGTTTTCAAATGATGTAAAGTGGCGCCTGGTGGAGGAATTCGGACCAAACTGTTTTACGGAAACAGAGGATGGTAGACTTATGTTTACTGCGGATTACACGGACTCAGATAATTTGATCACATGGATAATGACCTTTGGAAATAAGGCAGAAGTGCTTGAACCGGTAGAAGTCAGGCAGCAGATTTCAAAGATGGTACGGAAAATGACAGCAATTTATAAGGAGGACTAAAGACATGGCATTTGATTACAAGAAGGAGTACAAAGAATTCTACGAGATTTACCTTAGTGATGCAAGGAAAGTGATGCCAGAGAAGCTTAAGACGGTTATAAGACATCCTATTAGAAAGGAGAGCTGAAGATGGAGTATATAAGAGTATCCAAGGATAATCTTGAAGAAGAACACATCTGTTGTGCTATATCAAACAATAAAGATATACAGGTATCGTCCAAGAAAGCCTGGCTTGCTGACAGATTTGATGAAGGGCTTGTTTTCTTAAAGAGTGTCGAACGCGGTAAATGCTTTATTGAATATATCCCGGCAGAGTATGCGTGGAATCCGGTAAATGCACCGGAATATATGTATATCGATTGTCTGTGGGTTTCTGGTTCCTTAAAGGGACATGGATATTCAAGTGATCTTCTTAATGAGTGCATAAAGGATAGTAAGGAAAAGGGGAAGAAGGGAATTTGCATATTATCTGCTGCTAAGAAAAAGCCATTCCTTTCTGATCCAAAGTTTCTAGCATTCAAAGGCTTTCAAGTTTGTGATGAAGCCGATAATGGAATTCAGCTGTGGTATCTGTCCTTTGAAAAAAATGTTGAAAGACCATGCTTCAAGGAATGTGCAAAGCATCCTCGTATCGATGAAAAAGGATACGTGCTTTATTACACGAATCAGTGCCCATTTAATGCCAAGTATGTGCCTGTTTTGGAAGAGACTGCAAAGAACAATGGAATACCGTTTAGAGCGATCAGAATAGAGACCAGAGATCAGGCTCAGAATGCTCCAACACCAATTACCACATATGCACTGTTCTGTGATGGGGATTATGTAACTAATGAGCAAATGAATGATAAGAAGTTTTTAAAACTGGTCAATGCAAAAGCTAAGAGAAAGCCAGGCGATAGTTGATCAGAGGAAGGAGCAGCAAAGTCCAAATCTTAATAGGAATAATCTAAGACCTGAGAGATGAATAACTGATAGTGCAATAGGCAGGGGCGTGAAAACGCCCTTGTTTTATGCACATAATATTGAACAGGATGGTAGATATAGATATAATTACAAACAGTTGCTACAAAGAAAAAATTTAAGTATTTCTGAATAGATTAACTTTCAGGATAATAAACTAAGACAAATCGGCAGTTTGTTGAGCTCTTTTGCTAGAGAAGAGCTCGATAACTTCCAGTTTGTCGGGATGAACGTTGGAGCATAAAATTGGAATATATTCCAGGTTAAGGAGGATAGATTGAAGAAAGTATTAGTTTTAGGCTGCTCCGGCAGCGGGAAAAGTACATTCTCCATAAAACTTCAGAAGAAGACTAAGCTTCCTTTATATCATCTTGATAATATTTGGTGGAATGCTGACAGGACACATATTTCAAGAGACGAGTTTGATGCGAGTCTTGCTGATGTTGTGAAGCGTGACACTTGGATTATAGATGGTGATTACAGCAGAACATATGAAAACCGTATTAAAGCTTGCGATACCATCTTTTTCCTGGATTATGGAGAAAAAATTTGCATGGATGGAATTACCGGAAGAGTAGGTCAGGAGCGTCCTGATATGCCATGGGCAGAAAGCGAGCTTGATCCAGAACTTGTAGAACTGGTTCAGAACTACGAGCATAAGAACAAACCAAAGTTGATGGAACTATTTTCCAAATATCCAGATAAGAATGTAATTACATTTTTTAATAGAGAAGAAGCAGAAAAGTGGATTGCAGAAGGACAACCAGAGGTGTAAAAAGTGATAAATTTAAATTTAGTAAATGTTCTATGGACAGTCGGAAATATTGTACTGTGGATTGGGATAATAATACTGATTGTAAATTTCATTAAAAAGTTAAAGCGATATCCAAGTAGAAATTTATTAATATAGAATTATATAAAAGGGATGAGAGGTTATGATAATAGAACACATAGCTATGTATGTAAATGACTTAGACGCTGCAAAAGATTTTTTTGTAAAGTATTTAGATGGAAAGCCTAATGATGGATACCACAATTTCTGTAGGAAGCAAGGAGCGTGTAGATGAACTTACAGGGCGCCTTAAAGCTGATGGTTATGATGTTGTAAGTGGACCAAGAGTAACAGGGGACGGCTATTATGAAAGCTGCATTGTTGCAATTGAGGGAAATCAGATAGAATTAACGATTTAGCAGATTAATTAAAAGCCAACATAAGCGCGGTTTTTATTGTTGAAAATACTGTAAGAATCTTTACATATTATTTGTTTGGAGTATTTACACTTAATTCATTGAAACAAACAGTAATCCTTATTCCGTTCATGATTATTGGATTGTTTGCTGGAATGGAGAGTTCAAAAGTCTTGGATGAAAGTGTTGTAAAAAAGATTGTTATAGTTCTTTTGGTAATATCAGGGTTATTTTTAGTTGGAATGAATTTATAGTGTTAAAAGACAGCGGCAACGTTAAACTTGCCATGTTTTTTTGTAGAAGTGGCAACTTGACACTATGAAATCTATCTAAAAAAGGTAGTTGTGGCATAACGCATAAACTGTATTTAAGAATTATTAGTGTATTACGGTAAAAACTTATAGATAAGCTTGTTTTTCCGTAGTGATTTACTAGTATTGCGGGCATCTGGTGTGTATGATTTGATATATGATACTCATTTCATGAAAAGATGTGCATTATAAGACTGAGATAATACACATTATGCGTTTTTTTTGCAAGGCGTCTACGGAAAAAATGTGGAGAACTCATGATATTGCCGTAAACAAGGGTGAATTACCATTGTAAACCTCTAAAATGAATAAAGAACTTGATAGAATCCAAGTTTGTAGGAGACTTTTGTATGAATAAAGATATTCCAGAGATGCTTATTCGGGCACAGGAACTCCAAAAGGGCGGAGACTATACTTATTCCCGTAAACTGTATAAAGAATTCTTTGAATGCAATGATACGCACCCTCTACGCTTTAAGGCTTTGTTTGAAGTAGCTGATAATTATTATCATGCTAAGGATTATAAATCAGCGATGCATGGGTATGAAGATTTCTTGGAATATTGCTCAGTTCAAGAGGATGTTACAGAGCAAGAATCGGGATGGATTGATGCATATACTAAGTTGGCTAATAGTCGGTTGGAAATGATTGAGCAAGCAAAGAACAAAGGAAAATCAGTTATTATAGAATGTTCACCCGAACAATTTGTGACTAGGCATATAGCGATGTCTTTCGGATTTAAATATCAAGGTGAACAAGATGAATGCAGCATTTATAAATTGCAGGTTATAAAGTAAATTGGGTATGCAAATTAATTGGAGGGGAAATTGAACATAGTAAATGATGACTAATAAAGAAATATTTAAAGAAATAGTTGAAATTATGCGAGAAGATTCCGCAACCTGTAAAGATTACGGAACGGGTAATTCTCAGGAATATGAAAGCCAGATATCTGATGACATGGATCGAAAGGATTTTTTACATCTGGTACAGGAATATCTGGCTACTTTTGGTGTAGAAGGACATCTTTTATTTACAGATTTCAGTCTTGAAAAAATTGGTTTTTCAGTGATGAGGCAGGACGATGTACTATACGTGATAAAGGCAAATAAAGATACAGGGCTTGTCTCGGAAGATAAAATAGTTGCAATCGATGGTTTTTCAATAAAAGAATTATTTCAAAGAGAAAAAACATTTTTTATGGGGGAAACAGCGGAGCGTGAAGGGAAAATTTGGTCTGCAGTGCTAAAGTTTTACAACGTTTTAACTGTTATTCATCCAGATGATTCAAAAGAAGATATTTCTATTATTCATAATACAAAGGGGACAGAGACGGAATGTTATTCTTTTGAAGAATATGATGATACGCTTTATCTAAGATTTGCAGATTTTGCTGATTTGGACGCGATAAATCAGTTATTTAGCAAATGTAAGTACCTTCTGGAAAAATGTAAAAAACTTATTGTGGATGTCCGTGGAAATGGTGGAGGTGCAGATTCTGCATTTGTACCGCTCCTGGAGTATTGTTTTCCAGAAGGAGAATTCGTTACAGATTATTATAAGCCAGAATATCCTATTGAAATTAATTATTCTGTTAGAAATTGTAAAGATCGAATCGAGAATCTAAAAAAATATTTGGTTGGGGATATACCAGAAGAAATGACAGCAATGCTAAATACAATGATTGCCAATAACACTGAAAATATGGGCAAAGGATTTCTTGATGACGATGACGAATTTGCAAGTGGAATTATAGGGAAAAAAGGTCCTGAAAAGGTATTGATTATTACGGATGAAAGCTGTGGTTCTTCTGGGGATGCATTCGCAGAGGTTATGTCATGTTCTCCTAAAGTGACTTTAGTTGGAAGACCTACTATGGGAATTACAGATTTTTCAAATTGTAATGTGGTTTCCTTTGATGATTTTAGATTTGTTTATCCGACGTCTAGAGACAAAAGAATTGATTATGGCAAAGGGCTTGCGCATAAAGGGGTACCTGTAGATTATTATATCCCATGGTCTCCTGAGCATATAGGTAAGGATGTGGAGTTAGATTATTGCTTGAATTATTAATAATTTGAAATCAAAGTGCCTGACCACATTCAATAATCGGAATCGTGGATATGGAACAGAGGGATTAAAACTTCTATGTGATGCTGCCAAAGACAACGGGATATTATATTTCCGTTTATAGCGTTACACATGGGATGATTAAGATGCAGTTGGGAGATTTAATGAAAAGAATTTTTAAAATTATAGGATTTATTATTTGCGGAATTATCTGTGTGGCATTAATTGCATTATTAGTATCTGGTATTAGGACAAAGCTGATTCAGAATGATTATTCATCAGTCTATACAAATCCTAAGTACCAGAATCCTGTAAAAATTGAAAACATCGATGTGATTACACAGCATGTGTCGTGTGGCTATGCTGTTATTGAGATGTTCTCTACATGGGATGGAAAAAACATAACAGAAGACAGTCTGTATGATGAATATGGAACCATAGTTACTTCTACGGGAAACAAGTTTTGTGAGGAGATGAATAAGCAGTTCCCTGAATATGACACAGAGATTCATAAGTATCAGAAGAATACTGAGTTCATTGACATTATGTATGATACTCTGTCTTCAGGAAAGCCAGTTCCATTTGAGTGGGCAGCTTTGTATGGGGACGAGTGGACATTGCACTACTCATTAATCATTGGAGCAGATATTCCAAATGATAAAATTACCGTGGCAAATCCTTACGGTTACTATGAGGAACTTACATTAGAGGAATTATTGGATAGAACCAGCTTTAAGGCCTATGAGAATATGCCACTTTTCATGAAAATGGGCTTTGTCATTGGCCTGTTTGAAAAGAATACTCTTTTTTCAATTAAATAACTTCGCGATTCATTGAAAGGTACTATATTTTTTGCACTCTGCTTGTGATACGGTTAAAGCAGGACAAGGATAACCTGATTGTGAAAGGAGTTGCCATGAAAAGGAATATTCGATTAGTTCTGTTAGGAGAATTACTATTATTTATTGCCGTATTTGCACTAAATATTATAGGTGGGAATTGGGGCGCTAGTGCCATATTATGGTTTATTGATCTACCATCTTTTCTTCTGATTGCGTTAGTTCTTATACCAGGTCTTTTGATAATGGGAGAGTGGAAGAACTTTACAAAGGCTTTTTCTGTGGGATTAAAGCCTTATAGCTTACTAGAATTGAAAAATATTATTGGGGCTGTGGAAGCTGCTCAGAAATTAACAGTTTTTGCAGCATTGTTTGCTATTATCATATCCGGAGTTTTACTTCTTGGAAAGCTGGATGATTTATCTACCATAGGAGCTAATCTTGCAATATGTTTTCTGTCGGGGTTGTATGCGGTGATTCTTGAATTTTTCCTTTTGCCACTGAAGCTTAATGCTGAGCACAAGATGAATGAGGAAATGGATTTTGGAGAATAATATCAATATCTCTAAAGAGCAATATCTTGCAGTAGCCCAGAAATTTGGACTAACAAAGCGTGAACTGGAATTGGGCTTTATGAAGGTATCAGGATTTTCAAATCGTAGAATTGCTTATATGTTAGGTATTTCAGAGCAGACAGTGAAAAATCATTTTACTCATATTTACGAGAAGGCATGGGTTCCAGGTAGAAAAGAATTTATAGAATTATTTATTCCCAATTAACAAATGAGATTATATTGCCCCAGAAAGCCGTGTCAGCGGCGGAAAGAAGCATGGAAAAAATCAGGTTGTGGCCGAAATTAGTTAATGTTAAAATTATTGGAATGCAGTTCTAAATGTATTTGGAATTATATCTATGTAACAGTATTTTCACAGAAAATCTGTTTATATACATTGTGTAAAATGTTATTATGTAAAATAGAAGGTAAACATCTAGTATTTTCAATGGGAAAAGTATTGTAGGAGGGGTCTTATGAAATTTTTTGTATGTGAAGTATGCGGTAATTTTGTAGGCATGATCAAAGAGTCTGGCGCTCCAATGACATGCTGCGGGCAGAAAATGAAGGAGCTTGTACCTGGTACATCTGATGGTGCGGTTGAAAAGCATGTGCCTGTTTTTACCGTAGATGGAAACAAGGTAACAGTTACTGTTGGTTCGGTAGAGCATCCTATGGCTCCAGAGCATTACATCGAGTGGATTGCACTTGAGACAAAGAAAGGTGCTCAGAGAAAGGTTCTTAATCCTGGTGATAAGCCTTGTGCTGAGTTTGCTCTTACAGATGATGATGCAGTAGTTGCTGTATATGCATACTGTAACCTTCATGGCCTTTGGAAGGCAGAATAGTTTGAATTTTACCTCAGAGACATCAATTGGTGTTTCTGAGGTTTTTTGTTACCATCTTCACTTTAACATACTAAAGTGCTACTATTAGTCTATACTATTGGCAACATGTTTTAGGAGGCAGTTATGTACGAGAAGATTTCAAGACTATTAATGTATGGCGATTTAACTGAGAATAGTATTCTTTATAAATTAGGCAGGGCTATTGACTCAGTTGAATCTAGTGACTATAACAAGCGAGAGATTACCCGCGAGATTAATGCGATTTCAAAGGAACTCCTTATGCTTGCTACTGATTATGGCTTTGATGACAATCTTTGGCATAACTATATAGCCTTTTATATTATTACAAATGAGAATCCATTTTCTTTGGTCACAGAGAAAACTGATGTTAAGCCAGGTTCTGTGAATCATTTGGTGGAAAATGATTTTAAAATTCTAAAAGAACTATTTGATTACGATTTTTCTGCCCTGGAAAAAGAACTTGGAATTCAGAGCTTTTCTGTATTTACCAATTACAGCGCTGTACAGAAGAATCAGCAGATGTATAACCGAAATGTCAGCGAGAAGGTTAGAAATCTTTCAAAGGCTCTAGAAAATGCCAAGGATGAAAAGGAATTCTTTAACGTAATTACGGATTTCTATAAGGCCTATGGCGTGGGAATGTTCGGTCTTAACAAGGCATTTAGATTAGAAGAAATTGGAAATAATGATATAAAATTTGTTCCTATCAACAACATGGATGAAGTAGTTTTGGATGATTTGATTGGCTACGAGTATCAAAAGCAGCAGCTTATCGCAAATACGGAGAGCTTTGTTCAAGGAAAGAAGGCTAATAATGTACTGCTTTTCGGAGATAGCGGTACAGGAAAATCTACAAGTATCAAGGCTATTGTAAATCAGTATTACGACCAGGGGCTTCGAATGATTGAAATATATAAGCATCAGTTCAGATATCTTTCGAAGATTATTGCCAGCATTAAAAATAGAAATTACAAATATATCATATATATGGATGATCTTTCCTTTGAAGAGCATGAGATTGAATACAAATTCCTTAAGGCTGTTATTGAAGGCGGCGTGGAAACAAAACCTGATAATATCCTGATTTATGCCACATCTAACCGTCGTCATCTTATCAAGGAGACTTGGAACGATAGAAATGACCAGACTAATACTGATGACCGTCATCATTCTGATACGGTAGAGGAGAAACTGTCGCTTGTCCACAGATTTGGTGTAACAATCAGCTATAGTAAGCCAATGCAGAAGGAATATATCGATATTGTAGTGGGACTTGCAAAGCGTGCTGGCATTACCATGCCTGAGGAGGAGTTGATTGCCAAGGCGAAGATATGGGAGCTGGAGCAAGGTGGCTTATCCGGAAGAACAGCACAGCAGTTTATAAATCATATTGCTGGTACTCAATAGTGAAAAGTAACCTTTTTACCACAATGCTGAAATTTTTGTGAAAAAGCCTAATAGCATTTACTAATGATGTAAAATGTATTATGTATAGGTGTCGAATAATTATTTACTAATAATTTTTATTCCAAGCGAGGGCATTATGGGAAAAGAGGAGTATATCGAAACTGGTGTGGGCGTGGTGCCTACGGGGTTGCCAGGCGGATTTTTCATCTATGAAGCGGAAGGTGACGAGAAGATTCTTTTTGCAGATTCAAACGTCATTAATCTTTTTGGTTGCCAAACTTTTGATGAATTTATGGAGTTCGTAGGCGGAACCTTCAAGGGGCTTGTTCATCCAGAGGATTTATATAAGATTGAAAACCAAATTCAGGCACAGACTATATTTGGTGAAAAACGTCACGATTATGTTCGGTACAGAATTATTACAAAGCAGGGTGAGGTTAGATATATAGAGGATTTTGGTCATCTCCTTCATTGGATGAATGGAAAGAGCTTTTTCTATGTATTTATTGTAGACGTAGACCAAAACGAATACTTGAATAATGCCAGTAATTCCTATGCAGAAGCTGAGTTACTTGCTGGAGACAGAGAGACGGATAAGCTTACAGGCTTATTTAATATGTCTTTCTTCTATCACAAGGTGCAGATGCTTTTGACATCCACAGAAGTTGCCCGACAGGAAAGTGCCTTTATACATTTCGATATTCCAAATTTTAAGCTTTATAATGAGCGTCATGGTTTTAAGATGGGAGATGAACTCCTATGTGATATGGGAAGAATTATTAAGGATGTATTTTATAATGCTACAGTTGCAAGATTTTCTGATGATCACTTTGTAATATATTGTAATGATCCGAAGGATGCAGTAATAGAAAATGTAGAGGAAGTATATAAGCGTATGCTTCTTCAGGATGATGTAAATAAGAAGGTAAGAGTAAAAGCGGGTATATATTTCCTTGATGATCAGCGTGCTGAAGTTGGTCTTGCCTGCGATCATGCAAGACTTGCATGCAACAGCATCAAGAATCGACATGATTTAAATTATTGTATTTACGATGATATTTTAAGAGATAAGCTAAGACGTCAGCAGTATGTTATTGATCATATTGATGAGGCTATAGCTCTTGATTATATTAAGGTATTTTATCAGCCTATTATCAGAGTGGCCACCGGTGAGGTTTGCGGAATGGAGGCCCTGGTGCGTTGGGTTGATCCATCTGTAGGAATGCTTTCACCTCTAGATTTTATTGAGACACTTGAGCATTTCCACCTGATTCATCTTGTGGATGAATTTATGGTTAAGAAGGTTTGTCAGGATATGCGTATGCTTATGGATGAGGGACTTCCTGTAGTTCCTGTGTCTGTAAATATTTCCCGTTTGGATTTTGATGTATGTGATGTTTTGAAGCTTTTGGATGATTTCTGTGAGATATATGAAATCACAAGAGATTTGATTGAAGTTGAAATTACAGAGAGTGCCTTTAATGATAATACTGGTCTCATAAAGCACGAAGTGGCTAAGATTCGAAATGCAGGTTATGAGGTTTGGGTAGATGATTTCGGAAGTGGATATTCATCTCTAAATACTATAGCAGAGTATGAATTTGATGTTTTGAAGCTGGATTTGATTTTCCTTAGAAGCTACCATAACATGCACACAAGAAAGCTTATGAGCTACATCATAAAGGGTGCTTCAGACTTAGGAATTAAGCCTCTTTGCGAAGGTGTTGAGACGGAAGAGCATTATCAGTTCCTTAAGAGCATTAATTGTGAACGAGCTCAGGGCTATTATTTCGGAAAGCCAGCGCTTTTGGATGAAACCCTTGAGACTATAGCAGAAAAGGGAATGACCTTTGAGGGTTATGGAGAATAAATAGTATATGATTAATTCACTACTTGATTATTTGCAGAGCATGAATGAAATAGCAGTAATTCTCAGATTGGTACTTGCTACGGTGTGTGGCAGTCTGATTGGTTTGGAGAGAGTGGTTAGGCGACACAGTGCAGGAATAAGAACCTTCTCCCTTGTAAGTCTTGGCTCTGCAGTTGCCACAGCCCTAAATCTGTATTTGGCAGCCATGCCGGGATTTGACGCTGATGTAAGCCGTATACCTGCAGGAGTTGTAAGCGGTATAGGTTTCCTTGGCGCAGGTACAATCATAGTAACTGGAAGAAATCAGATAAAGGGTCTTACCACAGCAGCTTCCCTCTGGGTGGCTTCTTGTATGGGTATGGCTTTTGGAGCAGGTTATATTACCGTTGGCCTAGCATGTTTTGCCCTTGTTATGCTTGCAAATCTTGTGCTTGTGAGATTCACTCAGCAGATAGAGGAAAACAGCAGATACATCAGTATCTATATCGAGGTGGAGGAGACCAACGGAATTAAGCGACTTAGGAAGAAGTTTGCTGATCTGGGATACCAGATTACAAGTATTAATAAGACTAAGGACAAAACCTTATCTGGTAATGATACAGCTTTGATGGTGGAACTGGATTTTGGAAGCAGGCATTCCCACCAAAAGCTTTTTGATGAGTTGAATAATTTAGATTTTGTAAGTTATGTTGAGGAGGTGTAATCGCCTCCTCATTTTGTTATAATTATACTCAAGATTAAATTTGAGTTGAATAATTCGGGAGGGTTATTATGGTTAGAGATGGTAAGCTTTGGATTGCAAATACAGAAAGTGGTACACCAGTTTTTGTTTTGCCGAAGATGGCTAACAGACATGGTCTTATAGCGGGAGCTACAGGCACAGGAAAGACCGTTACCTTAAAGGTTCTTGCAGAGTCCTTCTCTGATATGGGTGTGCCTGTTTTTTTGGCTGATGTAAAGGGCGATATAGCCGGAATGCTTGAAACTGGCGTAGACAGCGAAAACATGCAGGAGAGAATCAAAAGATTTGGCTTGTCAGACCATGGTTTCTCATATCAGAAATATCCAACAACCTTATGGGATGTATATGGAAAGAATGGTATTCAGATTCGTACATCTATCTCAGAGATGGGACCACTTCTCTTGGGAAGAATATTGGATTTAAATGAAACGCAGAAAGATATCCTTACAATTGTTTTCAAAATTGCTGATGAGAATGGTTGGTTTCTTTATGACACCAAGGATTTAAAGGCTATGCTTAATGAGGTGGCAGAGAACAATAAGGAATATGCAGCTGAGTACGGAAATATTGCAAAGCAGAGTGTAGGTGCAATTCAGCGAGCAGTAGTAGCTCTTGAAATGGCAGGAGGAGACCAGTTCTTTGGACAGCCTGACCTTGATATCAGAGATTGGCTTACACCGGACGCATCTGGCAAGGGCATGATTCACATCCTTGACAGTCAGAGCCTTATCAATAATGGTACTTTATACTCTACCTTCCTTCTTTGGCTTTTATCAGAGCTCTTTGAGACTATGCCAGAGGTTGGAGATTTGGAAAAGCCTAAGATGGTATTCTTTTTCGATGAAGCGCATCTCCTTTTCAAAGATACTCCAAAGGCTCTTCTTGATAAGATTGAGCAGGTGGTTAAGCTTATTCGTTCAAAGGGAATAGGAGTTTATTTTGTTACTCAAAATCCTAGGGATATTCCTGATGGAGTGCTTGCTCAGCTTGGAAATAAGGTTCAGCATGCTCTTCATGCTTACACTCCAGCAGATCAGAAGGCTGTTAAGGCGGCAGCAGATTCTTTCAGAGAAAACCCTGCATTTAAGACAGCTGATGTTATCGAAGCTCTTGGAACAGGCGAGGCTGTTGTATCCTTCCTTCAGGAGGATGGTACACCATCTGTGGTTGAAAAGGTGTTTATTCTTCCACCACAGTCTAAGATGGGAGGCATAGATGCAGCTGTTAGAGAAGGTGCCATTAAAGCAAGCAATCTTTATTCTAAATACGCAGTAGCAGTTGATCCTGATTCTGCTTACGAGATGCTAGGAAGAAAGAATGAGCAGGAAGAGAAGGCAGCCGCTGAGGCAAAAGAGGCAGAGGCAGCTGCAAAACAGCAGGCTAAGGAAGAGGCTGCAGCGGCAAAGGCTGAGGCAAGAGAGAAGGAAAAAGAGGCTAATCGTAAGAAGCGTGCAGCAAAATCAGTAGGAACTACTGTTGCAGGAACAGTTGGCCGTGAAGTTGGTAAAAAGGTGGGCAAACAGCTGGGAGGAAAGTTTGGTCAGACTCTCGGTGGTAATACAGGAGCTCAGCTATTTAGAGGCATCCTGAATACCCTTTTGAAATAAGTATCTGCAATGTCGAAAATTTGACTCTAAACTCCATGATTGTTAAAATTATATCCGAGTGTAACGATACACTCGGGAGAATAATAATTATGGAAACGACTGTCAAATATAGAAGACGTTATAATAAGAGAAAAAGAAAAAATAGGCTTCTTATTTTCATAGGCGTAGTGGCTTTATTTTTAGCCTGCGCTGGGGTAGGAGCCTATTTTTATTATGATTATTCACATCGAGTTTACGATACCTGTGTGATTGAGCTTGGTGAGACAGTACAAGCCAGCGATTTCTTAAAGGAGGAATCCAAGGAAGCAGAATTTACTCCTGAAACAGTATTTTCTACTGATATTGCAGGTGAATACCAGGTTGGCATTTCTTCAAAACCTTTTACCTATGAGTGTACCTTACAGGTTCAGGATACAGTAGCACCGGAACTTACTGTACAGCCTCTCACCCGTACTAAAGAGGAGGCTCCTGAGGCAAAGGATTTTGTGGAGTCGGTCAGTGATTTGTCTAATGACGTAAATATATATTTTGCAGAGTCGGTAAGTTTTGATAACTACGGTGACATTCCTGTTAAAATAGCTGCAGAAGATCCATCTGGAAACAGAACCACAGAGGATACGGTATTGCATCTTGTGGAAGAATACGACATCACTCCTCCTATAATTGAGGGGCAGCTGGATAAAATTGTATATGCAGGACAGGGTGTCAGCTTCAAGAAAGATGTAGTTGTCACTGATAATGTGGATAATAATATCGAGGTGCAGGTAGACAGCAGCCATGTTAATCTTGATGTTCCAGGAGAATATCCTATTATATATACTGCGTCAGATTCCATGGGGAATATGGATTTGGCAGAGGGAACCATCACCGTTATTGAGGTGGTATATTCCGAAGAACAGGTAAATGAACTGGCAGATGCTGTGCTGGCAGATATTATTAAGCCAGATATGTCAGATTATGATAAAGCCCACGCCATCTACGTATGGATTCAGGGAAATATTGGTTACAGCGAAAGTGAGGACAGAGGCGATTGGTTAAAGGGTGCCTATGATGGTTTAAAGAATCGCCACGGTGATTGCTACAATTACTTTGCAGTTGGAAAAGCGCTTCTCACCCGAGCAGGCATTAAGAATGAGGATATAGAAATCATTCCTACAGCTACCCGTCATCATTTTTGGAGTGTAATAGATTGTGGAGAGGGATGGAGACATTTCGATTCCACACCACGTACAGATAAAACCTTCAAGGGATTTTATGTTACAGATGAGGATTTGATGGCCTACTCAAGCGAGCACTATCGTTCTCATAACTACGACAGAGAGGTGTATACATACTTCAATGAGTAAGAAATTAGGAATTATTGGTGGCCTTGGCCCTATGGCGACAGCATATTTCATGCGTCGTATCATTGAGCTTACAGATGCAGCCACAGATCAGGAAAATATCGAAATGATTATATATAACTGTCCATCTATTCCGGACAGAACAGGATTCATCCTTGGTACTAGTGGGGAGAGTCCACTTCCTAAAATCACGGAGCTTGCTCACAATCTTGAGCATGCAAATGTGGATTATATTGCCATGCCATGTATCACAGCCCATTATTTCCACGACCAGTTGGCAGACAGTGTGTTTATCCCTGTCAGCAATGGAATAAAGGAAGCTGCTCAGTATATTTATGAGAGAGGCATCACAAAGGTCGGAATTATGGCCACAGATGGTACTGCGTCAATGCATTTGTTTGATTCAGTATTTAAGGATTACGACATTAAGTGCTTATATCCTGATGAAGCAGGTCAGAAGCAGGTTATGAGCTTAATATATGATGAGGTTAAGGCTGGAAAGCCTGTAGACATGGAAAAATTCTTCCAGGTTAAATCCCAGCTGTTGGAGGCTGGTGCAGAAATTATTGTTTTAGGCTGTACAGAGCTTTCTATTGTAAAGCGCGACAATGAGGTGGGACCAAAGGTTCTTGATATCGTTGATGTGCTGGCGGCAGATTGTGTTAAGAAATGCGCCAAGGCAAGGCCTGAATGCGACAATTTAATTACAGAGGTATAGAAATGCAGAATAACGTACTAGATTATTTAGAGGGAAGTCTGGCCCGTGTTCCAGACAAAATCGCATATGCGGATGATGAGGTCAGCCTCACCTTTGCAGATGTAAAAAGAATAATGGATTCAGTGGGAACAGGATTATTGAATCGCGGTTGCAAGCGAGAGCCAGTAATTGTTTTCATGAAGAAGAGTCCAAATACTATCGCTACTTTCTTTGGAGTAATTAATGCTGGTTGCTACTATGTTCCAATAGATAGTGAAATGCCAGCCACACGAATTAATCTTATTCTTGATAATTGTAAGCCTAGAGTAATTATCTGTGACGACAGCACAGTAGGTATTGCTGAGGGTTTTGATTACAAGGCAGATATTGTTCTCTTTTCAGATATCGCAAATACGAATCCTGATGCAGATGCACTTGCAGTGGTTCGTAAAAAGGCTATTGATACAGATCCTATCTATATCGTATTTACGTCAGGTTCTACAGGTGTGCCAAAGGGTGTTTGCGCCTGCCATCGTTCGGTTATCGATTATATCGAGCAGCTTTCAGAAACACTTGGCTTCAACGAGGACACAGTCTTTGGAAATCAGACACCATTATACTTTGATGCCTGCCTTAAGGAGCTTTATCCTACATTAAAGTTTGGTGCTACCACATATCTGATTCCACATTCTTATTTCATGTTTCCAATTAAGCTTGTGGAATACATTAATGAGCACAACATCAATACAGTATGCTGGGTAGTTTCAGCCCTTACTATGATTAGTGCTTTTGCAACCTTCGATACAGTTGTACCTCATACCCTTAAGACTATCGCTTTTGGTAGTGAGGTATTTCCTATAAAGCAGTTTAGACTTTGGAGAGCTGCAGTGCCTGATGCAAAGTTCTTCAATCTCTACGGACCAACAGAGGGCACAGGAATGTGCTGCTATTATCCGGTTGAGAGAGAGTTCGCAGACGACGAAGTCATTCCTGTTGGATTCCCATTTAAGAATACAGAGATTCTTCTTTTAAAGGAGGATAACACTCTTGCAACAGATGGAGAGCAGGGGGAGATTTGCATTCGCGGTACATCTGTAACTCTTGGATATTACAACAATCCTGAGAAGACAAGCGAGGCTTATGTGCAGAATCCGCTTAATACAGCATATCCTGAAATCATTTATCGCACAGGTGATATTGGTCATATTAATGAATACGGAGAGCTGATTTTCCACTCACGTAAGGATTTCCAGATTAAGCATATGGGACACCGCATCGAGCTTGGAGAAATCGAAGCAAATGTTAACCTTGTTCCAGAGATTAAGCTTTCAGGTTGTATTTATGCTAAGGAGCAGGGCAAAATCGTCCTTTACTATGTAGGTGACATTACAGAGGGCGACCTTATCAAAGCATTAAAAACAAAGCTTCCACGCTACATGTTACCTAACAAGGTAAATCGCCTTGAAGAGATGCCATTCACAGCCAATGGAAAAATAGACCGCGTGACTTTATCTAAAATGTATGAAAATAAATAACGGAGGATTATAAAATGAATGAATTAATTGAAATCTTAAGTGACTTACATCCAGAGGTGGATTTCACTACAGAGAAAGGTCTTGTAACAGGAGGAATCCTTGATTCCTTTGATATTGTGTCTCTTATTTCAGAGATTAATGAGGCGTTTGATGTTACTATTGGAGCAGCAGAGCTTACTCCAGAGAACTTTGATTCAGCTGAGACAATTTACGCATTAATCAAAGCTAAATTAGATGATGAGGATTAATAAATGTTATTTACAAGCTACGAATTCCTTGGATTTCTGTTAGTAGTATTTATAATGTATTATTTGTTGCCAGGAAGGGCCCAGTGGTCCTTCCTGCTTCTTGCAAGTTATGCATTTTATTTCATGGCAGATCCAAGATATTTGATTTTTATTGTAATCACTACTGTCAGTACATATCTTGCAGCTAAAACCATTTCCGATAAGAAGCAAGCCTTTGATGTTTGGTTCAAGGAACACAAAAAGGAAATGGAAAAGGAAGAGCGCAAAGCAGTAAAAGCTATGGAGCATGCTGCTGAGAAGAAGATTTTCCTGTGCTGCCTTCTTTTTAATCTTGGTATTTTGGCAGTTACCAAATATACTAACTTCACCATTGCAAATATCAATTCTATTATTTCTGCTTTTGGTAGTCCTAGTGGGATTTCTTTTGTAGATTTGATTATCCCTATGGGTATTTCATTCTATACCTTCCAGTCTATGGGTTACCTTATTGATGTTTATAATGGTAAGTTTGAGGCTCAGAAGAACCCATTTAAGTTTGCGTTGTTTGTATCATTCTTCCCTCAGCTTGTTCAGGGACCTATCAGCAGATATGCAGATTTAAGCCAGACACTTTTTGAGGAGCACAGATTCGACTGGAAGACAGTATCTTTTGGTTTAGAGCGTATCATGTGGGGCTTCTTCAAGAAGCTTGTTATTGCAGACAGGATTCTTGTGGCAGTACAGGCAATTATCGCATCACCTGATACCTATAATGGCTTTTATGCTTTTGCAGGTGCCATGTTCTATGCCCTTGAGCTTTACGCAGATTTCACCGGTGGTATTGATATTACAATCGGTGTGGCTGAGACAATGGGAATAAAGGTTACTGAAAACTTCAGACGACCATACTTCTCAAAGAACATTAAGGAATACTGGAACAGATGGCATATCACCATGGGTACCTGGTTCACTGATTACATTTTCTATCCAATCAGTGCCAGCCAGTTTATGATGAAGCTTTCAAAGAAGTCACGTGCTCGTCTTGGAAACAATCTAGGTAAGAGAGTACCAGTTTATCTTTCAAGCTTTATTGTATGGTTTACAACAGGTATCTGGCATGGTGCCAGCTGGAATTTCATCGTATGGGGACTTGGCAACTTCGTAGTTATCATGATTTCTCAGGAACTGGAACCATTCTATAGATGGTTTCACAGCAAGGTAAATGTAGACGGAACCTTCGGATGGAAATTATTCCAGGTTATCCGTACCGTACTTATTATGTCTTCACTTCGTATGTTCGACTGCTATAGGGATGTACCACTTACCTTTAAGATGTTTGGAAGCATCTTCACAAAGTCGAGCCTGTCACAGCTTAATGCCGATGCATTTATTGGAATGGGTCTTGAAGCATACGATTATGCTGTTGTGTTTATTGGCATGCTTGTACTTGTGACTGTCAGCCTTATACAGCGCAGGGGAAGTGTTCGAGAGAAGATAGCAGCTAAGGCTGCGCCAGTTCGCTTTATAGCCTGGTATGGTTTATTTATGGCTACATTAATCTTCGGAGCATACGGAATCGGATACTCCGCAAGTCAGTTTATATATAATCAATTTTAAGGTGTATTAATATGAAAAAGCTTTTAGCTATTATTTTAACTTTATTCATAGCTGTTGCAGGCCTAGCCTTCACCAACAAACTGTTAGAACCAAAATACATGTCTGGTGTTTTGGAAGGCGCGATGATAGAAGAGTACTATGATGATCCTACAGATCACAACGTAGTATTCATCGGTGACTGTGAGCTTTATGAAAATGTTTCACCAGTATTTCTCTGGGAAAACTTTGGAATTAATTCGTATATACGTGGCAGTGCCCAGCAGCTAATATGGCAGTCGTACTATCTTGCTGAGGAGACTATCAAGACTGAGCATCCAGATATCATCGTATTCAATGTTTTATCTATGAAGTACAACAAGCCACAGAAGGAAGCTTACAATCGTATGACAATCGATGGTATGAAGTGGTCTTCGAGCAAGGTTGGTTCGATTAATGCTTCGATGACAGAGGAAGAGCACTTCATAGATTATGTTTTTCCATTACTTAGATATCACAGACGTTGGAGTGATTTGAGTTCTGAAGACCTTACTTATTTGGGACACAGGGATAAGGTTACTTTCAATGGATATTACATGCGTGTAGATGTAAAGCCAGCAGAGAATGTTCCAGAAGGAAAGCCACTTGCTGATTATCAGTTTGGTGATAACGCATATGCGTATTTAGACAAGCTCACAAAGCTTTGTAAGGATAATGACGTGCAGCTCATTTTGGTTAAGGCACCAACTCTTTATCCATACTGGTACGACCAGTGGGAAGAGCAGATTGTGGATTATGCTGCCGCCAATGATTTACCTTATATCAATTTCCTTGATTTACAAGATGAGATGGGAATTGACTGGATTAAGGATACTTATGATGGTGGTCTTCATCTTAACCTTGCAGGTGCAGAGAAAATGTCTCAGTATTTAGGAAAGGTGTTGTCAGAGGACTTTAAGGTTCCTGACAGAAGAGGAGAGGCAGAGCTTGATTCATACTGGAAGCAGGTATCTGAACGATATAACGCTGAAATAGAGCGTCAGAATACTAATTTGAAGTTATACGGAACAGTTCACGAGCCAGAGGAGAATTAATAATGAAGTTTGTAATTCAGCGTGTAAATGAAGCATCTGTTGCAGTAGATGGAAATACTATTGGTGCTATAAAGAAGGGCTTTCTTGTCCTTATAGGAGTATCAGATTCAGATACAAAAGAAATAGCTGACAAGATGGTAAAGAAGCTTTTAGGACTTCGTATTTTCGATGATGAGAATGATAAAATCAATCTTTCACTTACAGATGTAGGTGGTGAGCTACTTCTTATATCACAGTTTACCCTTTATGCTAACTGCAAGAAGGGATATCGTCCATCCTTTACAGATGCAGGAGCACCAGATTTCGCCAATGAAATGTACGAGTACATTATCAGCCAGTGTAGAGCTGCTGGCTACCATGTAGAGACAGGAGAGTTTGGAGCAGATATGAAGGTGTCCCTCTTAAACGATGGTCCATTTACAATTGTATTAGACTCAGCAGAGATATGCTAAGGCGAAAAAAAGCTACCCGTGATGATGGGTAGCTTTTGCTTTAATGTATTGATACCAAAATATTGGCAATTGATTTAAATACACTTGGCTTCTTGGTAACCATTTTAACCAAGGCCTCTTCATAGTGTCCCTCTTTGTAGGCTCTTACAAGTTTCGATTCTCTTCTTTTAATGTTTTCCTCCTTCATAGCATTTACCTCCTCAACATTAGACTATGAAAATAAGTAGAAAACATTAATCTCCCCAAAAATAAACAAGTAATGTATTAGGTGTGTAATAAGACTATACATCAAAACTCATGTATTAATTGTGAAGTAAGTGGGATATCACTGTGATTTTTTAGTGTTCTCAGATTTTTCTTCTGTGGAAGCCTCTTCTTGTTCTACCATATACTCTAATAGAGCATTAAATGCGCAAACTTCATTTCCACAACATGGACATTTCATATGTATGCCTCCTCTTATCATGGCAGTATTAGAAACAAAATACTGAATCACATGAGGATTATACCACAAGAATATAAATAATTGTAAACATAATGAATGTTTTTTATGCGGAAGGCGGGTCCAAGGAACTCATCGGCACATAAAAAAATAACCAGAGCTTTATGCTCTGGTTATCTTTTTATCATGCGGAAGGCGGGACTTGAACCCGCACGCTCGCAATGAGCACAAGATCCTTAGTCTTGCTCGTCTGCCAGTTCCGACACTTCCGCTTGTCTTAGCGACAAGAAGTATATTATCAAAGACCTAGCAGATAGTCAACACTTAATTCACATTTTTTTTATAAAATTTTTTTACAGGTTTTATTTACAATTTTTTTTTATGTGATATGATATATGAAAAATTGAGATAAATTTAATTGTGTAAAATCGAAGAAAGGGATAGATATGATTTTTTCGATATTAGTTATTCTGATTACATTAGTATATTTAGTTATTTTAGAGCTTTCTAAAAATTTATTGGCCGGATGGGTGGTAGGTGTTCTTGCTGCCATTATCATGCTTTTGGAAAGACACATGTTGAAGAAGCAGAATATTGTTTCTAGAAAAGCTAAAACTATTTCATGGGTAGCTTTTATACTGGTTCTTTTTGTAAATCTAATATTTACAAAACCTCCAATTAAGAATGTTCCAGCTGTTGATGTAAAGAATCCACAGATTACTGAAGTGGTTCAGGTAAAGCAGGGATATCTTAGAGGAGTTTATAATGAGGATAAGTCAGTAAGAGTTTATGCTGGTATTCCGTATGCGAAAGCGCCAGTTGGTGATTTACGCTTTAGAGAGCCTCAGGAACCAGAGAAATGGGATAGAGTAAGAGAATGCGATGAATTTGGCCCTATGGCTATGCAGACTCGTTCCAATCCGTTCGTAGACAGTCTGTCGCATATACTTGGCTGGCATGATTATCAGGTTAAGTTTGGGGATGAATATCTGGAGGCCATGAGTGAGGATTGCCTTTATTTAAATGTATGGGCACCTGAAACAGAGGATAAGGAATTGAAGCCGGTTATTTTCTATATTCATGGTGGAAGTCTTACAACAGGTCAGTCTTCCTATTCCGAGTATAGAGGTGAAGATTTGGCGAAGCAGGGTGTAGTATTTGTAAACTTTGCATATCGCCTTGGCACACTTGGCTATTATACTGCTGATGACTTAAAGGAAGAATCACCTAATGGTACTACAGGCAATTATGGTTTATTGGATCAGATTGCAGCTTTAAAGTGGGTTTATGAGAATATTGAGCAGTTCGGTGGTGACCCAAATCAGATTACAATAGCTGGTGAATCTGCAGGCTCATCCAGTGTAAATGCGTTGTGTGTATCACCACTTACAGAAGGATTATTCAGATATGCTATAGCAGAATCTAGTGGAATAACTGCAATCGAGCCTTTCCATACCTTCCGTTCTTATGATATAGCATTGGAGGAAGGCAAAAAGGTTCGCGATGCGTTCGGAGTATCCTCATCAGCTGAATTAAGAGACATTTCTCCATGGGAGCTTATCAAAAACGACAGTAATCAGTCAGCAATGACAATCGATGGATATGCTATTGTTGAACAGCCATATCTTACATATGAAAAAGGTAATAATCACGAGAAGGCTTTGCTTAATGGTTTCAACGTAAAGGAAGCTGATGCCTTCTTATTGACAACAAAAGCAACAGCTGATAATTATGTTGAACTTTTGGCTGAAGATTTAGGGGAACAGGCAGAGGAGATGGCTAAGGTAGTTCCAGCAGACAGTCCACAGCGTGACCAGCATTTTATTGTGGATGCTATGGGAGATGCTAAAGGGGCACTTAATAAGTCGTACTCTGCTATATGGTTTAGCTATTCACATTATCTTTGGAATAATTACTTGATTGAACAGGGCGTTCCAACCTACGAATACTATTTCACCAAGACAAATAACGTTCTTTCAAATTATCATGCTGGAGAGTTGCCATATGCTTATGGAAATCTTTGGAGACATCCTGGGCTCTATGATGAGGAGGACTATAAGCTTTCTGAGGTTATGCAGAAATATTGGGTGAATTTTGCCAAGACCGGGAATCCTAACGGAGAGGGACTTCCAAAATGGGAGATGCGTTCACCTACACAGGATAAGCTGATTCAGCTCGATACTGAAATAAAAATGGTAGATGACCCAAACATGGAAATTTATAAAGTGATTGATAAATATCAAAAAACATTAAAATAATTGTTAAGGCAACCTCAAAGCGGGGTTGCCTGTTTTATTTTTTCGTAACAAAAAGGTAATTTTAATTTTATGGAATAGCGTATATTCTTAGGGTATACTATAAATATGAGTAGGGAGAGATAGTATGACCTTTTCGGATTTGAATTTCATTTTTAGAGCAGTGCCTCTATTTTTATTAATATATTATGTTTTTCCAGCCAAGGTTAGACCTTGGCTTCTTATAGTTGCAAGTATTGCCTTCTATGTGGTAAATGACTGGAAGTTTGTCGCTCTTCTTGTGGGGGCTACAATTATCAATTTCGGCTTTGCAAAGTTGGTTTCTAAAAAGAAAAAAGCTGCGCTTGTTTGCATTATCATTTTTAATGCTGGTTTATTATCCTTCTTTAAGGTGGCGGGAAGGTTGAAGCTTGGAATCGCATTTCCGTTAGGGCTTAGCTTCTATATTTTCAAGATGATTTCCTATCAGGTGGATTTGTACAGAGAGCAGATTAAGACAGTCAGCTTTAGGGATATGTCCGCTTATTTCACTATGTTCCCACAGATTTTATCAGGACCTATCAGCAGATATTCATATGTGGAGGATAACAGTTTTTGGGCTGTTGTGCCAAAAGAAGAACGTCCATCTAGGGGCCAGCGTTTGCTGACTGTACTGGCATCAGTAGAAGATGGATTAAAGTATTTCGTCATCGGTCTTTTTATGAAGGTTATGATAGCGGATCATTTGGCAGTTCTTTGGTCAGATATCAAGACTATTGGATACGAGAGTATATCTACACCACTTGCATGGCTTGGTGCTTATGCTTACTCCATGAATCTTTATTTTGATTTTTGGGGATATTCCCTTATGGCTGCTGGTATAGGTGTCATGTTGGGATTTCCTTTTATTGAGAACTTTATCCAGCCATATGCTGCTAATTCGGTTTCAGATTTTTACAGACGCTGGCATGCTACGTTGGGAAGCTGGTTCAGAGATTATATTTATATCCCTCTTGGCGGAAGTAGGAAGGGCAATGGCCGTACCATTTTTAATTTGCTGGTGGTATGGTTGATAACAGGTCTGTGGCACGGCATGACTACAAACTTTGTTTTGTGGGCAATGGTTCTTTTCGTGATTATACTTGTGGAAAAGTTCATTCTTTCAAAGTGGAATATTGCCTTCAAGATTATTGGTCACATAAATGTCTGGGTGGTCATTCCATGTACATGGGTAATCTTTGCTATTCATTCAGTAAGAAGACTATGTACATATGGTCTTCGCTTATTCCCCGTTATAAATAATGGAATTGCAGTAAATAAGAACGATATCCTTTATTTATTACCATCTTACTGGCCATACTTATTGATGGGATTAGTTTTAGTTATTCCTTTTGTGCAGACATTTTATAGAAAGCACAAGGAAAATATATTAGTTACTTTGGTTTTATTTGTGATGTTTTGGATTTCAATTATTAGTCTTGCAAATTCAGCTGGTAATCCATTTATGTATCTGAGATTCTAGAGGATTTGGTTATGAAGATTAAAAGTTATTTATTGATTATCTTAATAGTGATATCTGCAGTGGGGCTTTCGGTGTGCAGCTACATTTATACACCTGAAAAGTATCAGGAATTTTCTGCAGGTGTTGATAAGGAGCCGGTTATGGCGCCCATGCTAAAGGGGGCAACAGCAGGTGTATATCCTTGGAGCCCTGAAGAAAAACAGGAGGAATCACAGCCTAAAGCTCAGACGACGGAGGAAGAGAAGCCAAAGCCAGAGGCAAAGATTGAGGTGGTAGAGCCAAAGTCCTTTACAAAGGTGGAGGATTCCTACTTTGACGATGCTGTATTTATCGGTGATTCCAGAATGGTAGGACTTTCTCAGTATTGTCCTGAGATTGATTCAAGGGCTACCTTTTTTGCAAAGAAATCACTTACTATATACAACCTTCAAAAGGATGCCTGGATTGATGTGGAGAATGGTCCAAAGGAGACTCTTTTCGAAGCACTGTCTAAGATTTCCTTCTCTAAGGTCTACATCATGGTGGGAATCAATGAGATTGGCCGTGGTACCAACGAGACATATCATGATGCATACGCAGATGTTATCAACAGGATTTTGGAGATTCAACCAGATGCACTTATCTTTATCAACAGTACTATGCATGTGACTAAAGAGAAGAGCGAGGGCGATCCTCTTTACAATAATGGAAATATAAATGTAAGAAATGCAGCTCTGTTTGATTTGATAGATTATCAGCACATTTTTTATCTAAATGTTAATGATATGCTTGATGATGGAGAAGGCAATCTTGATGATTCACTTTCCGGTGATGGAGTGCATTTAAAGGGCTCTTGCTACGAGCCATGGCATCAGTATTTATTGTTCAACGGAGTGGTTGATTAAGGTGTCAGAATTATCTGATTTAACGGAGTAAAGTTAGTCACTTTAATTTGCCAAAAACCGTTGACGCATGCCGGTTTCTCTGATATATTATGTCTTGTCGTTGAGACAAGCGAACTTCAAAAGAGTTCTTGCGGAAGTGTCGGAACTGGCAGACGAGCAAGACTAAGGATCTTGTGCTCATTGCGAGCGTGCGGGTTCAAGTCCCGCCTTCCGCATCCTTTAAAAGAGAGTAACCAAGTAATTGGTTGCTCTTTTTTGGTTTATATAAATTGTGTGGTTCAAGGTTCAAAATGCATCCCAAAGGCAATTTTATTGAAAATGGGATGTATTTTTTCTTTCAGTGTCCATAAATTAATTCTCATATTATATAAAGGTGTTTCTTAAAATATGCTATTCCCAATGTTTGAATGATACTAAATACTTAAATCTGCGATTTGTGAACTGAAAATGTTAATTTCTTACATCCCAAAATGAGTTTTTAACGGTTTGGGATGTATATGCGAAAAAGATATGCCACACTAAATAAATCTTCAATTGCAAAATTACCATTCTTAAGATATTGTAGAATAATGAAAATATGGGGGAACTAGCTGTGAATAATGTATATAACGAATGTCCAATTATTGAATTTGAAGGAAAGGTTTGAGATGGATAAAATAATAGGCACGATTGTAAAAGGTCATATCGATCGTCCATTAGGCTCGACACATCCAGATTATCCAGACATGATTTATCCAATTAACTATGGCTTTGTTGATGGGATTTTTGCAGCTGATGGAGAGGAACAGGATGTATATATATTGGGCGCAGACGAGCCTTTAGAGACCTTTGAAGGAAAGGTTATTGCAGTTTATCATAGGACTAATGATAATGAGGATAAATGGATTGTTTCATTGGATGGCATAGAATATTCGGATGAAGACATTTTGTCTGCAATTGAGTTTCAGGAACAATACTTTGAAGGGGTACTTTTGAGATAATACAAGAACAGGGGGAATAATTATGGCAGCAACAATAATCTATTTATCTTAAGAAGAAGTTAATAATAAAGGATATTGCATAAACTGTTTCTAAAATGTATGATAAACACATAGATTACAAAGAAAGAGAGGTGTTCAATTATGATGATTAGAAGAATGAATATAACATCTGAATATCTGTTGAAGACCTCGGCATATTTTTAATAAGATTTTATTTTACCGTGGTTTATTAAGCCGCGGTATTTTTTTGCCAATACTTCTAGGATATTCATACAAGCCTTTAGTTATCAATTATGTAATTACATTTTATGGAGGAATCATATGATTAATCTTAGAAAAATCACAGAAGAAAATTTTATTGATGCATTTAATTTGCATCTTGCAGCAGGACAGGATAAGTATGTTTCTCATCCAATTCGTAGCCTCGCCCAGGCCTATGTATACAGAAATCAGTGTCAGCCATTTGGAATATATGATGGTAATGTTATGGTTGGTTACGTCATGGTAATCTATGATTATGATATTCCGGAGTACGATATCTGGCATATGATGATTGATGAAAAGTACCAGGGAAAAGGATATGGAAAAGCTGCTCTTGAGCAGGTTATGTCCTACATAGGTACAAAGCCTTTTGGAGATTCTAATAGAGTTACACTTACTTGCAATAAAGAGAATAAGCTGGCGCTGGCATTGTACAAAAATCTAGGTTTTGAAGAGACCGGTGTGGTAGATGATGATGAGATTGAGTTATCGCTAAATATATCAGCATAGGGAGAAAAATGTAAATTGGTTTATTTAAAGAATTTTTATTTTGCATCAGGCATAGCTGAGGACTTGTATTTAAATGATATTCAAAGAACCTGCTATGACAGCTTTTACCCTTTTATGATTCTTCCACAGAAGGGCATAGATGAAATAGAGTTTAAGGATGTCACTATCCTTTATGGTGGTAATGGTTCTGGTAAGAGCACAATGCTTAACATAATAGCTGAAAAGATTGGCGCCGAAAGAATGGCTCCTTATAATCGCTCTAATTTCTATGAGGATTACCTGGGCTATTGTGATCTGGATTATATCAATGCACAGATGGAAGAAAAGCTTATCATTACCTCGGATGATATTTTTGACTATATGCTTGATATAAGAAGATTAAATGAAGGGATTGATACAAAAAGGGAAGAGCGATTGGAGGAATACCTGGATTACAAGTACAGCTCTTATCAGTTGAAATCAATAGATGATATCGAAGAGCTTAGAAAGCGTAATGCTGCTAAATCAAAGACTCAGTCCAAGTATATAAGAGAAACCCTATTAGATAATGTTCGCGAGTATTCTAACGGGGAATCTGCCTTCAAATATTTCACCAGCAAGATAAAGGAAAATGGCATCTATATCTTAGACGAGCCAGAAAACAGCCTGTCGCCAGAGATGCAGTTGGAACTGGTGAATTTCCTAGAGCAGTCAGTCCGTGCATTTAGATGCCAGTTTATTATTGCAACACATTCTCCGTTTATCTTGTCATTAAAAAATGCTCTTGTTTATGATTTGGATAAAGAACCTGCAGGCCCTAATGATTGGCACAAGCTTAAAAATGTGCAGTCCTATTACAGATTCTTTATGGATAGAAGAGATGAGTTTGAAAACTAGTTGGTAAGGTGTGTCTCTAATACTTCCACTGCATTTCTAACGCAGTCATCACATTCGCATTTTACCACACCAGTTTCAACACCCTTAAGGTCCTTGCAGATTGTAGCACCGCATTTGCTTTCAAAAGCCTTTGCTACAGCTGCAGCGTCCCTGAGGATAGGCATACCTTCATATTTCTTCATGCCAAGAACCATCTGTGCACCACAAAGGGCACCGCAGGTAGCTTCCATGCATCCCATGCCGACACCAAAGGAAGCACCCATTTTCTTTAAATCTCCCTCAGCGCAAGAAAGCTCATCCTTAAAAGAACAAAGTACTGCCTGACAGCAATTGTAGCCGTTGTGCTTAAGTTCTACTGCTAATTCTTTTCTTTCCATTTTTAGACTCCTATTTATCATTATTTTTTAATTTACAGATTCCCTGTGTCATTGTGCCCATAGGACAAAATGTACACCAGGTACGTTCTTTATATAATACCATAACAATCAATCCGATTAACGTTGAAGTTAACATAAGACTGTAGAAACCAAATCCAAACTGGGCTACCCAGTCAGGAAAAAGGCTTCCATTATAAGCCCACTGCCAAGGAACCTTAAAAGTCCAAAACAGCTTGATGGCTTTTCTTAGTGTGCCAGCACCAGAGAATACAAGATAGGTCTGGAATACCATTGTTCCAAACATTGTAAGGAAGAATGCCAAAAATCCATATCTGAACCATTTTGATGATAGCCATGCAGGTGCAGCCTTACCTCTGGAACATTTCATATTTCGTCCTAAAACCCAGAACAACTGACCTCTACCGCACATGTGATTACAGAACCATTTATTTCCACCTACAATTGCAAAAATCAAAGGAAGAATGAAATCAATCATTCCAAGCCATGCAAAGAGAATATTGAAAAATCCTAAGGTAAAATAAACGATAGACCAAATCCATAGGTACTCATACCAATGTCGTTTCACTTTATTCTTAGCCATTTGTTACCTCCTGCTTAATTTCATTAATTGTTATTGCATTAGCGGGACATGCCTTGGAACAAATTCCACATCCTACACATTTTTCTAATTCCACAACTGCATAGCATCCCCTATAAATGTTGATAGCCTTTCGCGGACACTGTAGTGCACATACTCCGCAGGCCACACATCTGTCCTTGTCTGGAATTGCTTTTTTCTTAACCATATAGACTCCTATACTTGCTTTGTTTTTGAACTACGTTTATTATATGTGGTAAGAAAAATATATCAACTACGCAAAATAAATTAACCTGGTAAGAAAAAACTTACCAGCACGAGGAAAAGAATATGAGTAAAGAAAAGAAAGAACCATTATGTGAAGATATAGCAGGTGAGAGCTGTGGACTTAAGAAGGTATTAAATATTGTTGGTGGAAAATGGAAGATTATGATTCTTTGCGTCATCGATAATAATGAAGTAGTGCGCTATGGAGATCTAAGGCGTTCCGTTTTTGGAATCACAAATACTATGCTGGCTCAGTCTTTAAAGGAACTGGAGGGGGATGGTATGATTTCACGTGTGCAGTATGATGAAATGCCTGTAAGGGTAGAGTATTCTCTTACTGATAAAGCAAAATCATTAATTCCTATTCTTTTAGAACTAAAGCGTTGGGGAGAGGAAAATCTTTAAGAAGTTATTGCAAATAACATATGAATATATTATCATATGTTCAAAGGTAAGACTAGACTAACCATGACGAGCTTGGAAAGGAGGACTTATTATGCCAGAGAATTTCTTAGAGGTAAAACAGATTTATAAAGCCTACGGGGAAGGTGATAGTAGGCAGGAAGTTTTAAGGGGAACAGATTTCTCGGTGGCTAAGGGGGAGTTTTGTGTACTCTTAGGACCATCAGGTTCAGGAAAATCTACACTGCTAAATATCATCGGGGGTGTTGATAGTGCAGATTCTGGTTACATTTCTATTGATGGAGAAAAGCTTGAGGATATGAATGAGAAGGCGCTGACTAATTACAGACGTAAGCACCTCGGATATGTATTCCAGCTTTACAATCTTATTCCAAATCTTAATGTGAAGGAGAACATCGAGGTAGGTGCATATCTTTCAGACAAACCACTTGATATTGATGATTTACTTCATACGCTTGGTCTTTTCGAACATCGCTATAAACTTCCAAACCAGCTTTCTGGTGGACAGCAACAGCGTACTTCCATAGGTAGAGCAATTGTAAAAAATCCAGATATTCTTCTTTGTGATGAGCCTACAGGAGCCCTTGATTACAACACATCAAAGGAAATTCTTGGACTTATTGAAAGTGTAAATCAGCGATACGGAAATACGATAATCATGGTTACTCACAACGAAGCGATTTCTCATATGGCTGACCATACTATCAAGCTCCGTGACGGTGTTGTCCGTAAAAACATAGTGAATGAGAACAAGACTAGCGCAGCTGATTTGGATTGGTAAGGGGGTGATAAAATGAGATCACCACTTATTAGAAGAATTCCAAGAGAGCTACTTGGAGAATGGAAAAAATACTTTGCCTTATTTGGGATTATGGTAATCACCATAGGATTCGTTTGTGGTCTGTTTGTGGCTAACAATAGTATGGAGACAGCAGGCAACGAATCCTTTGAAAAATACAATATCGCAGATGGCTATTTTAACTTAAGGGATGAAGCTACAGACAAGCTTATAGACGCCATTGAGGATGAGGGAATCACCACCTATAAGCAGTATTATAAGCAGGTAAGTGAACGCATCCCAAATAAGAAAAACGCAGAGAAATCTGACATCAGAGTCTTTGTAAACAGAGACCAGGTTAATAAAATTTGCCTTATGAAAGGTGAATTTCCAAAAGCTAAGGATGAGATTGCTATAGACAGAATGCACGCTGAAAATGTCGGCGTAAAGATTGGTGATTACATCAGAGTTGATGGTAATAACATGAAGGTTACTGGTCTGGTAGCTTTTTCTGACTATAGTGCCCTTTATGAGGATAACAGCGAGATTATTTTCAATGCTATTACTTTCGATGTTGCTGTAGTCGCTCAGGAAGGTTTTGACAGCATTAAAGGCGCTACAGTTTATCAATACGCATTTACGTACAATGATAAACCAAAGGATACTGAGGATAAGAAATTAAAATCCGATGATATTGTTGAGCGACTTTATAAGCTTGCTGCTACTGGAGGAGATGAGGATAATCCTGATTTTGAGCATCTAAATGAGGTTACAGGATATCTCCCTGAATATCTCAATGAGGCTATTCATTTCTCCCAGGATGATATTGGCAAAGATAAGATAATGGGAGAAGTTTTACTTATTATCCTCATAGCAGTTATCGCCTTTATCTTTGCGATAGCAGTAAGTAATACTATCGTTAACGAAGCTTCTGTAATTGGAACCTTAAGAGCCTCGGGCTACACAAAGGGAGAACTCTTACGACATTACGTGACAGTTCCTATAATAGTAACATTGCTTGCTGCTCTTATCGGTAATGTTTTAGGATACTCATACTTTAAAAACGTAGTTGTAAACATGTATTACAATTCCTATAGTCTGCCTACTTATGAGACATTGTGGAATTCTGATGCTTTTATCAAGACTACCGTATATCCGGTATTACTTGTAATAGTGATAAACTTTGTGGTTATTTCTGGAAAGCTTCAGTATTCTCCATTACAGTTCTTACGAAGAGATTTGAGTAAATCAAAAAGAAAAAAGGCTATTCGTTTGCCACGTTGGAGCTTCTTAAATCGCTTCAGGCTTAGAATATTAATGCAGAATGTGACAGGCTATTTCACCCTGTTTATCGGAATATGGTTTGTAATGATTTCTCTTAGCTTTGCAGTAGGGCTACCTGCTACATTAAAGAATTATCAGAACCACGCCATCGATTATATGATTGCTAATCATCAGTATATTCTTAAAAAATCTGTGGATGCAGATGGAAATAAGATTACAACTGATGAGAAATCTGCTGAAGAATACAGCTCCCGCATTCTTCTTACAATAGATGGAGTGCATGTTGATGAGGAAGTGACAGCATACGGATATACGAATAACAGCAAATACTTTAATCTTCCTTATGATGTTGATAAATATGAGGTATGGGTATCTGAACCTTTTGCTGATAAGTTCTCTCTCCAGGAAGGTCAGAAGATTACCTTAAAGGAACACTACACCAGTGATACCTATGATTTCACGATTAAGGGAATCTATAATCAGCCTGGTATAGTGGCTATCTTTATGCCAAATGACAAGTTTAATGAAATCTTTGATTACGATGAAGATCATTTCACAGGCTTCATGTCTGAGAAAAAGCTGGATGATTTGGACGAGGATAATATCCTTACAGAAGTTACCGTGGATGATATTTTAAAGATGGTAAGACAGCTTGATCATTCCATGGGTGGATACATGGATTATTTCTCATATGCATGTATGGCCATAGCGGTACTTTTGATACTATTGCTTACCAAAATCATCATAGAAAAGAATACAGTCTCAATCTCCATGCTAAAGGTATTAGGTTACACTTCTGGAGAAATTAACAGTGTATTCATCCGACTTACAACAATTATGGTTGTGATATTTGCAGCCATTACAGCAAATCTTAGTACTTTTGTTATTAGTGAATTCTGGAAAATCATTATGTATGAGATGAATGGATGGTTTAAATTCTATTCAGGACCAAAGGACTATCTGAAGATGGTAATTATGGTTATAGTCTCTTATTTGATAGTAGTACTGCTTGATATGCGCAGAATCAAAAGAATACCAATGACAGACGCTCTAAAGAGCGTAGAATAACGTTTATTTATCAGGACGTCCTCCTTATGAGGGCGTCCTTTTTGAATGACAAAAATCGTTTTATAACATAATTCTTGTTGACAAAAAAGAAGTTATGGGGTAGATTTTACATGAAAAGGTTAGTGAAAACTAACACTGGGTAGACATATCTAATATAAGGAGAAAAACAATGAAACAGCAAGATAGCAAAGGGGTAATAAAACAATTATTCGTATATGCGAAGAATCATAAGTATCTTACCATTGCCTCATGGATATTGGCAGCTATATCAGCACTTCTAGCGTTGGCACCTTTCTATTACATATGGGCAATTATCAGAGAGGTAATTGAGGTGAGGCCTGATTTTTCACAGGCAGTGCACATCAAGGCATATGGCTGGACCGCAGTTGGAATGGCCCTCCTTTCAATGTTGGTATACATAGCGGCTTTGATGTGCTCTCATATTGCTGCCTTTAGAGTTCAGGTAAATATGAGAGTTGCAATGATGGAACATATCATGAAGCTTCCTATGGGATACATTGAGTCAGAGGGAAGCGGAAAGATTAGAAAGATAGTGGCAGATTCAAGCGCTGCCACAGAAACCTTTTTGGCACACTCACTTCCAGATAAAGCGGTAAGCTATGTCACTCCAGTTGGTCTAATCTTTATGCTTGTTTACTTTGATTGGAGAATTGGACTTGTCTGTCTCATACCTGCACTTTTAGCATTTTTATCTATGGGCTTTATGATGGGCGATAAGATGAAAAAAGCCATGGCAGAGTATCAGGATGCCTTAGGAGACATGACATCAGAGGCAGTAGAGTATGTAAGAGGCATTCCTGTTGTTAAGACCTTTGGACAGACAGTATTTTCTTTCAAGCGTTTCAAAGAAGCCATTGATAAATATGAGGCATGGACAGTTGGTTATACCACAGCGGTAAGAATTCCTATGACTGCTTTTGTAACCTTGGCAAATGCAGTTTTTGCAGCACTTGTTGCCTGTGCCTTTATCTTTGGTGGAGAGGGTATCGCAAATACGTTTATATTTAACATCCTTTTCTATATTATCATCACACCAATCCTTACAGTCACACTTATGAAAGTGGCATACTCAGGTGAAAGTGAGATGATTGTAATGGATGCCTTAAACAGAATGGATTCTATTCTTAATGTAGAACCTCTTCCTGAAACTAGCACTCCTAAAACACCTAAGGATGCAGGCATTGTTCTTGATAATGTTAATTTCTCTTACGATGACAAAAAAGGAAATGCCATTGATGGAATCAGCCTTTCAATTAATCCTGGTGAGCACATCGCATTCGTGGGGCCATCAGGTGGTGGAAAGACAACACTTGCTTCACTTATTGCAAGATTCTGGGATGTGAAAAGTGGTTCTATTAAAATCGGTGGCGTGGATGTAAAGGATATTGCTACTCCTGAATTGATGCAGAATGTATCCTATGTTTTTCAGGATAGTAAGCTTCTAAAAATGTCTATTCTGGAAAATGTCAGAATGGGAAATCCTAATGCTACAGATGAACAGGTTGTGCAGGCTCTGAAGGATGCACAGTGCATGGATATCATTGAAAAATTCCCAGAGGGAGTTAACACAATGATTGGAACAGAGGGCGTATATGTATCCGGTGGTGAAGCACAAAGACTTTCCATCGCAAGAGCATTTTTAAAGAATTCACCAATTCTTATTCTTGATGAGGCTACCGCATTTGCAGATCCAGATAACGAGGCAAAGGTACAGCAGGCTTTTGCAAATTTGTCAAAGGATAAGACAGTGATTATGATTGCTCACAGACTTTCAACTGTTGTGGATGCAGATAAGATTTGCGTTCTCTCAGGTGGAAAAATCGTGGAAAGCGGTACACATGATAGTCTTATCAAAGAAGCAGGTATTTATAACCACATGTGGTCAGAGTATAACAAGTCAATCAATTGGAAGGTAGGTAAGGGAGCATGAGAAGATTAGAAGAAAAGTTACAACACAAATATGCCCTTTCTGAAAAAGGTGCAAAGGATATGGTAACAGCATTTGTGGCTTGTACTATCGGAAACCTTGCTCAAATGTTACCTGTAGGAGTTTTGTTTTCATTTTCATCAGATTTGTTAAGCGGTAAAACCCCTGCGGAAAGACCAGTGTTTTATATCGTAGGAATTCTGATTTGTCTTGCAGCAGTATTTATATCTCAGTATTACCAGTACGGCGCAACCTTCTATTCGACATATATCGAAAGTGGTGTCAGAAGACGAAGCCTTGCAGAAAAGCTTAGAAGAATTCCACTTTCCTTCTTTGGAAAAAAGGATTTAGCAGACCTCACAAACACAATCATGATGGATTGTGCAATTATTGAAACAGCATCCTCACATTGGCTTCCAGAATTAGTGGGTGCCATGATTTCTACTGTCATTATCGTAATCAGCTTATTCTTCTTTGATTGGAGAATGGCTCTTGCAGCAGTGTGGGTAGTACCTATTTCATTCTTCATTGTTTTTTATTCTAGAACAATGATGCATAAGCTTAACAGAAAAGGAAGCAGATATAAGGTCGCATGCCTTGATGGAATTCAGGAAGCTTTGGAGACTGTTAGAGATTTAAGAGCTTACAATGCACAGGAAGCATACATGGTTGGACTTACAAAAAAGATTAAAGCTGTAGAGACTCACAACATTGTGTCCGAGTTTGCTAATGCAGCATTTGTATGTAATGCTCAGATGATATTAAAATTTGGAATTGGAACAGTAGCAGTTGTGGGTTCGTCACTTCTCATAAAGGGAGAGATTAACGTATTTACGTTTTTCATGTATTTGCTTGTAGTGTCAAGAATGTATGAACCACTTCAGATTTCATTACAGAATTTTGCAGCGCTTATTGCTACAGACACACAGTGTGAGCGAATGGATGAAATCCTTTCACATCCAGAACAGACTGGTATCTCTCAGTTATCTAATAACGGATATGATATTGAGTTTAAGAATGTTAAGTTCTCCTATGAGGAGGGAGAGGCTGTTCTTCGAGATGTAAGCTTTGTTGCAAAGCAGGGCGAAGTAACAGCTCTCATAGGACCATCAGGTGGTGGCAAGACTACAGTGTCAAGACTTGCAGCAAGATTCTGGGATATAGACAGCGGAAAGATTACTGTTGGCGGAATGGATATATCAAAGATTGATCCAGAGACACTTTTATCAATGTATTCTATCGTGTTCCAGGATGTAACTCTTTTCAATAACTCAGTTTTGGAGAACATCAGAATTGGTAACAAGGATGCAACAGATGAACAGGTTATGGCAGCAGCAAAGCTTGCCCACTGTGATGAGTTCGTGGAGAAGTTACCTGATGGTTATAACACTTTGATTGGTGAGAATGGTTCAGAGTTATCAGGTGGTGAGCGTCAGCGTATTTCTATTGCAAGAGCATTCCTGAAGGATGCACCAATTATTCTTATGGATGAGGCTACAGCGTCCCTTGATGTTGACAATGAATCCCTTATTCAGGAGGCGCTTTCAGCTTTGATTCAGAACAAGACAGTTCTTGTTATTGCCCATCGTATGCGTACAGTAGATGGTGCAGACAAGATTGTTGTTCTGAAAGATGGTATCGTGGCAGAGCAGGGCTCACCTGAGCAGCTTCACGGAACCAAGGGAGTGTATGCTCATATGCTTAATAAGCAGATGGTCACTGATGGGTGGAAATTGGCATAAAAAACTTATTGTAGATTTAACTAACTTGTGTTATCCTTTTGAATTAGCGGTTAGATGTGAATAACTCTAATCAGAAATATAAAACCAAAAGGAGAGCATGTATGAAAAATAAGGGATTATGTAAGCAAGTAAAAGCAGGTGCCTTGGCAGCTGCTTTACTTGTGTCTTCATTTTCCGCAAATGTCGTCGTTTCAGCGGAAGAAATAATTTCTTACGAAGATGGCACCTACACTGGTGTCGCAACTGGCAAGAACGGAGAAGTGTCTGTTTCAGTTACAATAAAAGATGGAAAGGTGGTAGAAGCATCTGAAGTTTCACAGCAGGAAACCCCAGGGCTATGGGCTAAGGCTACAGCTTTATTTACTACAATAAACGAAAAACAGCCAACCTTTTCGGAGATTGATGAAATAGACGGAATCAGCGGAGCTACTATTAGTTCTAATGCCATAAAGGCTGCAGTAAAGGATGCTTTTTCACAGGCTGAGAAAAAGAGCAATCCTGAAGAGCCGGAGGAACCAGAAAATCCAGGTACTCCAGAGGATCCGGAGAATCCAGAGAACCCAACAGACTCTGATGATACTATCAAGGGTGAAGGAACAGAAGAAAATCCTTATCTTATTAGCAATGTGAAGCAGTTAGAGCTTTTTGCCAAGAACGTTGATGAAGGAAATTCATATGCAGGTGAGTATGTAAGTCTTACAAATGATATAACTTTATCGTCTTCACAGAACTTCAATTCTATAGGAACATCTGATGGTTTTGATATTTTTGCCGGAACCTTCGATGGAAATAATTACTCAATTTATAACATGACAATCAATAGCGAAAATGTCTCTGATGAGGGACTCTTTACGGCCCTTAAGGCGGGAGCGGTTGTTAAGAATCTTAAGGTGATGAATGCATCAGTGTCAGCTTCACCAGACTATGGCTTGAATGCAGGTATTATTACTGGAGATTTAAAAAGAACAGCAGTTATTTCAAATTGCCAGGTAAGTGGAAAGCTTAATGTAAAGTCTGACTCAGCGGCTATTTCTGTTGGAGGAATTGCTGGTAACATGATGGTTAAATCTGAGGTGAAGAGTTGCTATTCAGATGTGGATATCATGGCAGAACTTAAAGATGGAGTGATGGCAGATATTGGTGGAATCGCAGGTCTTACCAAGATGAACTCAAAAATAATTGATTCCACTTCAGCAGGAACTATTAGCACAAAAGGTGATACAAGTGTTAATGCAGGTGGAATCGTTGGTACTGCTATGGGAACTACAGAAAATGTTGTTTCTAAAATGACCATAGAGACAGATGGTACTACTAACACTATAGGTGATGAGTGGAAAAATAAGGATGTAGATTCATCAATCTTTGAAGCAGGAGATGGTTCAAAAGAGAATCCTTATCAGATTTCAAATGTAGAGCAGCTTGTAGCTTTTGCAGGTTCTTTAGAAGATTCTGTTTTGTATGATAATAAGTATGTGGAACTTATATCGGATATTGATATTTCTGGAATAGATAACTGGGAGCCAGTTGGTGGTAGTCAGTACGCTTTTAATGGAACTTTTGATGGTAAAGGACATACTATTAATGGATTAAAAGAAGGAACAAAATCAAATCCAAGAAGACTTAGTAAAAACGTGGAAGATTTTTCAAACGCCCTTGGATTCTTTGGAAATATTGGTGTAGATGCTGTTGTTAAGAATTTACATCTTACAAATGTTGCAATTTATGCATATCGTGAGGATGCCTCTTTTGTAGGTGGAATCGTAGGTTATATGCAGGGACTTAGTGATAGTGGTTCTTATAAGGGCGCTGTTATTGATAACTGTTCTGTTCAGGGAATCATTGAATCAACAACTGCCGAAAAGAATGCCTATGTAGGTGGTATTGCAGCCAGACAGTATAAGGGTGCAATTATTAATTGTCATACAGATGTAAGCTTGCGCTCAAAGGTAGAGTATGGTGAATCAATTGCTTCTGTTGGCGGAATCACAGGTATGACAAACAGAGGTCTTGTGGCGAACTGTTACTCCACTGGAACATACTTTGGAAGTATGGCTCGTGATATTGAAAATGAGATAGAAGGTATGTCAGCGGTAGGTGCTATCGTGGGTGTAAATGCCGGAGATTTGGTTAATTGTTACGGTAGCGGTGACACAGAATCAGAGCATTATAGTATTTACACAGGAGCAATTACTGGCTGGGTAACGGGTATCGGTAAAGCATATCAGAGTTATTTTGATATCGAAAAGACAATGAAAATTGCAGGTCGAAAAGAAGCACAGGTTCAGCCTTACGGTACTAAAACAGTTGGTGGTGTAAATGAAGAAGGAGTGGCATACGAAGGTGGTGTAGTAGGAAGCCTTGAGAGTTTCACTACTGAAACATATAGCAAATTGGTAGAAAAGCTTAATTCAAATTTTGAGACCTTTGGAATTGATATTTCAAAATATGGTTTGAAGAATGATTGTTTTAGAAAGTGGAAACTGGATAATAATATTGTTACTCTTTCAGATGAATTCGTAAATACGATATACCTTCAGCCAGAAGAGGAGAAGGTGCCAGTTACTCCTATTGTTATGGGAGATGGAGATTGGTACGGAAGAGATAATGCTGGAAAGGTTACTGTAAAAATTACAGTAAAGAACAATGAGATTGTTTCTGAGAGTATTATATCTGGAAGTAAATCTGATTCTGAAAACTATGAGAAGGCTCTTGCACGTGCTAAGGATAAGGCTATCTATGGAGATAGAACAGGTTACGGCGCAGGAGACGAAAAACAGTTCGCAGGAGGTAACGGTACAAAAGAAAGTCCTTATCTAATCTCAAATGAAAAGCAGCTTCGCTATATAGCTGAGGCTATTAATGCTGATGAAACATGGGAGGGCAAATACTTTAAGCAGACAGCAGATATAAAGCTTTCTGATAAAGAATGGCTTCCAATAGGATTTGCAATTAAAGCAAAGATTAAGGGTGATCCTATATTGTATTCAGCTTATCCTTTCAGAGGAAACTACGATGGAGATGGTTACACAATTACAGGTTTAACAATTGGAACAAGAAGCAATCCAGCAAGCCAGTACACCGCTGCAATGTTTGGATTTACAGGTGGAGATTACGAGACAAATCTTACATATGGTGATGATACTTTAAAGGTTGAATTAAAGAATATTAACCTTCGTGATATTTATATCAACAATGAAGTTTCTTATGACACATACACAGCAGGTCTTGTAGGAACTGGCCAGAATGGTGTCTTCATAGATAACTGTTCTGTGACAGGTAAGATTTCTGTAAAAGCAGATGATATTGCATCACGTGGTGCAGGTCTGGCTGCAAGCATGCTTAGAGGCGAGGTAACAAACTGCTATACAGATGTAAGTATCAGAGCAATTACCGAAGAAGGTGATGTTTATGCTGGTGGAATGTTCTCAGTAACAAATCGTATAAACGTATTAAATTGTTATGCTCTTGGTGATGTATATGGTAATGCAAATACAAACAACAAGGTTCACATCGGTGGATTTACAGGAATGGCTGGAGCATTTCAGTACAACTGTTACGCTTTGGGAAATGTAACTTCAAATCGCCCAACAGTAGATATTGGTATTATGGACGGCAGAATTGCCAACATAGCCTATGATAGAAATTGCTACTTCAACCAGGATGCAAAAATTATCGAAAATGGTAGCGAGATTAAAGTTGTTTACACCGGTGCAGATGGTACCGGAAGCAGTAAAGATGTTACTTTTGGAAAGACAAAAGAAGAAATTGGTTCAAAAGACTTTGCAGCCTTGCTTAATGAGAATGTAAAGAACGTAGTCAGTGAGCTTGAGATTGCTGATAACGAACTTGGTGGTATTATGAGCATTTACTACAACAGAGGTTCAGCAGGACTTAAGAGTTGGATTATAAAAGATGGTATTGCGGTACTAACAGCTAAAGAAGTTAAAACAGATGATAACAAGAAGGCTGAGACTGGAAACAGCTCAACAAAAAACAGCTCAACTGAAAAATTATCAGGAAGCTCTTCAGATACATCAAATAGAACAACATCATCAGTAGTAAGCTCTACAACTAAAATTGCAGAGCTGGGAAATAACAATACAGCTATTATTCCTGAAACACAGGTGCCTATGGCAGGAGAAAAGATTACAGCAAAATCTAATGCTAAGGTAAAGAATAAAGTTGACTCTGAGGTGGCTGAAAAAACAGAAAATCTCCTTGAAAATGAAGAGGAGGAACCTGTGGCTGACTCAGTTGTAGAAGAACCTGAATCAGAGGATGCTGTAGAAGATACAGTTACTGAGATTTTCCCAGAGGAAGTACCAACTGCAGCAGAAGCAGAATCTAATACTGGAATAATCATTTTTATCATTGTTTTAGTACTTGTAGTGTCAAGTATTGGTGCAATTATTTTAAGAAGAAAAAACTTTAAATAAATTTATAAATATGCTTGACAAGTTAGCACGTGCTAACTATACTTAGTAATGGTTAGTAGTTGTTAGCAACTGCTAACCATTATTTAGGGTATACGGTTAGGTGACACTAATCGAAATTAGATAAAAGCGAGGAAATGTATGATGCCATTGATTTATGCAGAACCAGGGGAAACTCAGATAATTAAAAAAATCGGTGGAAGCCCTGAGGTGAAAAAACATTTGGAACACCTAGGCTTTAACGTAGGCGGTGAGGTTAGCGTAGTGAGTACACTTGGCGAGAATCTTATCGTAAAGGTTAAAGAGAGCAGAGTGGCAGTCAGCGATGAACTGGCTAGAAAAATTATGATCTAGTAAGAGGAGGAATAATCATTGAAAACATTGAGAGATGTAAAAATCGGAGAGACAGCTACTGTTGTAAAGCTACATGGTGAAGGCGCTGTTAAGCGTAGACTAATGGACATGGGTATTACTAAGAATACTTCAGTATTCGTACGCAAGGTAGCACCACTTGGTGACCCAATCGAGGTTACAGTAAGAAATTATGAATTATCACTTCGCAAGGCTGATGCGGAAATGATAGAAGTGGAGGAGAATTAATTATGAGCATAACAATTGCACTTGCAGGTAATCCAAACAGTGGTAAGACCACATTGTTCAATGCACTTACAGGTTCAAATCAGTTCGTTGGTAACTGGCCTGGTGTTACAGTTGAGAAAAAGGAAGGTAAGCTTAAGGGACATGATGACGTAGTTATCACTGATCTTCCTGGTATCTACTCACTTTCACCTTACACTTTGGAAGAAGTTGTTGCCAGAAATTATCTTATCAACGAGCGTCCAGATGCTATCTTAAATATCATCGATGGTACAAATCTTGAGAGAAATCTTTATCTTACAACACAGCTTACAGAGCTTGGTATTCCAGTGGTTGTAGCTGTTAACATGATGGATATCGTTAGAAAAAATGGCGACCAGATTCACATTGATGAATTATCACGTCAGTTAGGCTGCAAGGTTGTTGATATTTCTGCTCTTAAGGGCGACAAGACAGCAGAGGCTGCAGAAGAGGCTATCAAGGCAGCTAAGAATGGCAAGACAGTTCCTCTTCATACATTCTCAGGTCCAGTTGAGCATGCAATCGCTCATATCGAGGAAGCAGTTGTTCACAATCTTCCAGACGAGCAGCAGAGATGGTATGCTATCAAGGTATTTGAGCGTGATGATAAGGTTTTAGAGCAGTTAAATATTGCCGCTGACAAGCTTGAGCATATTGAAAAAGATATCATGGCTGCTGAAACAGAAATGGATGATGATTCAGAGAGTATTATCACAAATGAGCGTTATGTTTATATCGCTCAGGTAATCAAGTCTTGCTACAAGAAAAAGAACGAAGGCTCTCTTTCAGTATCAGATAAGATTGATAAGGTAGTAACTAACAGATGGCTTGGTCTTCCAATCTTCGCAATCGTAATGTTCCTTGTATATTGGATTGCTATGGTAGGCGTAGGTGCACCTGCTACTGATTTTACAAACGATTGCATCTTTGGTGATGGTTTCCATCTCTTTGGTATGGATGGCGGATACGGTGATATCTCTGAAAGATATGCTGATGCTTCAGCTATCGTTGATGGATATGACGTTTTTGTAGAGGAAAATGGAAGTGCTCCTGTTGATGAGTTCACATACGAAGTAGAGGATGAGGAGACACTTGAAATTTCAGAAGAGACAGCAAGTATTTCTGATTATGAAGCTGCTGTAAAGACTCTTGAAGAAATCGGCGATGAGCCAGATCCATCAGAGTACGGTACATGGGTACCAGGTATTCCTGCTCTTGTTGAGTCAGCACTTGATGCAGCAGGTACTGCTGATTGGCTTAAGGGACTTATCCTTGATGGTATTGTAGCTGGGGTAGGTGCAGTTCTTGGTTTCGTTCCACAGATGCTTGTACTCTTCCTTATGCTTGCATTCCTTGAGGCATGTGGTTACATGGCAAGAATCGCATTCGTTCTCGATAGAGTATTTAGAAAGTTTGGTCTTTCAGGTAAGTCATTCATCCCTATGCTTGTTGGTGTAGGTTGTGGTGTTCCTGGTGTTATGGCCAGCCGTACAATCGAAAACGAGCGTGATAGAAGAATGACAATCATGACAACTACATTTATTCCTTGTGGTGCCAAGGTTCCATTTATCGCTATGATTGCCGGAGCTATCTTTGGTGGCTCAGCTTGGGTTTCAACATCAGCATACTTTATTGGTATGGCAGCAATCGTTATTTCAGGCGTAATGCTTAAGAAGACAAAGATGTTCGCAGGCGATCCAGCACCATTCGTTATGGAGCTCCCTGCATATCATATGCCTACACTTGGTAACGTACTTCGTTCAATGTGGGAGCGTGGCTGGTCATTTATCAAAAAGGCTGGTACAATCATTTTACTTTCAACAATCGTTGTTTGGTTTACAAGCTACTTCGGATTCGCAGAGGACGGATTCAGAATGCTTGCAGAGGATGAGCTTGAGTTCTCTATCCTTGCTAAGATTGGTAATGCTATCGCTTGGATCTTCATTCCACTTGGATGGGGTAACTGGCAGGCAGCCGTTGCATCAATCACAGGTCTTGTAGCTAAGGAGAACATCGTAGGTACAATGGGTATCCTTTATGGTGGCGGAGAGTTGACTGCATGGCAGGCGCTTTCACAGGCATTTACAGGCATTACAGGATTCTCATTCCTCGTATTCAATCTTCTTTGTGCACCATGCTTCGCTGCAATCGGTGCTATCAAGCGTGAGATGAACAATGCAACATGGACATGGTTTGCAATCGCATACCAGTGTGGATTCGCTTATGTAGTAGCATTAATGATTACACAGTTTGGAAATGCATTAACAGGTAATGTAAATATTATTGGTCTTATCGTATCAATTGTATTATTAGCAGGTATTATCTACATGCTTTTCTTCAAGAAGTACAAAGAGGCATCAAAGCTTGAGATTGCTTAGATATAATTAAGAAGGTAATAGATATGATTTCATGGATTACAGAAAATATTGGAACAATAGTTGTTTTAGCAGTGCTTATCTTAATCGTTGCTGGCATTATTCGTTCAATGATTAAGACAAAGAAGCAGGGTGGATCTTCCTGCGGCTGTGGATGTTCAGGATGCAGTGGATGCTCATCTTGTGATTCCACATCATCAAAATAACAGTAGATAAATGTGATTGAGGGACAAAATGAACAAGGCATCAGAGGATTATATCAAAAACATATATATACTTAAGCAAGATAAAGCCCATCTTCATTCTGTTGATTTGGCTAAAGAGCTGGGACTTTCCAGAGCCAGTGTTTCCAGAGCCATGTCGAACCTTCGTAAAGACAATATCATCGTCATGAAGGAAGACGGAGAGATTGAGTTCACTATCAAGGGTCAGAAAATCGCAGAAGTGATTATTGATAAGTATGTGACTCTTACCGGATTCCTTCAGGATGTTGCTGGGGTGGACGAGGAAACCGCCAAAGAGGATGCTTGCAAAATCGAGCACTATATCAGTGACGATACCTATGCAGGGATTAAGCAGTTCATCATCGCTCATCCTGATTTGTAAATTTATAAATGAAAATAAGCTATTTGAGATATACCGGTCTTGAATAGCTTTTTTTTAAATGTAGAGTTAGCGATGACTAACTAGAACTTAATTAACGAAAAAAAGGGAGGACTTGAAATGAAAGCAGATTACAAAAATTGGATGCCTAAGGGAATGATATTGGGAACACAGACAATTGCGATAGTGTTTCTTGTACTGACGTATTTTACCTTCGATAATTATACTATCGGAAAGCTCTTTTGGGCCTTAACTGTGATTTTTATATTTGTAAGCATTTGGATGCAGTTAATGCATCGTGCATTCTCGTATGATGGCAAGAGACAGATGTCAAAGCAGATTATTGATGGAGTTTCTTCATATGTGGATATTCCCGATGGAGGAAAGTGTCTTGATGTAGGATGTGGAAGTGGCGCATTAAGTATTGCCTGTGCAAAGAAGAATCCAAATGCGCAGATTATTGGCATAGATAGATGGGGCAAGGAATATGCTTCTTTCAGTAAGGATCTCTGCGAGAGCAATTCAGAGGCGGAAGGTGTGAGCAACACTTCTTTCCAGCAAGGGGATGCCTGCAAACTCGATTTCCCTGATGAGACCTTTGATGCAGTAACAAGCAATTATGTTTATCACAACATCCCAAGCAAGGACAGACAGGCTATTCTTTTAGAAACACTTAGAACCTTGAAAAAGGGTGGTACTTTTGCAATCCATGACATCATGTCTAAGGGAAAATATGGAGATATGAAAGCTTTTGAGAAGAAGCTCAAAGATATGGGCTATGAAGATGTTCAGCTGATAGATACTACAGATGGAAAATTTATGAGTAAATGGGAGTCTACTTGGATGGGACTTTCAGGCTCGACTCTTTTAGTAGGAACGAAATAGTGGGAGGTATACTATGGGGCTTTTTAAAAAATTTGTAAGTCAGACCAGAAAACCTGAGGGATTCTTAGGTCAGATGATGGTAAATGGAATGAACAGTGGGCATGCTAAAATGGCTGATTGGGAAGTGCTTCTCAGAAGTCAATAAAGCTCTCAAGCCAGGTGGAACATTCATGATTGTAAATGAATCTGATGGCACTGATGAGGCGAGCCTTAAGTTTGAGAAAATTATTGATGGTATGACTTGTCATACTGTAACTGAAATAGAAGGTGCACTAAAGGATGCTGGCTTCTCAAAGATTAAAACAGCCCACCATGAAAGCAAACCTTGGATTACAGTGATTGCAGAGAAATGAGGTTGATGTCATGAGCGCAAAATATGAAATACTTAAGTTTTTGGTGAAGGCTTTAAATTTGAAAAAGCTTTACTTTGGTGGTAATGATGAGGATTTTATTGATAGTAAAAGAAAATTAAATGCCAGAATTACTGTTCCTGATTTACAGGATGATGAATTTAACATAAGTCAAATTCAGGTTATGGGATGTACAGTTCTGAAATTGATTCATAAGAAAAAAGTAAATAGAGCCAATATGTTTATCATAGGTGGCGGTATGGTTATAGCCCCTAGAGTCGGTTCGATCAAAAAAGCACTTAGATTTGCAAAGGAAACAGGTTTAGATTTGTACATACCTTATTATCCTTTATGTTTAGATTATCCAATTTCAAAAGCCTATGAAATGATACACGAAACATACAAGGAGATGCTTAAAGATTATGATGAAAAGAATATAAGCATACTTGGTTCGTCTTCGGGCGGAAACCTAGCTTTAGGCTTGGTGGCTTATATTAATGATGGCCATAAAGATGTTCCGATGCCAGCACATATCATTGCTCTTTCGCCAGGCACTTGTGTAAATTCAGAAGAAGAATGGAAGCGTATGCTTGAACTTGAAAAGAAGGATGTCATGGTTCCAGCAGATTATATGAAACGAGCTGTGGAAATAATGAGACATGGTGATAATTCAGTTCCTGATTATATGATTTGGTTACAGAAAGGTGATTTTACAAATTGTCCACCGGTAACTTTTATATATGGTTCTGATGAAACTTTATATGCTTGTGCTCCATCTTTTGAGAGAGTAATGAAACGATATAGTGTTAGCTACAATATGATTGTAGGAAAAGGAATGTTCCATTGTTATCCAGTGTTCCCAATAGTAAAAGAAGCAAAAGAGGGGTGGGAGCAGATGGTTCAATTAGCAAGAGAGGCTTAGATATTATGCAATTCCATGAAACGGGAAACATGTCAGGGAAGACTTTGATGCTACTGCCTGGAACATGTTGTGATTGGCAGACAAATTTTGGTACTGTGATAGATAGCTTGGCAGAAAAGTATCATCTAATTTGTGTAAACTATGATGGCTTTGATGGGAGTGATGCTATCTTCCAAGATATGATAACTGTAACAGAAAAAATAGAGAAGTATATTATTGATTTTCATTATGGTAGGCTTGATGGAGCGATTGGTTCATCGCTTGGTTCAAGCTTTGTAGGGCAGCTGGTTATGAGAAAGAAAGTGCATATAGACCATGCAATTTTTGGAAGTCCTGACCTTGACCAAAGTGGAAAGGTAGCTGCCAAACTTCAATCTTTGCTTGTGGTCCCGTTACTTACCAGCTATACAAAGAGCGAAAAGAAGCGGAATAAGACTAAAGAAAAATTGAAGAGTTTTTTTCTGATGAATGACGAGACTGCTGAGAAGTTCATGAGCTGTTTTTCAAAGTTCAATCCAGAGTCAATTAAGAATGAGTACTATACTGACTTATTGACTCATCTTGAAGATGATATTGAGGTAGAACATACACGGGCTCATTTTATATATGCCAATAAAATGGGTGAGAAGTATTTAAAGCGCTACAAAAAATATTTTCATAACCCTGATATTAGAGAGTTTGATATGCAACATGAGCAGTGGCTTTTCGGAGAAAAAGAATATTCTGAGCCTGTGCTTAAAGCTATAGATGAATTTATGGATGAAGCAGTTTAAACCAAGGTGAGGAGTGGGGTTTTGAGTAGAAAGGATGAAATCAAATCAGCTTACAAAAGTTTGGGTGGTGCACATAGCTTTAACAGAGCAGATAAAATGATTAGAAGGTTTTATATTAAGAGCGGATTTTTTACAGAACCTTTTGAAACAGTGGATAGCTTAAAGGCGAGACTCTCAAAATTGTACAGCACAGTAGAAGTATCAAATGTTGAGAGTATAGCTGTGTTTAATTGTGTGAAATAGGAAAGAGAGTATTTATTATGAAGAAATACACAGTGAAAATAGATGGCATGATGTGTGGCATGTGTGAAGCACATATCAATGATGCGATAAGGGCTGCTTTTCCGGATGCGAAAAAAGTAAAAGCATCTCACGGTAAAAGAATTGCCAATTTTATTTCTGAAGAAATAGATGAGAATAGGCTTAGGGAAGTGATTGATGCTACAGGATATACTTTTGTTTCGGCAGAATCCGAAGAGTTTGTGAAGAAAGGTTTGTTTTGGTAGTTGGATTATTTATAATATACAAGTGCTAACATGAGGAGGCTTATATGAAGACAGCAGAACAGTATAAAGAACTTACTATTAAAGAATTTACAAAGGCAGCAGATATATATGAGACAGATCAGGCTGGAATCTATGAGATGTGTAAGGATGATTATCCATACATAGCAGCAGAGTTGGAAAAAGAAGATTATCAGGATTTGCTGGACTGTGGATGCGGAACGGGTCCAATGATTTCTCTCCTACATGAAAAGGACGCCACAAAGCATTACACAGGTTTGGACATCACTCCTAAGATGATTGAGGTGGCTAAGGCTAAGAATCTTAGGGGTGTAGATTGGGTTGTGGGAGACTGTGAAAACCTGCCCTTTGAGGAAAATTCATTTGATGTAATTATTTGCTCAAACAGTTTTCATCATTATCCAAATCCACAGAAATTTTTTAACAGTGTGAAGCGTGTATTAAGACCAAATGGAAGGCTAATTCTGCAGGATTATACAGCTCCAAGTATCGTTCTTTGGTTTATGAATCATACAGAAATGCCACTTGCAAACTTAATCGGACATGGAGATGTTAAGGCATATTCATTAGATGAGATTAGAAAGTTTTGTTCTGTCGCAGATCTTAAGATAGATAACCTAGAGGCATGCGAGAAATTTAGAATGCATTTGGTAGCAAGAAAATAGTAGAGGTCGTAAAAATGTGGTAGTATGTAGTTAGGAAAACCTAACTAAAAGAGGAAGGAGGATTTCAGTATGGATACAAGTGGAATTCTTATTTCGATTGTGATTGTTGGGGGGTTAATATTTTTGATACATACGGTAAAGAGAAAGATTCATTAATTGGGAGGAAGCTATGAAAAGATTGTCATCAAGACAGAAGATATTAATGGGTTGTGTCGCCATGGTATTAGCTATAATCGGAGATTATTTGCTGGGATTTGGTGTGTTTGATGCATCGACATCTTCTGATGCATATATGGGCTATGAATGGCACGTTGTTCCAGACTGGAGATTTGCTGTTTCATCGATTCTTGGTTTTTCATGTGTACCATTCTTCGCAATTGCGGTAATCGAGCTTCTTAGAGTCATGGAAGAAGAATATAGCCTGGGATATTCAAAACTATATAAGCTCTTCAAAATTGCAAACTGGGCAGGAGTTTTCTATTTTGCATTTATCCATATTGGAATATGTATGCTACCAGTAGTTTTCAATGCTGGCATGGATGCTACAGGAGATATTCCAACTTCTGTTGGAATGGTGGTTAGAGTTTTAAAAAGTATAGCAGTTCCAATGGCGGCAGGATTTATTATTTGCGATGGGTTTGTAACTATAGCTTGGATTGGAATGATCATAAAAGGATTGATTCCAGTAAAGAAAATACTATTGATTTGTAATCCTATCGTAATTGCGTTATTAGGAAACCTTGCGAATTATATAGCAGGTGGCTTGGATTCAGGATTTGAATCCTTTGGATGGTTGTTGATGTATCTGGTATGTGCAATGAGTTTTAGTGGAGTTTGATAAAACGACCGTAAGTTATTGAAAACTTCCTGAGGTTATACTATACTAACTTGGTTGGTACATATTACTCAAAATGAGTAATAAATATACTGTACCCAGGAAGAGGATATATATGAAAAGAAAGGTATTAAAATTACTTCGCTCAGGTGTTGCGGTTATGGGTGTGGTAGCTATGCTTAGCACGATGCAATCATATACTTTGACTGTTGCAGCAGCTGAACAGGGAGTCATCAAGAACCACGAAAGTATCACTCTTGAAATTGGAGATACCGTCATTCTCCAAGGTGAGCGTGCTTATGGTTACAGTGATTATGAAATCTCATGGACTTCAGACAATGATGGAATTATTAGTATTGAGTCTACTGATGATGGTAATTCATGGGATAAATATACCACTGCTAAGATAAAGGCTGTTTCATCAGGAACTGCCACAGTTAATCTTAAGGCAGATTATCACGGAATGTGGTCATACGATGAAAGCTTTACAATCAATGTAAAAGGATCTTCAACAGAAGAACCATCAATAGATGAGCCTGTTGTAGTTGAAGATAATAAGAATCTTTTTATCAGACTTGTGGGTAGCTTTGAACACAAGATGGTAGGAGAGGAAGATGTAGATGCAGTATCAAGTGCTACTACAGGATCTTATGTATCAACAGGTGCAAATGCAGTGAAGCTTGAGGCTGCACTAGTTGATAAGGATGTAGATAGAGATTCAGTACCTGAGGAAAGCTGGCATCCGCTTAGCTATTTTGAAAATGCCGAAGATGCAGTAAAAATCAATCCAGACCATACCAAAACAAAGGTGCTTGTTGAGCCAGAATGTCCTGGTGTAGAAGTAGGGTACAATGTTTGGGATGGAACAGTTGCAATTACTGGAAAACCAGAGCAGGCTGGTGACTATAAGATTTCAGTTCAGTTTACAGATACAGAAAATCGTGTAGCTATCAGTAATGCAGTAGACTTCACAGTTTATGAGCTTAATGGAAAACTTGTTGAAGTACTTAATTATGATAATGCTACTCAGACTAGTGATGGCAAATATATTTACGATCAAAAGCCTTGGTATATAAGTGATTTAGGGGCTGATGTTGTTACAGTACCAAAGGATATCAAGGCATGGTACGGAAGTCATACCACTGGAACATATGCAGAACTTGGTTCGGTAATCTCTCTTACAAATGGAGAGGTACCATCGCAGACTCTTGTTATTCCTAGAGGATGTAATCTTACAATGCTTAACACTCGTGTTCACAGTGGTGTGAAAATTGTTGTTGAGAATGGTGGTAAGTTATCTTTAAGACAGTCTACTATTGAAGGTATCTTAGAGGTTCGTAGAGGCGGAACACTTTCTGTAGATTATATTGACTATGGTGAGGATGCAGGATTCACTCATGGCTCGGTAATCAATGGTCAGATTAGAATGATGAACGGTTCAACATTGGAAAATGCCAGAATCGTTTCTCATACAAATTATTCAGCAAGAGATGATATCAATCGAAATAACAGCAATCCGGTTGTCGTTACGGATGGAACTGTTTACGTTAAAGGTAATGTATATATAAAAGGCGACGAAGCTGCTGACTATGGTGTTGGTCAGAAGGGATTGGCAGTTAAAGGAAAGCTTATTGTTCCGGATGGGTCTGTTTTAGCTGTTTTTGGCGGTGGAGAGTCTCAGCTTTCTTCTATGGGAGGAGATGCTATCACTCTTAACAATGGCACGATTTATGGCGATGGAAAGGTAATTGCTGTAGGTGGATTTGGAATGAATCTTACAGGCAATCGTGACATTCTCGGAGGTGGAGCAGCTGTTTCTGGAAAAGGAACAATCGACACAGACAGAGCATACCTTGAGGGCGGTTATAGTTTTGAAAAAGAGACCCAGCCTATCAATGGAAACATTACTCTGTCATACAGAACTGACCATAATCTTGTTACTGGTAAATGCATTATGGGCACAGGAGAAACTACCAGTCCTAATTATTGGCATGGAACAGGTGATTCAGATGGAATCTGCCCAGACTTAAGTAAGTATGTTGTGGAGGATAATGCTCCAATAAGAAGACATTCATACCGCAATTCATACTGGTATCCAACATATGCCAGCAGCTATTACAATTGGTATTCGAACTATTTATTCAATACTATAATGTGGTATTGGTTCTTCTAAATTCTAATAAGTATAAAATGGGCGTGGTTACTAGATGTAGCCACGTCTTTTTTATGTTACTATATGATGTAGTTCTAGAAATGAGAAAAAGAAGGTATTTATATGATTAAACTTATTGCAACAGATGTAGACGGAACCTTAGTAAAGGATGCGTCTCCTGATATTTATCCAGAGATTATCGAGATGGTAAAGGAGCTCAGAAAAAGAGATATTATTGTTTGTATTGCCAGTGGCAGACAGTATTCCAGCATTGAAAAATTATTCAAGGAAGTTAAGGATGATTTGATTTTCATTGCTGATAATGGTGCTCATGTTAAGTGCCGCGGCAAGGATTTAAATATCGTAAATATGAATCCAGAATATCTTGATGAGCTTATAAAAGAGCTTAGAACTTTTGAAGACTGTGAGATGATTTGCGAGGGACCAGGAATTACTTATATCGAGTCAGAAAATCCAGAGTTCATTAATTTCATCGAGACACAGTATAAGTGTGACTACAAGCAGGTAGATGACGTTTTGACAGAAGGTTCAAATATTATCAAAGCCTCTATTTTCAAAAGACCATCTATCAGATCAATCGGTGATGAGATTCTTATTCCAGAGTGGAAGGATCGCCTGAAGGTCACTATGGCTGGTGAAGACTGGGTAGATTTTATGGATAAGTCTGTGGATAAGGGAAATGCTCTTAAGTTTATCCAGAAGTTTTATGGTATTTCACCAGATGAAACTATGGTATTTGGTGACAACAATAATGATATTGGTATGCTTAAGTGCGCTACAGAAAGCTATGCTGTTGAGACAGCACCTGATGTAGTAAAGGAAGCTGCAAATCACATTTGCCCATCATGGAAAGAAAAGGGAGTATACCAAATATTAGCTGCTAATTTTTCGGAATAATTATCGTATATACGGAGTGAATGCTCATGAGTTTATTTGCTATCGGAGATTTACATTTACATTTCCAATCTGAGCTGAAAGCCAGAAATCAAATTGAAGATAAGATATGGCAGAATCACGAGGTGATTTTCCAAGAAAACTGCCTTAAGGCAATGAAACCAGATGACACCCTTGTACTTGTTGGTGATCACAGCTGGGGCAAGAATCTGGATGAATGTCAGATGGATTTGGAATATATCGAGAATCTTCCAGGAAGAAAAATTTTACTTCGCGGAAATCACGACATGTTTTGGGATGCCAAGAAAACTAATAAGTTAAATGAAATGTTTAAGGGCAGACTGGAATTTTTGCAGAACAATTATTTCACTTATGAAGATTATGCTCTGGTGGGCACAAAGGGCTACACTTTTGAAGGACCATTTTATGTGGATAGCTATGGAAATATTCAGGGCTGGGATGAAAAGGAAGCTGAGCATGCTGAGAAGCTAGTTAAGAGAGAGTCAGAAAGATTAGTGGCTTCTTTCGAGGCAGCAAAGGCAGATGGATACAAGAAATTCATTATGTTTTTACATTATCCACCTACCAACATTATACAGACAAACAGCATCTTCACGAAGCTTGCTGAGCAGTATGGTGTATCGCAGGTGATTTATGGACATTGTCATGGCGAAACCAGATTCCACGACAGTATCACGGGAAAGAAAAGAAGAATCAGGTATTCACTTGTGTCCGGTGACGCTTTGAGATGGAAGCCACTTAAGGTTTTGGACTAGTTTATACAGCTAGTCTATATATGCGATTTCACATTCTCAGTTCAGTGGAATCTATGCAAAGAATTTGCCAGTTTGGCCAATTGTGGCTGCAACGTATTCGTTAACTAATTGATATTAATATCTCTGTATTTCAGATAAATCCAGTATTAAATCATCGTAGATTCCAACTGGAACTGGCTCAGAAAAGCCATAGATTTTAACTTCCATATTTTCAGAATCATCAAGGTGCGAGTACACAGTTACTCGCTCTTGTTTTCTGTCGATAATCCAATATTCCCTAACACCTGCATTCTGATATTTTCCAAGCTTAACTATGTAGTCTTTGGTCTTTGAACTAGGAGAGACAACCTCAAGAACCCAGTCTGGTGCACCATAAATAACCCTGTCTTTTACTTTATCAGGGTCACAGACTATAACTACATCTGGCTCCACAACAGTTTTGTCATCCTTGTCTAGCTGGACTCCAACTGGCGAGATTAGAGGCAGGCAATTTCCACCTTTTTCTCTGACATATTTAATGGCTTCAAAATAGACAAGACCTGCTACACGCTGGTGCCAAATAGTTGGCTCAGCCATATCATAGAAAACACCATCAATAAGCTCAGCCCTTCTATCATCGGGAAGGTTTAGCCAATCTTCTACAGTATTATATTTTTTCTTTGCAAAGACACTTAAATCCAATGCACCGGATTCATCATTTATAAAATCCCTAATGGCATTTTCGATGGCCAATAGTTTATCTGCACGAGGTCGTTTTGTGGCACCGCTGAAAATCTTAGTAATAGTACTATATGAGACGCCTGAAAGCTCGGAAAGCTTTTCATTTGTAATTTGTTTTTCTTCCTTTAATTTTTTTAATTCTAAAATTTCCATATATTTCCAATCACCTTTCCATTTCTTTCTTGATTTTACCATCTGAATTTTGCTATGTCAATAAATCGTATAATCATATACAATATAAGTCATTAGTGTAAAATCGAAATAGGTAAGATATAAGAGAGTAAATGAAAAATGGAGAAATGCTATGAATAAAGAAGAAAAAAATGGTGTCACTTATATGACATTTAATTCACTTAAAAATGCTGGAGTTAAACATGCATTTTCTACTAGGCTAGGAGGTGTAAGCAAGGGGGTATTCGAATCCCTGAACCTGCGTACTAATAGTGAAGATAATGTTGATAATATACATGAGAATTATAGGATAATGTGCAAAGCAATTGATATGAATTACGACCGCATGTGCTTTTCAATGCAGACTCATACAGCAAATGTAATTGTTGTAGATGAAAAGGACGCGGGCAATGGAATTACAAAGCCTCTTCCATATAAGGATGTGGATGGAATTGTCACAAATGTCAAGGATATGCCATTAGTTACAGCCCATGCGGATTGCGTACCGCTGTTTTTTTATGACCCAGTTAAGCAGGTTGTGGGGCTGTCACATTCTGGCTGGAAAGGAACCGTTGGAAAAATCGGTAAAGTCACTGTAGAAAAAATGACAGAAGCTTTTGGCTCAAAGCCAGAGGATATCTTGTGCGGAATTGGACCAAGCATATGCAAAAACTGCTATGAAGTTAGTGCTGATGTGGCAGAGGCAATTGTTGGTGCATTTGGAGAAGCTCACAAGCCACAAATTCTTAGTAAGTCTTTATTTAATCCAACAGACAATAATAAATACATGCTTGATTTATGGGTAGCTTGCAAAATCGCACTTTTAGAGGCAGGTGTTATAGAGGAGCACATAGAAGTTACCGATTATTGCACCAGATGTCATCCAGATTTATTCTTTTCACACAGAGTGATGGGAGCAAACCGTGGAGGACAAGCTGCTTTTATTTCGTTGTAACTTTAAAAATTTTTAGGAGAATATTAATTATGAAAAAAGTTATTTTTATAGATGTTGATGGTACTTTGGTAGACTATGAAAATAATCTTCCAGAGAGTGCTGTTTCTGCCATAAGGAAAGCTAGAGAGAATGGGCACAAGGTATATATCTGCACAGGAAGAAGTGAGGCAGAGGTATATCAGAATATTTGGGATATTGGATTAGATGGAATGATTGGCGGAAATGGTTCCTATGTCAAAGATGGAAGCACAGTAGTTATGCATCAGCTGATAACAGCAGAACAGTGTAAACATATTGTTGACTGGTGTAATTCAAGAAATTTGGATTTTTATCTTGAAAGTAATAACGGACTTTTTGGCAGTGAGCATTTTGAAGAGAATTCCTTGCCAGTTTTACAGGAGTATTCATCACGTAAAGGAAGAGGTACAAACATAACTGTCCGTCAGATTTTTCCAGATATGATTTTTGATGGCGAGTTGTATCGCGGGGATGTAAATAAAGTATCTTTTGTTCTAAATAGTTATCAGGATCATTTAGATTCAATTGAAGAATTCCCTGATTTGACTGCAGGCACCTGGGGCGGTGCAGGTGAGAAAGCACTCTTTGGAGATTTAGGTGTAAAAGGAATATCTAAAAAGCATGCGGTAGATGTTTTGTTGGAGCATCTTGGTGTATCAAAAGAAGATACCATAGCCTTTGGCGATGCAAAGGTGGATATCCCTATGTTTGAAGCATGTGGTTATTCTGTAGCCATGGGCTCAGGCGGTGAAGAATGTAAAGATGCCGCAGACTATATTACAGATGACGTGGATAAGGATGGATTATACAAAGCCTTTGAATACTTAAATTTGATATAAAGAATACTTAATTTTACAAGGGAGAATAGGACACATGAAGAAGTTAAAACTAATCAATGATGACTACCAGGGTCATGTGGATATAATGAGACATGCCTGCAGAGGTATTGTGATAAGGGATGGTAAAATTCTTTTAAGTTATGTAGAGAAATATGATAACTATATGCTTCCAGGTGGAGGAGTAGAAGGGGATGAATCCTTAGAGGAATGCTGTGCACGCGAAGTACTAGAAGAAACAGGAATTGTTGTAAAACCCACAGATTACTATCTTGAGATAGAAGAACTATTTGATGTGTGGCAGCATTTTAATCATTATTTTATCTGTGAGTTTGTAGAAGATACAGGTGTACTTAATCTTACAGAAGCTGAAAAGCTCGCAAACTACAAGCATGTATGGCTTCCTATAGATGAGGCTAAGCAGATTTTTGGAGAGTACGAGAAGTATCATAATACTAAGATTGAGCTTTATGGACTTTACCGCAGGGAGTATGAGGCTTTAAAAAACTTGTTGTAGTTCAGATTACAGTTTTATTTGAAAAATTTAGAAAAACACTGTAGAGAAAATTCTTTGTTGAATCTTTGATACCTATATAAAAGATTAGTGTCTATTATTTGATGACAAGTTAGGAATACTGCATCATTATTATACTCAAAATATGTTAAAATGAGTATTATTAATTATTTCAGTACAGTGTTTTTTTATATTTTATAAATAACACTGTAACATCATAAATTTAAAATTTTTGACTACAGTGTTTTTGAGAATATTGGTAAAAAAACTGTAAAACAACACAATAGAAAAATGTTGTGACTCAGATAAAATATTATGAATATGGCATGAGGAGGGGGAATCATGCACTTCGTGGATGCAAAAGGAATATTAACAAATAGTGGTGGACACTGCGGTATGAATATTTACCGTGGCTGTTCTCATGGTTGTATATATTGTGATAGTAGAAGCAAGTGCTATCAGTTTACTCATCCTTTTGAGGATATTGAGGTGAAGCAGAATGCACCTGAGCTTTTGGAGAAGGCACTAAAATCTAAAAGGCAAAAGTGCATGATAGGTACAGGCTCCATGTCAGATCCATATATGCACTGCGAGAAAGAACTGGAGCTGACAAAACGATGCCTGGATGTGATTCGTAAATACGAATTCGGAGTCACCATAATTACTAAGTCAGATTTAATTCTAAGAGATATAGATTTATTGGATGAAATAAATCAAACGGCGAAGTGTGTAGTTCAGATGACACTCACTACCTATGATGATGACCTATGCAAAATTCTTGAACCAAATGTTTGCAACACAAAACGCAGAATAGAAGTTCTGGAGGAAATGCAGAAGCGTGGAATTCCTACAGTTGTATGGCTTACTCCTATATTGCCATTTATAAATGATACTGAAGAAAACATCTCAGCTATCTTACAAGAATGTGCTCGAGTTGGAGTAAAGGGAATTATAGATTTTGGAATGGGACTTACTCTTAGAGAAGGTGACAGGGAATATTATTATGATGCTCTCGATAAGCATTTCCCATGTCTTAAGGAGAAATATATCAAAAACTATGGAAATGCCTACGAACTACCAAGCCCTAATGCAAAAGCTCTATCTAAACTATTCCACAACTATTGCAAAGAACAGAATATTATGTCCAATCCAAATGATATATTTCAGTATCTAAATGAATTCCCAGAAAAATATTCCCAGTTAAGTTTATTTGATTTTTAATTGTCATATAAAACTATATTGGGTATAATAAATCTGTTCGAAAAAATCAGACAAAAGAGGTAACCATGAGAGAACGAGATAAATACTCGGTGCAGTTGTAATGCTGACAGCAGGTTGTACCGAGGTTATCAGTAATTGATGCTGTCACATATACTGCGCCGAATTAATTAACTAGATTCTAATTACTAAATATATAAGGAGCAGAATATGAACACAGAAAGAATAAATGAATTAAGAAAAGAATGGGAAGCTGAGGAGAAGATAGCTCATATCCATGGATGGGATTTTTCACATAACCACGGTCGCTATGAAGAGGAGGAAGACCTCCCTTGGGATTATGAAAGAATAATCGCAGAGTACCGCACCGATGACAAAAAGATGCTTGATTTTGACACAGGCGGCGGTGAGTTTTTATTATCTCTTAAGCACCCATATGAAAATACAGCAGCTACAGAAGGTTTCCCACCAAATGTGGAGTTATGCAAGGAAACACTTTTACCGCTTGGCATTGATTTCAAGGCATGTGATGATGCTGCAAACATCCCATTTGAGGATGATTCTTTTGATTTAATTATCAACCGACATGGTGATTTTGATCCAGAGGAGACTCACAGAATCCTAAAGCAAGACGGTTTGTTTATCACTGAGCAGGTTGGTGCAGATAATGACAGAGACTTGGCAGAGATGGTATTGCCTGAGGTAGAGGCACCATTTCCTGAACTTAAATTATCTATCCAGAAGGAGAAATTTGAGAAGGCAGGATTTGAAATCGTCAGAGCTGAGGAAGCATATCGTCCAATTCGTTTTTACGATATTGGTGCTTTTGTATGGTTTGTACACATCATTGAATGGGAGTTCCCAGGCTTCTCTGTAGATAAATGCTTCGACAAGCTTTTAGAGATGCAGGAAATAATAGATAAAAATGGAGTTTTAGAAGGAACAATCCATAGATATCTTATCGTTGCTAAGAAGAAGTAATGATATATAATAAATGTAAAAATACTAGGCAGGGCAATTCGCTCTGCCTAGACGTATATTAAGGGGGAATAATATATGAAGTTAGTAATCCATGATATGTCGGAAGAAGAATGGGAGAAGATATCAGACGACTATTTTCATTGGAAAGTATTATCACAAAGGAGAACTATACAGCCATGCGTAGGCTGTTTTGGCTGTTGGGTTAAGACTCCTGGGCAATGTGTTCTTAATGATGATTATGCGAATATGGGCTCGCTTATTCATGAGGCAGAGGAGATTGTAGTTATCTCCAAATACACATATGGCGGCTTTAGCAGCTACGTGAAAAATGTGTTTGATAGATGTATAGGCTGGCTGTTGCCATATTTTGAAGTGGTAAATGGAGAGACCCATCATAAGAAGCGCTACCCTGAGAAGAAGGCTATGACCTTCATTTTCAGAGGTAATGGTCTTACAGAAGAGGATAAGGAAAAAGCTAGAAGATATGTAGAGGCGGTTTGCCTTAATTTCCGTGGAATCATTAAAGATATTCGTTTTGAAGAATGTGAAGACGAAATAATCACAAAACAAAGCGAAAGCAATCCAATTGTTCAAAGCCACAAGGTAATCTTACTTAATGGCAGTGTAAGAGGTAATGAATCCAACTCTAAGAAGTTTTTAGACAGAGTTGCCAAGGAGATAGAAGGTTCTGTGGAGTCTATAAACTTATCTTCCTACAACAACCATTATGATAAGCTGTTGGAAAAGTTATCTACAGCAGATAGATTAGTTCTAGGCCTCCCAATGTATGTTGATGGAATCCCATCAGCCCTTCTTAGGTTAATGGAAAAGATAGAGAAGACTGATATAGGCTCGGGCAAAAAGATTTATGCTGTTGTAAACATGGGATTTTATGAGAGCTCGCAGATTAAAAATGTTCTTAGTTCAGTTAAAGACTGGAGCGATAAATGTGGCTTTGAATATTGCGGCGGTTTGGCAATTGGTGCAGGGGGAATGATGGGCTCGATGTCAACAGTACCAAGTTACGTAAAATGTCCTGCGCAAAATGTTGTTAACGGTTTGGAAGCCATTGGAATGTTAGTTAACACGTCGCAGAAAACAGATGATATTTATGCTGATGCTTTTAAGTACCCAAGATTTCTGTATATTAAGGCTGCTAATGCAGGTTGGCATAAATATGCTGAACAGTACGGACTTAAAAAGAAGGATTTAAAGAAGCGCCTAGGGTAGATAAGTAAAAAACGGGCGACACCAACTCGAAATCTCTTGATTCCTAGCTGATGCCGCCCCTGAAATTCGATCCCAATGGACTATACCTCTCATTCTGCTTTACTTTTCATTGTTGCTGTCCATTTGAAAACTTTTAATCATTGATGGACCTCATAATGAAATTGTCGCGTGTGTTAAATCTTAAATCTCTGGTGGACTGTACCCCCATTCTCTAGATTTTAACAAATAACTTTGGTTTTAAAATTAATCCTCTGGTGGACCATACCTCCAATCACTAGATTTTAATAAAACCATTTCAATAACTACTTAATGTTTTGGTGGACCGTACCTCCCTTTCTCTTTTTTCCTATAACATCTTTTGTACTTATTATTATAACGTGCACTTCTTAAATTGCAAGACAAAATTAGTGTATACAATATAATTGTCAGATAGCTCAATGTTCGAGTAGATGTTTTGTGAAAATTAACGGTTGTAAAAATACTGCTTTAAGTTCCTTACAATAAATGCAACAATTTCCTTGACTTCATACCTATAATTCCTTAGAATACTAAATGTTCGCAGGAATGGCGGAATTGGCAGACGCGCAGGCTTCAGGTGCCTGTGGTAGCAATATCGTGTGGGTTCAAGTCCCATTTCCTGCACACATAACCTAGACACAAAAAAGTGCCTAGGTTTTTTTATGCAAAAAAAAGGATATCCTTTTTTTCTGTGTAATTTGTTTTATAGAAGTGTCGTGTAATGCATATTTGGGAGGCTAAAATGGGCACAATTCGAGAGATGATTGAGCAGATGGAAAGGGAGACTTTGAGCCCTTATGCCACACTCAATGAAAATTCACGTGGCCGCGAAAAAGATGAGCCACAATGTGATATCCGCCCTCTATTTCAGAGGGATCGAGACAGAATTCTTCATAGCAAGGCATTTCGCCGTTTGAAGAACAAGACTCAGGTTTTTCTCACTCCTCAGGGAGATCATTACAGAACCAGATTATCTCACACATTGGAAGTTTCACAGAATGCCAGAACCATTGCAAAGGCTTTGAGACTTAACGAGGATTTGGTAGAGGCAATTGCTTTAGGGCACGATTTGGGTCACACCCCATTTGGACATGCAGGTGAGGCGCAGCTTAATGCTATGTGCTCCACTGGCTTTGTGCACTCTGAACAGAGTGTCCGCATTGTAGAAAAGCTTGAGAAGGGCGGTCAGGGCCTTAATCTTACATGGGAGGTTCGCGATGGTATTCGCAATCACCAGACAGAAGGTCATCCAGCCACTCCTGAGGGGCAGATTGTTCGCCTATCCGATAAGATTGCCTATGTAAACAGCGATGTGGATGATGCTATCCGCGCGCAGATTCTTACCGAGGAATCTATTCCTATGAGCGTAAGAAAGACTCTTGGAATGACTTCTGCAGTTCGTCTGGATACACTTATCCACGACGTTATCATCAGCAGTCAGAACAGCCCAGAGATTAAAATGTCACCTGAAATTGCCGAGGCCATGAAAGAACTCAGGGATTTCATGTTTGCAAATGTCTATAAGGATTCTATTGCAAAGGTGGAAGAGGTCAAGGCAAAGCGTATGATTCGTGAGCTTTTCGAGTATTATCAGGTTCACTTTGATGAGTTGCCTGACAGATATCGTGCCATGGAGGACGATGGAGAGACTCAGGAGCGTATTATCTGTGATTACATTTCAGGTATGACAGATCAATATTGCATCACAAAATTCAACGAATATTTTATGCCAAAGGCTTGGATTGTAGATGGATTTTAAAAATATAAATATAGTAAGTTAGGAAGAATAATGGCGATTTATCCAGAAGAAGTTGTTGAGGAGGTGCGTAATCGCACCAACATCGTTGATGTAATCTCACAATATGTTAACTTACAAAAAAAGGGCAGCCAGTATTTTGGTTTATGTCCCTTTCATAATGAAAAGACAGGTTCGTTTTCCGTAAGCCCTCAGAAGCAGATGTATTATTGTTTCGGTTGTGGCAAGGGAGGAAATGTTTTCAGCTTTTTGATGGATTATGAAAACATGACCTTCAAGGAAGCTGTGGAGGAGTTGGCACCGAAGTGTGGCGTCACCCTTCCTCAACGAGAAATGACAGCTCAGGATCGACAGCGAGCCGACAGGCGCAGCCGCCTATTTGAAATTAATAAGGAAGCGGCGGCCTACTATTATAAGATGCTTCGTTCAGATGCTGGAAAGCAGGCTATGGAGTATTTCACCAAGCGTGAGCTGACACCAGATACCATGCATAAGTTTGGTTTGGGTTGCACCAGCAAATATTCTGATTCCCTATATAAATATCTCAGGGACAAAGGCTACGATGACAATATTTTAAAGGACTGCGGTCTTATCACTATTGATGAGAAGCGAGGCGGTCATGATAAGTTTTGGAATCGAGCGATGTTTCCTATATTTGATGCCAACGGCAAAGTAGTTGCCTTCGGTGGTCGAGTAATGGGAGATGGAGAGCCTAAATATTTGAATTCTCCAGAGACGGAGATTTTCAACAAATCAAAGACACTTTTTGGATTGTATTTTGCCAGAAAGACAAGGCGCGAACAGTTTATACTGTGCGAAGGCTACATGGATGTCATTTCCCTGCATCAGGCAGGTTTTGATAATGCAGTTGCATCTCTTGGTACTGCCCTTACAGCAGGCCATGCCAGCATGCTCAAAAGATATGTTAAGGATGTTTACCTTAGCTACGATTCAGATGGCGCAGGTCAAAAGGCAGCACTTCGCGCAATACCAATTCTTAAGAATGCAGGTATTTCATGTCGCATCATCAACATGAGCCCTTACAAGGATCCTGATGAATTTATTAAGAATCTAGGGGCTGAAGAATATGAGAAGCGCATTCAGAATGCTGAAAACAGCTTCATGTATCAGGTTCGCATGCTTCAGAACAATTACGACATGACTGATCCTGAAAAGAAATCAGACTTCCAAAAGGAAGCGGCGCGTATGATTGTCACAGAATTCCCTACTCAGCTTGAGCGGGAAAACTACACAGAGTCTGTAGCAGCTAAATTCAACATCCCTAAGGATGCCTTGGCTAAATATATATTGGAGCTTGGACAGTCAGGCATTACAGCCAGAAGAGACACAGGCTCAGGTGAGGACTATCAGAAAAAGTCCTTAAAGCCTAAGGATGATGGCATGAAAATGTCACAAAGGCTATTACTTACATGGCTGGTTGAGACCCCAGATGTTTACCCAAAGATTTCACTTTATGTGAATCCGGAGGATTTCGAATCTGGTGTATACCGGACAGTAGCAGAGGAAGTTTTCAAATACTGTGATGAAGGAAATCCAGTGGACACAGCAAGAATCGTGGATTTGTTCATGGAGGACGAGGAGCGCAAGACAGTTGCAGCCCTATTCAATACCACAGTTGGAGAGCTTACCGATAACAGTGATCTTAGCAAGGCTCTTAAAGAGACCCTGCTTAGAATAAAGAAGAACTCCCTTGAGCTGGCTCAGAAAAATGGAGCCGATTTAAAAAGCCTCGTGGAGGGAAAAAAGACACTACAACGCCTTGAGCGTTTAGACATTTCACTTTAGAAAGGAATAAAAATGGCAAAGAAGAAAGTAGATGAGTTAATCGAAAACGGAGATTTAAATGCTGCTGCTGAGGCATTCTTAGCTGAAGCAGAGGCAGATGCTGAAGACGCAGAGGACATCGATGATGCTGAATCAGATGATAAAGATGTAGACTTTGGCGATCTCGAAGAAATTTCAGCTGAGGACCTTGAGTTCGATGAGCATGATTTCGACAACATCGATGAGACAGAGGATGACGATGATGTAGATGAGTTCCTTGCATCAGTAGGTGCAAAGACATCTATGGATATGGATGATGAGGACGAGGATGATGATATTGATTCCTTCGGTAACGATGAGCTTGACTCAAAGGTTACTGAGCTTATCAAAATCGCAAAGTCTCAGAAGAACATCCTTGAGGACTATGAGATTTCTGAGTTCTTAAAGGATTACAAAATTGATGCAAAGCAGATGGAGCGCATCCTGACTTACCTTGATAAGAAGGGTATCGATGTAAACTTCTCATCTGGCCCTTCAGATGCACTTTTACTTGCAAGTGATGATGAGGATTTAGAAGATATCGATATGTCAGTGCCTGATTCTGTCAGCATTGAAGATCCTGTACGTATGTATCTTAAGGAAATCGGTAAGGTACCACTTCTTTCAGCAGAGGAAGAGGTTGAGCTTGCTCAGCGTATGGAGGAAGGTGATCAGGAGGCAAAGAATAAGCTTGCTGAGGCAAACCTTCGTCTTGTAGTTTCTATCGCTAAGCGTTATGTAGGTCGTGGTATGCTTTTTCTTGATCTTATTCAGGAAGGTAACCTTGGTCTTATGAAGGCTGTAGAAAAGTTCGATTATCACAAGGGATACAAGTTCTCTACATATGCTACATGGTGGATTCGTCAGGCTATCACACGTGCTATCGCTGATCAGGCCCGTACAATTCGTATTCCTGTACATATGGTTGAGACTATCAACAAACTTATCAGAGTTTCTAGACAGTTACTCCAGGAGTACGGCCGTGAACCGACTCCAGAGGAAATCGCTGCAGCAATGGGTATTACTGTAGACAGAGTACACGAGATTCTTAAGATTTCTCAGGAGCCAGTTTCTCTTGAGACACCTATCGGTGAGGAGGAAGATAGCCACCTTGGAGATTTCCTTCCAGATGAGAACGTACCAGTTCCAGCTGAGGCAGCTACTTTCACACTTTTAAAGGAGCAGCTTCACGAGGTTCTCGATACACTTACAGAGCGTGAGCAGCGCGTACTTATCCTTAGATTCGGTCTTGAGGATGGCAAGGCTCGCACCCTTGAAGAGGTAGGTAAGGAGTTCAACGTTACACGTGAGCGTATCCGTCAGATTGAGGCAAAGGCACTTAGAAAGCTTCGTCACCCAAGCCGCAGCCGCAAGCTTAAGGATTATCTCGATCAGTAAAGGCATAACAAAATCCGAACATAAGTGAAGGATTTTATTATGCTCAAGAACTGCCCATTGCCGAAGGCAATTTGCATGGCAGTTTTTCCTTAGAAATAAAAACAAGGAAAGAACAAATTTTAATGATAAAATTGTCACCAAGATTACAAATTGTATATGACATGATTCCTGCCTGTGACACTGTTGCAGATGTGGGCTGTGACCACGGATATCTCAGCATCGCACTCCTTGAAAACGGTGTTGCAAAAAAGGTGATTCCAATGGATGTAAACAAGGGGCCTCTCAGTAAGGCCTCAGAAAACCTTCAGGCAGCAGGCTTTATGGCTCAGGCAGACCTTAGATTGTCAGATGGTCTTGCAAAGCTTTCGCCAGAGGAAGCAGATGTCATATGCATTTGTGGCATGGGCGGCGCTCTTATCCAGAGAATAATAGGAGCGGGTATTACTGTTGCCAAATCAGCCAAGCTAATGATTATCGAGCCACAGTCAGAATACCTTGAGCTTAGAACCTTCCTTATGGAACATGGCTTTGTTATTGATGACGAAGACCTTACCTGTGAGGAAAACAAAATTTATCCTATTATTAAGCTTCATTATGAAGCTGATGAGAGCAAACGTATTGCCTATAACACCGCTCAGCTAGAATATGGACCTAAGGTTATTGAAAAAGCACCAGAGCTTTTAATTAAGCTTTTGGATAAAAACGAAAGTGAATATAGCTCAATTATTAACAAGCTTGAGCAAGGGGGCGCTTCTGAAGCTGCAGCTGCAAGATGTCGGGAGCTTAGAGCCGAGCTTGAAATAATAAACCAGATTAAAAATTCACTGTAGGAGGAGAAGGGACTATGGCGAAAGTAATCATAGGCGGTAAGGAAGAAACTTACGAGGAAGGCACACGCTTAGTTGACATTGCAGAAAAGCACCAGTCTGAATACAAGGATGATATTGTGCTTGCAAAGTACAAGGGCAGCCTTACTGAGCTTAGCAAAGCTGTTACAGGTGTAGCGGAGTTACAGTTCCTTACCACAGCTGATAAGGATGGACGCAGAGCCTATAGACGAAGTGTAGTATTTCTTCTTCAGCGTGCCCTTATGGATGTTTATCCATTGCCAGCAAATCCATATCTTAGAGTTGAACATTCTCTTGGACAGGGCGATTTCTGTACTTTAGAGGGTGTTGGCGAGATTACAGAAGAGGATTTGCAGGAGCTGAAAAAGGTAATGCTTGATTTGGTCGAGAAGGACGTACCTCTTAAGAAGTATTCCATCAAGACTACGCAGGCCAAGGAGATGTTCCACAGCTTCAATATGAAGGACAAGGAACAGCTTTTAAAGTACCGTACCAGCTCAAATATTAATGTATATGATTTAGATGGCTGTATAGACTATTTCTATGGATATATGGTCCCATCTACCAGATATCTTAAGTATTTTGATTTACTTAAATTCGAGCATGGCTTCATGCTTATGTATCCAGACGGAAGTCTTCCTGGCATAGACACCAGAGTAGTTGCAGAGTTTAAAAAGCCTATGAAGCTTTTCAGCGTTCAGCAGGCTGCCTCTGATTTTGGTCAGATAATGGGAGTGCCTACAGTGGGTGCTTTAAATGAGGTTATTGCCAAAGGAAAGATTAGGGATTTAGTTCTTTCCCAGGAGGCCATTTTTGAGAGAAATATCGGTGAGCTCGCTGGTATTATCGCTTCTAATAAGGATGTTAAGTTTGTTATGATGGCAGGTCCTTCATCATCAGGTAAGACCACATTTTCTCACAAGCTTTCAGCTCAGCTTAGAGCTTTAGGCTGCGTGCCTCATCCGCTTCCACTGGATGATTTCTATTTAAACAGAGATCAGATGCCAATTGATGAGTATGGCGAGAAGGATTTTGAGGCTATAGAAGGTCTTGATATTCCTTATTTCAATGAATGCATGGTCAAGCTCCTCAAGGGAGAGCGTGTTCTTTTACCAAATTTCAATTTCAAAATTGGTAAAAGAGAGTATAATGACCATTATATGCAGCTTGGCAAGAATGATATTCTTGTTATCGAGGGTATTCATGGTCTTAACGACAGAATGAGCTCATCGCTTCCAGCAGAATCTAAGTATAAGATTTATCTTTCAGCGTTGACACAGCTTTCTATTGATGAGCACAATCCACTGTCTACAGCAGACGGTAGATTGATTCGTCGAATTGTCAGAGATGCTAGAACCAGAGCCACAACAGCAGCTGAAACTATTGCTATGTGGGATTCAGTTCGCCGCGGAGAGGAGAAGAATATCTTCCCATTCCAGGAAAAGGCTGATTATATATTTAATACAGCTTTAATTTATGAGATGGCTGTGTTAAAATTGTATGTCGATCCGATGCTTTACGCTATTGAGCCTGATCATCCTATGTATGCTGAGGCAAAGCGTCTTATAAAGCTTTTGGATTATTTCCTTCCAATGGCACCAGATGTTATTCCTAACAATTCACTGGTTCGCGAGTTTATTGGAGGTTCATGTATTCTATAAGAGTACACCTAAAAAAGTTCATAAAGGTCCGATGAGTAGTCGCTGCATAGTCGTAATAGCTATGGAGAGGAAAGTCCGGGCTTCACAGGGCAAGGATGCCGGCTAACGGCCGGTGGAGGTAACTCCAAGGATAGTGCAACAGAGATATACCGCCCGCTTTTGCGGGTAAGGGTGGAAAGGCGGTGTAAGAGACCACCGTGCTGCTGGTAACAGCGGTAGCCATGTAAACCCCATCCGAAGCAAGTTCTAAACGGTGCGTACGCGGCCCGCCAGCACCAGGTTGAACGCTTGAGGCTGTTGGCAACAGCAGTCCTAGATAGATGACTACTTTAAATGACATAACCCGGCTCACAGTCGGGCCTTTTTTTATCCGAATGAATTGTCTGACTATAGTTCATTTCTACCAATAGAGTATAGAGTTTCGTTAGTTTTCGTGTGAATTATTAACGAATGTGAATTTTCTGTGTCCTGATGACTAAAATCGTGCTATAATTACATTAAGTAATGGGAGAAAACGAGTTATGGAGGTACATATTGTTTATGCTTTAGAAGGATGGTGAAAAATGAATTATCAGGTAGGCGATTTTTTAGTTCATGAGGGAAGTGGTGTTTGTAAAATTGAGGACATCGATGATATGGAGCTTATGGGCAAGGGTTCAAAAAAGACCTACTACTGCATGGCACCTGTATTCAAAGCTGGAGCAAAAGTATTCACTCCAATTACTGGTTCTACAATCAGATTACGTCCGGTAGCAGAGGAAACTACATTTACTAAAATTCTTGATAATATTGATGATATCGAATGTATCAATGAGCCAAACGACAGAATGCTTCAGGAGAAGTTCAAAGAGGTTATGGCTGAGTTTACACCAGAGTCTCTTGCACGTGTGGTAAAGACGGTTCTTATCAGAAAATGGCAGCGTATTGAGTCAGGCAAGAAGGTTATGGCCTTAGATGAGAAGATTCTCAGTGTGGCAGGTCGTAAGCTTTACGAGGAAATGGCTTTTTCTATGGGAAAGGATATCCCTTATGCACAGCATTTGTTTGAAGATGCCGTTAAGATACATTTCTCAAATAAATTACTCATAGGTGCATAAATTTAATGAAGATTTCATATTCTGATTTATCAGCTTCAATAAAAAATAATAGTGGTCTTGTTACAGCGCTAAATGTGCTGGACAAGGCCATTACTTATATTACGATTTTATTTTATCTTGGGCTGCTAGTATACGCAGCTATCTCTATTCCTAAAATGGGGGCTACCCTTTTGTACAGAAGTATTGTCATTCCAGGTGTTTCCTTTATTATTGTGAGCCTTTTTAGAAAGGTTGCCAGCGCACCTCGCCCATACGAGGTTTATGGCTTCACACCAGCTCTCAATAAGGACACTAAAGGGAAAAGCTTTCCAAGCAGACATGTTTTCTCTATTTTCATGGTAGCAATCACATTTTTCCAGGTTTCCATTCCCGTAGGAGTATTTTTATTAGTGCTTGGCGTGGGTCTTGCAGTAATAAGAGTGGTAGGAGGAGTTCATTTTATAAGGGATGTCATAGCCGGAGCCATCATAGCCATAATAATTGGTGTGACCTGCTTTTGGTTTTTTTGTGGCGTTTTTGGACTCATTATGCTACCATTTTAATAGATACAATTTTACGGAGATTATATATGAAGAAGAATGCAAAGAGGGCGTTAGCTGTGCTGTTTAGCATTCTTGGCACAGTTTTAGGGTTGTACATAGGCGGATATCTTTTATTCGTGCGCTCTGTTTATTGGCTTATTATTGGATTTACAGGAGGCACTCTCACAGCGGGGATGATTCTTGTAAATGTTATTAAGATTTTTATAGCATCGACAGTTGGAGGAGCTATTTGGTGCTTGTGCGACATCATTGCAGGACATTTTCGCGATATTCCAGAGGATGATTAGCATATCAGCGGGTCTTTATCCTTTAATGGGGATTTGGGATAAGGGCATATGATTATTGGTCTTAATATTTTATGACAATAAATGATTGGGAGGTAATATGTAATGACTGGAAACGTAATTGTGGGACAATCAGGCGGACCGACCGCCGCAATTAACTCTTCTTTAGCAGGAGTTTACAGGACAGCAAAGGACCGTGGCGCTGGAAAAGTTTACGGCATGCTGCATGGTATCAAAGGCTTGATGGACGAGCAATACATCGACCTTTCTGATTACATCAAGAACGACTTGGATGTAGAGCTCTTGAAGCGTACCCCAGCAGCTTATTTAGGTTCTTGCCGTTTCAAGCTTCCAGAAATCCATGAGGATATGGAAACTTACGAGAAAATCTTCGCTATTCTCAAAAAGCTGGAAATCGAAGCTTTGATCTACATTGGTGGAAATGATTCCATGGACACCATCAAAAAGCTTTCCGACTATGCTATTCTTACAGGTTCTGACATCAGGTTCATTGGTTGTCCAAAGACAATCGACAACGACCTGGCTCTTACAGATCACACACCAGGCTATGGCAGTGCCGCTAAATACATCGGTACATCTGTCAAGGAAATCATCCGTGATAGCTATTGCTTAGAGTATGACAAGGGACTTGTTACAATCGTTGAGATTATGGGACGTAACGCAGGTTGGCTTACCGGAGCTTCCATCCTTGCAAAGGGAGAAGATTGTGAAGGTCCTGATTTGATTTATTTGCCAGAGGTTCCATTTGATATTGAAAAATTCAAAGAGAGAGTTCTCAAGCTTTTAAAGACACAGTCATCTGTTGTAATTTGTATTTCTGAAGGTATCCATACAAAGGACGGAAAATATGTATGTGAGCTTGGAAATAATGTAGAGTTCGTAGATGCATTCAATCACAAGCAGCTTACAGGTACAGCAGCTTATCTTTGCAATTACATCGCAGCTGAGGTTGGTTGCAAGACCAGAGCAATCGAGCTTTCTACATTACAGCGTGCAGGTTCGCACCTTGCATCACGTGTAGATATCCTTGAGGCTTATCAGGTTGGTGGTGCTGCAGTTCTTGCCGCAGACGAAGGCGATACAGGTAAGATGGTTACACTTACTCGTCATTCAGATGATCCTTATCAGTGTGGAACAGAGGTTAAGGATGTTCATAAGATTGCTAACGACGAGAAGCTCGTACCTCGTAACTGGATCACACATGATGGCACATATGTCACAGAGGCATTTATTACATATGTAAGACCACTCATTCAGGGTGATGTTTCACCAATTATGGTTGATGGTATTCCACGTCACATCTACAGACCAACAACCACAAAGAAATAATTTTTTAGATTTATTATTTTTTGGAGGGGACAAATGCAGGTATTTCATGGAACAATTTTAACTTGTGATGAAAACAATACCATTGCTAATTATTTGGTAGAGCGCGAGGGTCGTATTGCATACATAGGAACAAAGCTTCCTACTCAGTACGAGGTGGTTCCACCTATCGAGTTGGGAAATAGTGTTTTGGTTCCTGCCTTCGCTGATACCCACATGCATTATTCGGGCTTTTCCGTTTTGCATAAAATGTTTCCTATTAACGATACGGATTCCAACGCTAAGATTTTGGATCAGCTGAGAGAATACGCTACTCGTACCAGAGAAAATATAATTGTCGGCTTTGGCGCTACAGAGTTTGCCGTATCCGAAGGGCACCTTATTTTAAAGGAGCAGATGGATGTGGCATGCCCTGATAAGCCAGCCTTCATTATCAAGCATGACGCTCATTCTGGCGTAGCCAATAGCCTGTTTCTTGATGCAATCAAATCCAAGGTTTCAAATCTCAGAGGCTACAATGCCACCACAGGTGAGTTAAAGCAGGAGGCTTTCTTAGCAGCCTGTGAATTTATTACTCATGGTATGTCTACAAAGAAGGTAATCGATTCCATGGTTGAGACTTCTGATTTTCTTGCCAGCAAAGGTATTGGCTTGATTTGTTCTGCCAGTGGAATGGGATTTATCCGTGATTATGATTTTGATATGGAGCGTTCAGTTGCCAAAGGTCTTGATAATGGAATGCAGGTAAGGGTTGCTTATCAGTGTTCTAATATTGACAAGCTTGCCAAGAAGGATATGACCAGAGTCGTATTCGGCAACCTTGACGGAACCCTCGCTAATAAGGACGCAGCATTAAATGACAACTATGTAACTATAAATAATAAGGGCGTATCCTACTTCAGCGATGCTGATGTGCAGGAGTTCTGTATCAATGCCAACAGAGCAGGCTATCAAATTGCTCTTCATGCAGTTGGTGATGCTGCATTTGAACAGGCTGTCAATGCTATTTCAATGGCCTTGGAGGATTATCCAAGATACGACCATAGACACATAATTCTTCATGGTACGTTGCCTACTGAAAAGGCATTGAGAATTTGCGCTAAATACAACATTATGATTTCTGTACAGCCATCGTTGCTTTCGCATATTGATGGCGTTAAGGAATTTGTTGATGGAATACTTTCGGAGGATAGAGCAAAGGGAATTAATCCTCTGAAGACTATCACTGATATGGGTATCAAGGTTTGCTTCAATTCTGATGCACCAGCCTCTGATCCAGACCCAATCATGTGGATTCATGACGCATGTAATAATCCAAATCCAGAGGAGTCAGTATCCGTCTATGAGGCTCTTAGAATGGCCACTATTAACGGTGCGCTTTCTTGCTTCGATGAAAAGGAGCGTGGTACTCTCGAAATGGGAAAGAGCTGCGATTTGGCAGTTCTTGATAAGAATCCATATGAGATTCCGGTAGATGAGCTAAAGACCATAAATGTGTCCGAGCTTTATCTTAAAGGAAAACCATATAAACGTTCTCGAACCGGCTCAATGGCCACAATGCTTCGAGGAATGTTTCCACAATAGCGTAAATACGCACTAATTACAAATAAGAGAGCACCCGTAGCTATCAAGCTCTAAGTGTTGCTGAAAGGAACATCTAGTGACTGAAAGCAATATCTTAGGCTTGAGAGCGTGACGAGGTGCTTTTGTGTTTAGGGAGAATTAAATGTCATTATCTTTAATAGTCGGTAGCTCCGGCAGTGGCAAATCTACAAATATATACAGCAGGATAATTCAGGAATCCATGGAGCATAAGGATAAGAATTATCTTGTTATTGTTCCAGAGCAGTACACCATGTCCACACAGCGTCTGCTTGTATCCATGCATCCAAACAAATGCATTATGAATATAGATGTCCTTTCCTTCAATCGTCTGGCCTACAGAGTTTTTGAGGAGCTTGGCACTGCGGTGCAGTCTGTTTTGGATGATACGGGAAAGTCCCTTGTAATCCGTAAGCTGGTAAATAATAAGCTAAACGATATCAAGGCCCTTAGGAACAATATCACCAGAGTCAGCTATATCACTCAGATAAAATCTCTTATCTCAGAAATGACTCAGTATAATATCACCCCTGAAAAGCTTCAGGAGATGATGAGCTCGCCGGTGATGTCAGAAAGCTTCAGAAGAAAAGCCTCCGATTTGCTGGTAATCTATCAGGCATTTTTGGATTTCATCGAGGGCAGATATGTCACCACAGAATCCATTTTGTCTACTTTAAATGAGATGCTGGACAGCTCTGATATTGTCACAGGCTCTACCGTAGTTTTAGATGGGTTTACAGGTTTTACACCTATCCAGTATCAGCTTGTGGAGCACATGCTTCAGATTTGCGATGAGGTAGCAGTGACAATTACTGCAGATGAAAATACTGCGTTATTCGAGATGAAGTCTGAGGATGATGTTTTTGCCATGTCTTCAGAATTTGCTGTAAAGCTAAATCAGATTGCTAAAAGAATTGGAAAAGAGATTAATGAGCCAGTTTTCATTTCAGATGAAAATGGGTGGCTTTCTCAAAATCCTGCACTCCAGTTTTTAGAGAGAAATATTTTTAGAAATGACCTTCAGTTTCAGGGGGATAATGCTCCTGAATCTATCAAGCTCACCAGTCTTCGCAGTCCAAGAGACGAGCTAAAATTTGTGGCAATCACCATCAACAAACTTGTCCGAAACGGAATGCGTTACAAGGACATTGCTGTGGTTGCACCTAACATGGAAAATTACAGATATCTATTGCCAGGGATTTGGTCTGATTACCAGATACCTTTCTTTATTGATGCCAAAACAGAGATTTTGTTCCATCCTATGTCTGAGGCAATAGATTCTTTATTTGATATTTTTGATAATGATTTTAGAAAAGAAGATGTCTTTAGATTTTTAAGAACAGATCTTACAGTTTTAGAAACCGATGAAATCGATTATCTTGAAAACTATATTCTTGCAACGGGCATCCGTGGAAAAAAGAAATATTTTCATCCTTTTGCCATTCGTTCAAATCAGTTCAAAAGCGATGAAGATTTAATTCGTGTAAACGAAATCAGAAGTAAATTCATTCAGCCATTTATCGATTTTGATAATGCCGTAGGCAAGACAGATACTGTTCGAAACATTGCCACAGCCCTTTATAAATTTCTTCTATATTTTGATGTGGAAGGAAAGATTAATGAACGTGGAAATCTCTATCAGGATAGTAATGCGGTAAAGGCAAAGGAATACAGTCAGATTTATCCAATCATCATGGATATTTTGGACAAGATGGTTAACATTCTTGATCAGGAGACTATGAAGCTGGATGAGTTCCACGACATCTATGAGGCGGGTCTTTCAGCTGCATCCATAGGTGTTATTCCGCCTGCAAATGACAGCGTAATTTTAGGAGACATTGAGCGAACCAGACTTTCAAATATCAAGGTTCTTTTCTGCCTTGGAGCATCAGATGACGCCATCCCAAAGAAGGTGGAAAATGGTGGTATTCTTTCTCAGCTGGAGAGAGAACAGCTATTGGAGCAGGGCTTCGAGTTGGCACCTTCTGACAGACAAAAATCCTTCAGACAGCGATTTTATTTATATTTGATGCTGACAAAGCCAAATCAGAAATTGTATATTACAATGCCACGAGTGGATGGAGCTGGAAAATCTGTAAATCCTTCTTATCTTGTGGAGGTAATCACAAAGCTTTTCCCTCAGGTTTCTCTTAACGAGATAGAAGAGTTTGCAGTTTCAGATAAGCTCTTATCTAAAAAGAGTGCCGTAAATTATCTTATAGAGTTAATTAATCAGGCTTCGGCGGAAGGTGTTGAGTGCCTGTCTCCTGAGGAATTAAATACCTTTAAGGGGCTTATTGAGTGGGCAAAGGCAGAGGACAGTCTGTCCCTTGATACTATCCTTTCTGGAGCATTCTATCAGCATCAGCCAGAGTCAGTTTCAAAGGATATCATGTTGGCAGTTAATGAGGCCTTTAATTCAGATGAAACGGTATCTGGCTCAGTATCTCGTTTTGAGCTTTACAACGAGTGTGCTTATAAGTATTTCCTTACGTATATTATGAGGCTTCAGGAAAGAGAAAAATTCGAGTTATCCAGCATGGATATGGGTAACTTTTACCATGAGGCTATCCAGCGTTATTCTGATAATCTAAAAGCAGATGGAAAGAAATGGAAGAATGTATCAAATGAAGAAAGAGATGCATATTTAGATACTGCTTTCAATCAGACCTTTGAGGCAATGTCAAAGGTTTCTACCCTGGAGGATTACACTCAGAAATATATTGTGGAATCCATGAGAGAGACCTTGCGTCATACTGTGGAAATCATTACCACACAGGTTTCCAGAGGTGAATTTGAACCTGCATTTTTCGAGGAAAAAATATCCGCTGAAATTAGAGATAGAGAAAGTGATGAGCTGGTTGCAAACCTAAAAGGTAAGGTAGATAGAATTGACCTGACAGACTCAGCTGACATGGCAGTTCGTATCATAGATTATAAATCCAGCGGTCATAAGCTGGATTTGGAGGAGTGTTATTACGGTCTTTCTATGCAGCTTCCTATCTACATGAGTGTAGTTCTTGATAAGCTGAAAGAGAAATATCCAAATGCTACACTTCATCCATCCGCCATGCTTTACTATGAAATGGCAAATAAATATGTTGAACGTACAGGCACCCTTGCAGGCACGAATGAAGAGCGCTTAAAGCTCAGTCGAATGGAAGGTCTGCTGTCCGCAGAAGAGAGCGATTTACTTGCTAATGATTCCACAGTTGGTACTGATGATGGACAGACATCTAAATCATCTATCGTACCTTACGGTGTGAAAAAAGATGGTGAGGTAGATGCAAATACCAATGCCGTCAGTCTTGAGGGCATTAATACTGTTTTAGAGTATTCTAAATATTCGGCAGCTGAAACTGCCAAGCACATAATTGATGGTGATTTTGATTGTGCACCAGCCAGATTAGGTAATATCGATGCATGTCAATATTGTAGCTTTAAGAGCGTCTGTCATTTCAATGAAAATGAGGAAGGCTTTAAGGCTCGCAACCTTGAAAAGCTTGGTAAAAAAGATGCAGTAATAGAACTTATGAAAGAATCAATGGATTCAAAGGAGTAAATTAACGTGGGTCTTACTAAAGAACAGGAAAAGGTAAGGGATACCAGAAATAAAAATATGTTGGTCAGCGCTGCCGCAGGTAGTGGTAAAACCTTCGTCCTTGTACAGCGAATTATTTCAGAAATTTTGGACGAGAAAAATCCTATCGATGTAGACAGGATTTTGGTGGTTACCTTCACCAACGCTGCCGCAGCAGAGATGAAGGATAGAATTCGTCAGGCCATCGATAAGGCTGTTTCTGAAAAGGGTGTGGATAAGCGAATCAAAGCTCAGGCCACACTGATTCATAGCGCCCATATTCGTACCATAGACAGTTTTTGTAGCTGGATTGTTAAGAATTATTTCTATGAAATTGACCAGGAGCCATCCTTCAGAATTGGCACCACAGGAGAGCTGAAAATGCTTTCTGATGAGGTGTTTGACGACCTGCTTAGCAAGTATCTTCAATCAGATGATAAGGATTTCAGACTTCTGGCAGATGCATATATAACAGGTCGCAGAACAGATGAATTAAAGAAGATGGTATTTGATCTTCATGCGAAGGCAGTAAGCTATCCATGGCCTCATGAATGGTATCAGGAGGCACTTCGTTTATACGATATTAATTCTGTGGATGAGCTGGAAGAAAGCGAATTTGTTCAAAGTATAATCAGAGTCACTGATTTGGTTTTGGCAGATTTAATAAAGCGTTTAGAACCTTTAATGAAGTTATATAATGGCGATTATTCTACAAAGGATGGAACAATTATTTCTGAGGAATATTCCTATATTCAGGCAATTATAAATGCAAAAACTTATCGTGAAAAAGTTGTCTTATATGCTGGCTTTGCACCAGTAAGATGGGATGCAAAAAAGACACCTTTAAATCCTGATGAGATACAGCGAGTAAAATCTCTTAGAGATTTATATAAGGATGTTATTTCAGGCTATGCAGAAAAGTTTTTTGCAATGAATCCAGAGGAATTATTTGACTGTATTTCCTTTGTCAAAAAGCAGGCTACAGCTTTGATTCGATTCACTCAGGATTACACTGATACGCTCTTAAAAATGAAGTCGAAGAAAAATATTTATGACTTCAACGACATAGAACACATGGCCCTTGAAATCCTCAGGAACAAGGATTCAAAAGAGCATGAAAGACGACCAGTTGCTATCGAGCTTGCCAACCATTTTAAGGAAGTAATGGTGGATGAGTATCAGGATTCCAATGAGCTTCAGGAGCAGATTCTTACAGCCATCACGTCAGGAAATAATTACTTTACAGTTGGTGATGTAAAGCAATCTATTTATGCATTCAGACAGGCAAGTCCAAAGCTTTTCATCGACAAGCTGTATTCATATCCTATGGATGACAGCTCAGATTCTGTACGCATTGATCTTGATTATAATTTCCGAAGCCGTGGTGAAGTTTTAAATTTCTGCAACTATATTTTTGCGCCACTTATGCAGGCTGATATGGGTGGTGTAATTTACGATGAAAGAGCAGCTCTTAAGGTGGGAGATAAGACCTTTAAGGGTGATACGAGCGCCTACGAGTCCGAAATAATTGTGGCGTCACAGGATAGCGAGGCTATGAAAGAGCTTGATATTGAGGATGGAGATTCTCTTGAGGCTCTTGTGGTTGCAAAGCGAATTAAGGAGCTTAAGGAAGAAGATTTTCAGGTAAGTTACAAGGATGGAGACGAGCGTGCTCTTCGTCCTATGAAATATTCTGACGTAGTGATTCTTATGTCAGCTGTAAGTGGTCACGCTGAAAAGTTCATTAGCGTTTTGAAAGAAAAAGGAATTCCTGCCTATGTTTCTGAGGAGACAGGATTCTTTGAACGCGAGGAAATAGAGACGGTTTTATCAATGCTTACCTGTATTGATAATCCCTTCAATGACATCCCATTGGCGGCAGTTTTACATTCGCCAATGTTTGGTTTTTCCTCAAACAGACTTGCTCAGATTCGTGCAACAGACGGTGATGGCTTTTTATATAATTGCTTGCTTTCATATCAGGAAAAACATCCTTCTAAGGATATAGAAAAGTTTTTAGATATGTTAAATCGCTTCCGTGATATAGCAATCGACACACCTATCCATGAGGTTATTGAAATGCTTTTGGAGGAGACTGGTTACGGTTTATATGTACGTTCTCTTCCTATGGGAAAGATGGCTTATGCTAATCTTGAAAAGCTTGTGGATGAGGCTGTAAGCTTTGAAGGAACTAGCTTTAAGGGCTTGTCGCGCTTCGTAGAATACATTGAGGGACTTCGTACTTACGAAGAAGACTTAGGTCTTGCAAAGTCCGTGGGAGAGAATGACGATGCAGTAAAAATTATGACCATTCATAAAAGTAAAGGTTTGGAATTCCCAGTTGTTTTTGTCAGTGGATGTGGTCGTGGCGCAAGAGATGAGGGTGGAAAATTCTGCTATGATGACACCCTTGGTCTCGCTCTTAATTATCGCAATCCAGAAACAAGAATCAGCTGCACCACACCTTTTTACTCTATCGTAAAAACGAAGCTAAATGACAGTGCCAAAGGCGAGTTCTTTAGAAAGTATTATGTAGCACTTACCCGTCCTGTTGATAAGCTTATTATCACTGCCACAATCAAGCCTACCAAGGATAAATCTGTAGCAGATATTATAGAGGGATATACAGCCTCATCATCGGTAATTGACTATCTTACTAAGGCACGTGCTCAGTCTGCAATTGAGCTTATGATTCGAGGTTTAAATGCCTCAGCAGTGCCTTATAAAAAAAGAATTGTTGATTGCGGTGAGCTTTTTGTGGATGAGGTTGAACGAGCTGTTCTTCGAGAGGATGCAAAAAAGGTAATTGAGAAATTAGTGGATGAGGCTACGCTGTCATCAGATAACGAAATCGTAAATACGTTGTCCTTTAAATATGACGAAATCGAAGACAGCAAATATAAAAGTAAGTATTCTGTTTCTGAGATTAAGCATAATGCAATGGAGTCTATTTACGAGCAAAATTTAGATGCAGCACCAGCCTTCATCCACCATGAAGAGGAAAGATATATTCCTGAATTCATGCGCACAGAAATCTCTGAGGAACAGGATGAAAAATCTGGTTCAGCTATTCCAACAGGTGCTCTTTATGGAACAGCCATGCACCGCTTTATGGAATGTTTTGATTTCGCCAGAAGTGATTTTGAACAGTCCTTTGATGAGCAGCTTTCTTACATGAAAAATGTTCATATGCTTTCAGATGATGAGCAGTCCAGAATCAGTCCATATAAGCTTAAAAAATTCCTGTCAGATGACATAGCAAAGCGCATGTCTCTTGCCGCAGAAAATGGGCTTTTATTCAAAGAAAAACCATTTGTTTTCGGAAGCAATGGAAGAGATTTATTTGATGATAAAGATGCCTCTGACGAGCTGATTTTAGTTCAGGGAATCATCGACGTTTTCTTCCAGGAGGACGACGGAATAGTTCTTCTGGATTATAAAACAGATAGAGTAGACGAAGAGTCTGAATTAGTGCTAAGATATGAAAAGCAGTTACAGTTATATAAGTCTGCTATCGAAAAAGCATACAACACCCCAGTGAAGGAAACTTTGCTATATTCCTTCGCGCTAGAGAAAGGAGTTACGATATGTACGACAAATTAACAATCAAGGCTTTCCTTGACAACCAATTAAAGTTATTCCCAGAAAAGGTAGCCGAAGACGAGCAGGAGGCAGCAGAGTTCTTAGAGGACGTTTGTGCCACTGTTTGCAAAAATAAAAAAGAAGTAATGGAATATCTCGAAGATGCAATGGATATCTCAGGAATGTCTGAGGAGGAGATTCTTTCCTCTGAGGAAGTTTTTGCCATTGGCGATGGAAGATATCTTATTGTAGAGGGATAGAAATGAAGTTTATAAAAAGAATCTGCGCAGCATGTCTTGTGGCATCACTTTCTTTGTCATTTTCGGCATGCACCTTTCAGGATAAGACAGTGTATTTTGACACCTCCAGCAGACGAAATACAGTGTTCAAAATTGGTGATATGAAGTGCTCAAAAAAGGAGGCGCTTCTTTACCTTTTAAATGAAAAAAATATCTATGGTTCAGTTGATGGAGTTAACCTTTGGACAGATGATTTTGACATCGACACCATGACTGGTTCAATTAAGGATCTGACCATAGAACATCTCACTCGTGTATACGTTTTAAATTTATATGCTGAGGAGCAGGAAATCACTCTTACTGAAAAAGAAGAAAAGGCGTGTGAAGATGCAGCAAAGGAATATTATTCTTCACTTAATTCTGCTGAGAAATCTTTCACAGGTGCGAAGAAAAAAGATGTGCTTAAAGCATACAAAAAATATGCTTTAGCAACAAAGGTTTATGACGAGCTTATGAACTCAGTTGATGAAGAAGTTTCTGAGGATGAAGCACGTGTTATGGAAGCATTCGTTTTGTTTGTTTCTGACAAAGCAAAGGCAGATGAAATCCAGGGAATGATTGATTATGGATATACCTTTGAGCGTCTTGCATCCACATATACAGAGCTTGATTCATATCAGGTTACCTTTGCTCGTGGAGAGTATTCAAAAGAGATTGATGAAGTCGTTTTTAATCTTGATACAGACGAAGTTTCTACTGCGATTTCTGCTGATGGTGGCTATTATTTTTTCCAGTGCTTGGATAAGTACAATGAGGAATTATCAGAGGCAAATAAAGAGGTCATTATTGAGAAAAGAAGACAGCAAGTTTTGGAAGATATTGTGAAAGATTTAGAGGAGAAAAATTTCTCAAATATGAATACAAATCTTTGGGACAATATCGTATTTACGGATGACGTTTCTGAACTTACAAGTGCAACTTTTTTTGAAACATTAAATAAATATTTATAAATTATAAGTGCAATTTGTATTAAATCCATTTTATAATTTGTTTTTTATTGTTAAATTGGTAGAAAATTTTCATAATAGACTAGCATTTAAATAGAAGAATGACTATAATACTAACTAAATAAAAAACAAAAACTTTTATTGCTCAAATAGGAGGGTGAAAAATGGTAACAAATGCAAAGGTTACAGTTGATGATGTAAAGAAGTCTGCAGCATCTGCAGCTACAACTGTTAAGACTGCAGTAGCTAGTGCACCAGCGACAACAAAGAAGGTCGTTGACGAAGTTAAGAAAGAAGTAGCAACAAAGAAAGCAGCAGCCGCTAAGAAGGCTCCTGCAAAGAAGACAGCTGCAAAGAAAACAACAGCTAAAAAGACAACCGCAAAAAAGGCAACAACTAAGAAAGCTACAACAAAGAAAAAAGCAGTTGCAACAACAGCAGTTGTTCAGTATCAGGATCGTGAGTTTACAGAGGCTGAGTGCTTAAAGAAAGCACAGGCACAGTTCAAGAAGGATTACAAGGGTAAGACTCTTGAAGAGTTAAACATTTATATCAAACCAGAAGAGCGCAAAATTTATTACGTAGCTAATAAAGATAGCGTGGGATCAGTAGAGCTTTAAGATTTTGTTTTATTTATTTATGACGTAGCGTAGAGCTGTATCGTATATACGATACAGCTCTTTTTTTACCCGTTGCACACGTTATTAGCACTCTTATCCGTAGAGTGCTAATTTTTTATTGACTTCTCGTATACGTAGTATTATCATAATTTCTAGCGAATAGCTGTAGCGAACAAGCTCTTAGGTTTTTGAATGAGACATGTTAGTCGAATGAAAAAACACTAAGGCTTGTTGGCGTAACAGCGGATTAGAGAAGGAGTGAGGATAATGAGTAATAAAAAAGGTAGTTTATCAATTACAAGTGAGAATATTTTTCCAGTAATTAAGAAGTGGTTATACAGTGATCACGATATTTTTTATAGAGAGCTTATTTCAAATGGTTGTGATGCAATCACAAAGTTAAAGAAGTTAGATATGATGGGAGAGTATTCTCTTCCACTTGATTACAAGGCAAAGATTCAGGTCATCGTTAGCCCTGAGGACAAGACACTTACCTTCATCGATAACGGTCTAGGAATGACATCTGAAGAGGTAGATGAGTACATCAATCAGATTGCATTTTCAGGTGCTACAGACTTCCTTGAGAAGTACAAAGATAAGGCAGATTCAGATCAGATTATTGGTCACTTTGGTCTCGGTTTTTATTCTGCATTTATGGTTGCTGATGAGGTTCACATCGATACACTTTCATACAAGGAAGGTGCTACTCCAGTTCACTGGGAATGTGATGGCGGCACAGAGTTCGAGATGGGCGATGGTGAATGGGATCAGGTAGGAACAAAGATTACTTTATTCTTAAATGAAGATTGCCTCGAGTTTGCAAATGAATACAGAGCAAGAGAAGTAATCACAAAGTACTGTTCATTCATGCCTACAGAGATTTATCTTTCAAAGAAGGGCGAGGAGCCAAAGAAGGATGATGACGGAAATGTAATCGAGCCTACACCTCTTAACGAGACACAGCCACTTTGGACAAAGTCTCCATCAGAGTGCACAGATGATGATTACAAGGCATTCTATAGAGATGTCTTCCATGACTATAAGGAGCCACTTTTCTGGATTCACCTTAACATGGATTATCCATTCAATCTCAAGGGTATTTTATACTTCCCTAAGATTAATACAGAGTACGATTCTATCGAAGGTACAATCAAGCTATACAACAATCAGGTATTCATCGCTGATAACATTAAGGAAGTTATTCCAGAGTTCTTAATGCTTCTTAAGGGTGTTATCGATTGTCCAGATCTTCCACTTAACGTATCACGTTCTGCTCTTCAGAATGATGGTTTCGTTACAAAGATTTCTGAGTACATCACAAAGAAGGTTGCAGACAAGCTCACAGGTATGTGCAAGACTGATAAGGAATCTTATGAGAAGTATTGGGACGATATCGCTCCATTCATTAAGTTTGGTTGCTTAAAGGATACAAAGTTCTGCGATAAGATGAACGACTACATCTTATTCAAGGACATCAACGATAAATACACTACACTTCCAGAGCTTCTAGTTAAGGAAGATGAAGAGAAGGCTACAGATGAAAATGGTGAGACTGTAGAGGCAGAAGTTGTAGAAGATGCAAAGGATACTGATGACACAAAAGAGCCAGAAGATACAAGAAAGACAGTTTATTATGTAACTGATCTTCAGCAGCAGTCTCAGTATGTAAATATGTTCAAGGAGCAGGGAATGAATGCAGTCATTCTCGACCACGCTATTGATACCTCATTCATCACACAGCTTGAGCAGCGCAATGAGAACTACAAGTTCTGTCGTATCGATGCTGATGTTACTGACACTATGGTTGAGGAGACATCAGAGGACGAGCTTAAGACTGAGACAGAGACACTTACAGATGTATTCCGCAAGGCACTTAACAATGAAGGTCTCGAGGTTAAGGTTGAGAAGTTTAAGAACAAGGATCTTTCTTCTATGCTTACAGTATCAGAGGAGAGCCGTCGTATGCAGGATATGATGAGAATGTACGCTATGGGTGGCATGGATATGAACATGTTCGGTTCTGCATCAGAGACACTTGTACTTAATGCAAACAACGACCTTGTTCAGTACATTCTTAATAACAAGGATTCTGAGAATGTTCCTACCTTTGCAGCTCAGCTTTATGATCTTGCTAAGCTTGCTAACGCACCTCTTTCGCCAGAGGCAATGACAGAGTTCGTAGCTCGTTCAAACAAGATTATGATGCTGCTCACAAAGTAAAATATGTTGCAATAATTAGTGGTTTTGCACTTGCAAAAAACTATAACGGCAGACGGATATGTCTGCCGTTTTTTTACTATTATTACGAAAACACGCTATTTGTCGCAATAATTAATCACTAATGTGATGATTGTGTGATGAAATTGTTGAAAAACTATGTACTTTACTTTATTATAAATCTATGGGGAGAGCGCAGATGGGATTCATACTGCGCATGAGTATATGGGGGAACGATATGGCCGCAGCTGGTACAAAAAAATGGTGGAAGAACGCCATCGTATATCAAATATATCCGCGTTCATTCTGCGACAGCAATGGTGATGGTATTGGCGATATACCAGGCATCATTTCTAAACTTAATTATCTAAAGAATTTGGGAGTTGACGTCATATGGCTCAGCCCAGTCTATCCAAGCCCTGGCTATGATAATGGCTACGATATTTCTGAATATAAGGGCATAAATCCAGAATTTGGTACAATGGAAGATATGGATCGACTCATTAGTCGTGCTAAGCGTCTAGGCATAAGAATTATTATGGACCTTGTTATAAACCATACTAGTGATGAGCACGAATGGTTTAAGAAGGCCCTTGCGGGAGACCCTAAGTATAGGAAGTACTATTTATTCAGCGACAAGCCTAACAACTGGGGTTCTTTCTTCGGTAATCGCACATGGACTAAAACAGAGAATGGAGATTATTATCTACATCTGTTTAGCGAAAAACAGCCAGATTTAAATTGGCAGAATCCAGATGTTTATGATGAGATTGCAGATGTGATGCGCTTCTGGCTTGATAAAGGAATATCTGGGTTCAGATGTGATGTAATTAACATCATATATAAGAATTCTCTTAGTAACGGTAGGCGAAGATTAATTCTCACAGGTCGAGAGCATTATCTTAATACAGAAGGCTGTCACGAACTGCTACAGAGATTTAATAAGGAAATATGGTCAAATTACAAGACCTTTATAGTTGGGGAGACAATCCTTGTTACTCCAAATGAAGCAAAGCTTCTCTGTGATGAAAACAGAGGAGAGCTGGATGCTATCTTTTTCTTTGAACACATGGATGTTGATAGCAGGGGCGGTGTTAAGTGGCTCAAGAAACGATATAAACCTGATAAACTGATAAGGATTTTAGATAAATGGCAGAACGCTCTTGAGATTCCTGCCAACTATTTAGAGAACCATGATCAGGTTCGTTCTGTAAATCACTTCGGAAATACGAAGGAATATTGGGAGAAGAGTGCAAAGCTATTATGTGGTTTGAACCTTTCTCTAAAGGGAATACCATTTATTTTTGAAGGGGAAGAAATCGGAATGACCAACGGTGATTTCCGAGGACTTAGAGATATAAAGGATATTGAATCCTATAACATTAATCAGGCCATGAAGCGTATGCTTCTGACCCATAAGCTTAGAAGAAAGTTAATCCTTAGAACCTCAAGGGATAATGCCAGAACTCCGGTACAGTGGGATTCCTCTGAAAATGCGGGATTCACTTCAGGAGAACCTTGGCTTAGGATTAATGAAAATAAGTCATATATCAATGTGGAAACTGAGACTGAAGATGAGAACAGTATCCTGAATTTCTACAAACAGATGATAGACTTCAGAAAGAATTCCAAGGCGTTGAGCGAGGGTACCTATAGAAAGGTTGCAGCCCCAAGTGATGTGTATATTTTCACCAGAGAAGCAAAGGATGAACGCTTATACATTTACTGTAATCTTTCATCTTCGAACCGTTCTGTAGAATTCTACGGAGACAGAATAATCTTTGGAAACTATCCATCCGTTGAAAGAGATAATCAGTATCTCAAACCATACGAGTTCCGTATAATAGCATCGAACATATAACGAAAAAGCCAGCTCATGATGAGCTGGCTTTTACTATTTATGCCTCTTTTTTATCTAAGTTTTTATTTGCTGTAGAAAGCATAAGCTTAATTCTATTGAGCTGATTTACCTCTGATGCACCTGGATCGTAATCGATGGCTACAATATTTGCATCTGGATGCTCATGACGAATTCTCTTGATTACACCCTTACCTACTACGTGGTTTGGTAAGCATCCGAATGGCTGAATACATACGATATTGCTTGCACCATTTTCAATGAGCTCAAGCATCTCACCTGTAAGGAACCATCCCTCACCAGTCTGATTTCCGATTGATACAATATCCTTAGCCTGATCTGCAGTATCTTTAATGTAAGCTGGAGCTGTAAATCTCTTTGATTTATTAAACTCATCTCTAGCAGCACTTCTGAGCCACTCGAAGAATTTAATTCCAAGGTTTCCAATGTGCTTTGACATCTTGCTTGCTCCAAGATTATCAGCCTTGAAGGTTGAATCGTAGAAGCAGTAGAGTAAGAAGTCTGTAAGATCAGGTACAACTGCCTCAGCACCTTCCTGCTCAAGTAAGTCAGCAAGATGATTGTTTGCTGCTGGAAGGAACTTAACAAGAATCTCACCTACGATACCAACTCTTGGCTTAACAAGTCCTTCTATAATAGGAAGATTATCGAAATCACGAATTATCTCACGGCACATATTCTTGTACTTTCTATGAGAAAGCATCTTTGGAGTACCAACGAATTCTACAATCTTCTTTTTCCACTTTTCATGAAGCTCATCTGTTGAACCAGGAACTGCTTCGTATGGGCGAACTCTGTAAACACAACGAAGAAGAATATCTCCGAAGGTAAGAGCGTAAAGACCATGCTGGATAAGGCTTGGTGTAAGCTTAAATCCTGGGTTTGGCTCAAGTCCGCTAAGGTTAAGTGAAATAACTGGTACATCTGGATATCCAGCCTTAGCAAGTGCACGACGAATGAATCCGATGTAGTTTGAAGCACGACATCCACCGCCAGTCTGAGAAATCAAAAGAGCAGTACGGCTCATATCAAACTCACCTGTGTCGATGGCAGCCATAAGCTGACCAATAACCATAAGTGAAGGATAGCAAGCATCGTTGTTTACATATTTAAGACCAACATCTACACATGTACGTGTAGGGATGTCAGGTACCACAAGATTGTAGCCGGCAGCATTAAAGGCAGGCTCAATCAAATCAAAGTGGATAGGTGACATCTGAGGACAAAGAATTGTGTAATTCTTCTTCATATCCTCTGTAAACATTACACGGTTATAGTTAGCTGGAACGATAGTGCGCTCCTGCTTCTTCTTTTTCTTTACACGAAGTGCTGCAAGTAATGAACGAACACGGATACGTGCAGCACCAAGGTTATTAACCTCATCAATCTTAAGGCATGTATAAATCTTGCCAGAATGAGTAAGGATATCAGCAACCTGATCTGTAGTAACAGCATCAAGACCGCAACCAAATGAGTTAAGCTGAATCAAATCAAGGTTATCATGCTTCTTAACATAGTTTGCAGCTGCGTACATACGAGAGTGGAACATCCACTGATCCATAACGATAAGAGGACGCTCAACCTCACCGAGGTTTGAAATAGAATCCTCTGTAAGAACTGCAATACCGTAGCTGTTAATAAGCTCTGGAATACCGTGGTTAATCTCAGGGTCTACGTGGTAAGGACGACCTGCAAGAACGATACCGTGCTTTCCAGTCTCCTCCAAATACTTAAGAACCTCGGCACCCTTAGCATACATATCATTTCTGAAATGCTCCTGCTCAAGCCAAGCAGCATGGGCAGCGGCACGAACTTCACCTTCAGAAATATCAAACTCTTCCTTAAATACCTTTGCAAGCTGAGAAGCTAAAATCTCTTCGCTTGTGAATGCCATGAATGGATTAAGGAAGCGAACCTTTCCACTTGTAATCTCGTCTACATTATTCTTAATGTTTTCTGCATAAGAAGTAACGATAGGGCAGTTGTAGTGGTTGTTTGAATCTGGGAACTCGTTTCTTTCATATGGAATACATGGATAGTAAATGAAGTCAACATTTCCCTCGTTGATAAGCCACTGTACATGTCCGTGAGCAAGCTTTGCTGGGTAGCATTCCGACTCTGATGGAATTGATTCAATACCAAGCTCGTAAACCTTACGGTTAGAACGTGGTGATAAAACAACTCTGAACTTCAAAGCCTTGAAGAATGTAGCCCAGAAAGGATAATTTTCATATAAGTTAAGTACTCTAGGAATACCAACTGTTCCACGAGTAGCTTCCTCCTCTGAAAGAGGCTCGTAATCAAATAATCTGTTGTATTTATAATCGTAAAGGTTAGGGATGTTTTCCTTATTCTTAACACCGCCTGCACCCTTTTCACATCTGTTTCCTGTGATGAAAGAACGTCCGCCGGAGAAACGATTGATTGTAAGGAGACAGTGGTTTACACATCCCTGACAACGTGTAAGCTTTGTATCAAATGTAAGATTGTTAATCTCATCAATGCCAAGAGTAGTGGTAGTAGGATTTTCCTCGTAGCGCTCCTTAGCAATAAGGGCACAACCAAAGGCACCCATGATACCTGCAATATCAGGACGAACTACATTTACACCAGCTGTCTTCTCAAGTGAACGAAGAACAGCATCGTTGTAGAAGGTACCACCCTGAACTACGATATTCTTTCCAAGCTCTGAAGCATCAGAAAGCTTAATAACCTTAAATAAAGCATTCTTAATTACTGAGTAAGCAAGACCTGAAGAAATATCTGCTACTGAAGCACCTTCCTTCTGTGCCTGCTTAACCTTTGAGTTCATGAATACAGTACAACGTGTTCCAAGGTCGATTGGATTAAGAGCAAACAAAGCTTCCTCTGCAAAATCCTGTACGCTAAAATCAAGTGACTTAGCGAAAGTCTCGATGAAGGAACCGCAACCTGAAGAACATGCTTCGTTGAGCTGTACGCTGTCAACAACACCATTCTTAATGCGGATGCACTTCATATCCTGTCCACCGATATCAAGGATACAGTCTACCTCAGGATTGAAGAATGCTGCAGCATAGTAGTGAGCGATTGTCTCTACCTCACCATCATCAAGCTGGAGAGCTGCCTTTAAAAGTGCCTCACCATAACCTGTAGAGCATGAATGTACGATATGTGTATCCTCAGGCATGATAGAATAAATCTCTTTTAATGCCTTAAGGGATGTAGCAAGTGGGCTACCATTGTTGCTTGAGTAGAAAGAATAAAGAAGTGTTCCATCATCACCTACAACAGCAAGCTTTGTAGTAGTAGAACCAGCATCAATACCAAGGTAAACATTGCCATGGTAATTTGCCAAATCTCCCTTCTTTACTTCTGCCAGGGCATGTCTGTCCTTGAACTCACGGAAGTCTTCCTCTGACTCAAAGAGAGGCTCAAGTCTGGCAACCTCAAAGTCCATCTTGATTCCTTCTGAGAGCTTATCAATGAGCTCATCCATAGGAACATGATTCTCTTCCTTAGAATTAAGTGCAGAACCAATAGCTGCAAAAAGATGTGAGTTATCCAAGTCGATTGTATGCTCATCATCAAGCTTCAATGTACGAATGAAAGCTTCCTTAAGCTGATCCAGGAAGTGAAGTGGACCACCAAGGAAAGCAACGTGTCCGCGGATTGGCTTACCACATGCAAGACCTGAGATAGTCTGATTAACAACTGCCTGGAAAATAGAAGCTGAAAGATCTTCTTTAGAAGCACCTTCATTAATAAGAGGCTGAATATCTGTCTTTGCAAAAACACCACAACGGGCAGCAATAGGATAGATAGCCTTGTAATCTTTTGCATATGTATTAAGACCAGTAGCATCTGTCTGCAAAAGTGAAGCCATCTGATCGATAAAAGAACCTGTACCACCGGCACAGATACCATTCATACGCTGCTCAACATTTCCGTTTTCAAAATAAATGATTTTGGCATCCTCACCACCAAGCTCGATAGCAACATCTGTCTGTGGAGCGTAGTGAGTAAGTGATGTGGAAACAGCAATTACTTCCTGTACAAATTCAACACCAAGATGCTTTGCGAGAGTGAGACCGCCAGAACCTGTAATCATAGGTCTTACTTCAATCTGTCCAAGCATAGACTTGGCCTGTGTTAATAAATCTGTGAGAGTCTGCTGGATATTAGCAAAATGTCTCTGATAATCTGAAAATAAAAGATTGTTTTCATCATCTAACACGGCGATTTTTACTGTAGTAGAGCCGATGTCGATGCCGAGTTTAAACTGTTTGTTTTCCATAATCAATATTATTCTTTCTTATTATATGTAATAAATTCTAACCTTAGGTATTATAAATGTAGACGGGAAAAATGACAATAAACAAAACACAAATTTTGTCCTAAGGCTTCCCATTGAGGAGAAGCTGTCAAGTTTTATTTTCCCTCTTTACAAAAATTAAACCTTGTTGTATATTCTTTAAGTACAGGGCGTACATTTTTACGAGGAAGAAATTTCTTGTAAAAAAAAACGCTTTTTTTTATTTTTAGGAGGAAATATGTGGCAGCTATACCATTGTGCAATAGTTGGATTTCATATTTGAATAGTTAGGAGTTGAAAGCACCTTAGTCTAAGGGTGTACGTTTCGACTCCTTTTTTAGTTGAATAAAAAGGGCGTAGAAGTAAAAAAGATTATAAAGGAGTATATGATGACAAAACACGTATTTGTTACTGGTGGTGTAGTATCAGGTTTAGGAAAAGGTATTACAGCAGCGTCATTAGGACGTCTACTTAAAATGAGGGGATATAAGGTGGCTTCACAGAAGCTTGATCCTTACATGAACGTAGACCCAGGCACCATGAGTCCATATCAGCATGGTGAGGTTTTCGTTACAGATGATGGAGCAGAGACAGACCTTGACCTTGGTCACTATGAGCGTTTCATCGACGAGAGTCTTAACAAATATTCTAATCTTACTTCAGGTAGAGTTTACTGGAATGTCCTTAATCGTGAGAGAAAGGGTGAGTACCTTGGACAGACTGTTCAGGTTATCCCTCATATCACAGAAGAGATTAAGAGATTCATCTACATGGGTGCAGAGACTTCTGATTGTGATGTTCTTATCACAGAGATTGGTGGTACAACAGGTGATATCGAGTCTCAGCCATTCCTTGAGGCTATCAGACAGGTTTCTCTTGAAAAGGGACGTGAGAACTGCTTATTTATCCATGTTACATTAGTACCATGGCTTTCAGGCTCAGAGGAGCATAAATCAAAGCCAACACAGCACTCTGTTAAGGAGCTTCAGTCACTCGGTATCGCTCCAAACATTATTGTTTGCCGTGTTGATCATCCACTTGAGCAGTCTATTAAGGACAAGATTTCTCTTTTCTGTAATGTTAAGAAGGACTGCGTAATCGAAAACGATACACTTGATTGCTTATACGAAGCACCACTTATGATGCATAAGTATGGTCTTGATGATGTTGTTTGCCGTGAGCTTGGTCTCGAAAATCGCGAGCCGAAGATTCAGGAATGGGAAGACATGGTTAAGACTATCAAGGGTCTTAAGAAGACTACAAAGATTGCTATCGTTGGAAAGTATGTTGCTCTTCACGATGCATATCTTTCAGTTCGTGAGGCTCTTTATCATGGTGGTTATGCAAATAACGCTCACGTTGAGGTTGAGTGGGTTGATTCAGAAGAAATCACAAAGAAGAATGTTAAAGAGAAGCTTGGAATGTGCGATGGTATCTTAGTACCAGGTGGCTTTGGTGACAGAGGTATCGAGGGTAAGATTATCGCCTGCCAGTATGCTCGTGAGAATGATATTCCTTACCTTGGCATCTGCCTTGGTATGCAGGTTGCAGCAATCGAGTTCGCTAGAAACGTTTGCGGTCTTGAGGATGCTAACTCTAGAGAGTTCAACAGCACAGGAAAGAACTGCGTAATCGACCTTATGGAAGAGCAGATGGCAGTACTTCGTAAAGGTGGTACAATGCGTCTTGGTGCTTACCCATGTGCAATTCGTCCAGATACAAAGCTTCACGAGGCTTATGGAGAGGATAATATTTCAGAGCGTCATAGACATAGATTCGAGTTCAACAATTCATATAGAGAGATAATGACATCTAAGGGACTTACTATTTCAGGTACATCACCTAATGATGAGGTAGTAGAGGCAGTAGAGGTTTCTACAAACAAGTTCCATGTTGGTGTTCAGTTCCATCCAGAATTTAAGAGCCGTCCAAACAAGCCACATCCATTATTTAGTGCATTTGTTAAGGCTAGTATTAAATAATTAACATAAAAGGAGAAAAATATGTTAGAGAAAAAATTCAAGCTTAGTGCGAACAACACTACAGTGAAGACTGAGGTACTTGCCGGTCTCACAACATTCATGACAATGGCTTATATCATTGCCTTGAATCCAAACATCCTTACAAACTACAAGGCAGGCGGAGCTGAGCTCTGGAATGGTGTATTCCTTGCTACATGTATTTCATCTGCAGTTGCTATGTTTGTAATGGCATTCCTTGCTAACAAGCCATTTTGTCTTGCTCCAGGTATGGGTCTCAACTCATTCATGGCAATCGTTATTGGTCAGCTTGTTGCTACTACAGGAATGGGTTATGTGCAATCATTCCAGTCAATGCTTTGCATTATCCTTATTGAAGGTATTGTATTCCTTATCCTTTCACTTCTTAATGTACGTGAAAAGATTGTAGATGCAATCCCACTTGGTATCAGACTTGGTATCTCACCAGCTATCGGTCTTATGCTTCTTAATATTGGCTTTGGTTCAAATGTTTATATTGCTGATTCAAATTACAATCAGTTCTTTGTAATGAAGGATTTCTTTGGAGCTCTTACAGCTTCACATGCTAGAGACGTAATGACAGATGCTTATCCAGTAATGGTTCTTTCAGCTGTCACAATGTTCGTTGGTCTTTTCATTATTGTAGTTCTTGCTACAAAGGGATTTAAGGGTGCTGTTATCACTGGTATGCTTGCAGCTTCAGTTCTTTACTGGGTGTGCGATGCTGTTTTCCTTGGAAATAACCCATTTGCTTCACTTGAGACAGCTTCATTCGTACCAGCTTTTGGCGATATGGCAGCTACTACACTTTTCAAGTTTAATTTTGCAGGACTCGCTCAGATGGGCTGGTTCACAGCAATCACACTTGTTATCACATTCTGTATCATCGATATGTTTGATACAATCGGAACACTTGTAGGTACAGCTTCACGTGCAGGTATGGTTGACCGCGAGGGTAACATGCCAAACATGAAGGAAGCACTTCTTTCTGATTCAGTTGGTACAATCGTTGGTTCATGCACAGGTACATCTACAGTTACTACATTCATCGAGTCAGCTTCAGGTGTAGAGGCAGGCGGACGTACAGGTCTTACAGCACTTACATGCGGTATCGCTTTCCTTCTTTGCATCTTCCTTGCACCAATCGCTGCAATCATTCCAGCAGCAGCTACATCAGCAGCACTTATTTATGTTGGTGTACTTATGATGACAGGTCTTAAGAAGGTAAACTTTGATGATCTTTCAGTTTGTGTACCAGTTACTATCATGCTTATCGGTATGCCAATCTCTGGTTCAATCGGACATGGTATCGGTCTTGCTATGATTTCTTACACATTCATTAAGGTATTTACAGGCAAGGCGAAGGAAGTATCAGGACTTACTTATGTAATTTCAGTTCTTTTCCTTATCAAGTTCTTCTTAGCAGTTTAGTCTCATGCCTCCCGGCACCGAAGGTGACTGATGAGGTGTTATAAAGCCAGTGGTTTTCATACCATTGGCTTTTTTGATTTTAAAATATAGAAATGATATTAAATGCAAAAATCACAAACCATCACAAACAATCACAAAATAAAAAAATAATCACAAACCATCACAAACAATCACAAGATGTTAATCTATGGCGCTGATAAAAAATAAAGCGTATTGCATTTTGCAATACGCTTTTATTTTTTGTCTTTCTCCATATTATCTAAAGCATATTCACAGGCTTGTATTACAAATCCTGAGAAACTCACATCTTTTCCTACAATAGCTTTTTCTATTCTTTCGATAAGAGGAACTGGGAATCTTATTGTTTTAGTCTCAGTTTCTTTTCGCTCCGATTTCAAATGAAATGCCATATCTAGCCTCCTTACTTCATGAATGTTTCCACAATAAATATCAGCACTCAAAATTACACTCTGTATTCTTTCTATATATAAATTGTAAATTGTGTGAAAATATTATGAAATATTACGTTTAGTATGACTATACGTATTGCAAAAAGTAATACAAGTTATTAAAATACGAATTATAGGCGGGAATGAAATGGAATCCGGTCGAAAATAAAAAAATTTTAAATGTATAGAAAGGGGCAAAACGAGATGACACGAAACAAGAAATTAGTAAGACTCATGGCACTTACAGTTGCCGCTACAACAGTTGCAACAGCAGTACCAGCTTACGCAGCATTTGATGCAGCTTATTATGCTAAGCAGAATCCAGATGTTGTTGCTGTTGTGGGTACTACACCTAAGGCTCTTGAAGCTCATTACAACACATTCGGTAAGAATGAAGGTAGAGCTTCTAGTGCTGATGATCTTAGCAATTCACCACTTCGTCAGTTATTTGACGCACAGCTTTATGCTAAGCTTTATCCAGACGTAGTTGCTGTATTTGGTAATGATGCTGATGCTTTATTTAAGCATTTCATGACATTCGGTATCAATGAAGGCAGAAAGATTAACCCTTACTTTGATGTTGAAGCATACAAGAAGGCTTATCCTGATCTTGCTACAGCATTTGGCGATAATGTTGCTTCATATTATCTCCATTTTGCTAGTTTTGGTCAGAAAGAACATAGAACAAAGGGTGGCTTCCCTTCAGAGAAGCTTATGCCAGGTACAGTAGCTACTGCTACAGCATCATCTTCATCTAGCTCAGGAGGAAGCTCTGGTGGATCATCAGGCGGCGGTTCATCTAAGTCAGGTGGTAAGGTGACACCTACACCAGCTCCATCAGCTGCTAATGCTGAAGAAGCATATAAGATTGCAAAGGCAAGTGCTGATTCAGCAGCAAAAGCTTTGGCTGATGCGACTGCAGATTTAGCAACTGCTAAAGGTATAACTGATGCAGCTGTTACCGCATATAATGAAGACGGTACAGCAAAGACTGGTGGAGTTGTTACAGATAATGCAGCTGCTACATCTGCACTTAATAGTGTTAAGCAGGATAATGGTACATATGCCCAGACAACAGTTGCTAAGGGCGCAGCTGAAGAAGCAATAACAACCGCTAACGCTTCAATTGCAGCAATGAAGGCAGATCCAACTAATACAACAAAAGCAACTCAAGCAAAGACAGATGCTATCGCTGCAGCATCAGCTGCAAAAACATATGTGCAGAAGGCAAACGCAAATAAGAGCGCTGCTGATAGCGCATTGAGTACAGCAGAAACCGCTAGAGATGGTGCAAAGGTTGCATACGAGGCTGCGAAAACTGCACAGGCTAAGCTTGAGGAATCTAATGCAGCTGCTAAAGAAGAACTTGCTAATATTGAAAAGTTACTAGCAGATGGACAGCAGAGAATTACAGCAGCTGAAAGTGTTCTTGCTGAAGCACAGGAAAATCAGATTAAGGTTGCCGCAGAGCAGAAGAAAGCAACAGATGCTGCAGATGCTGCACTTACGGCTGCAACAGATGCTTTAGGAGCAGCTACAGAACCAACTACAGGTGCAGCTGATATCGCAGCATGGAAAAAAACTGCTAATGGTCAGTTAGCAACTGCTATTGATGATCTTGCTACAGCAATTAATACTGCAAATGGTAATAGTGCTGCCGATGCAACAGCTGTAAAGGCAGCGTTGGCTGACACCACTGGTACAAACATTATTACACAAGGAAAGAGCGTAGTAGATAATACATTAACTGATGCAGAAGCAGAATTAAATGGTGGAAAGAAATCAGATAATTCTAATGTCGCAAAGGGTGCAAAAGCCATTTTCTTAGAACTTGTTCCAAATGGAATCGATTCTGATGGTACAGTCAATGCAACTAAGGTTCGTGCTGCTAAGAGTGCAGCTACTACAAAAGCTGAGGATGAAATTGATGCTTTAGTTGATGAGTATAACACTCTAAAAGCTGCTTATGATCCTGATGCAACTGATGCAGCAACAAAGAAAGCAGAATTAACAGCAAAGGCTAAAGAAATAGGATTAAGAGCAGGATTATCTGATGCTGATGCTACAACATATGCTGGAGCCGTAGTAGGCTCAACAACAATAAAACCTATTGCAACTACTGGTTCTACAGTTTCAGGTACAACAGATGCATTAAATGTTAAGCAGGCTGCAGTAAATACAGATGTGGGAGTTATTACAACAGCAGAAAGTAATTATACAACTAAATTAGGTGCTGTTTCGACAGCACAGACTGCTGTAAATAATTTTGATAAAGCACAAGCAGACGTTGCAACAGGACAGGCTAATGTTAAGAAGGCCACAGAAGACAAGACATCAGCTGAAAAGGCACAGAAAGATGCACATGATAAGGCAGATGCCGCAAATCTGGCTGAGACTAGAAAGGTGAATGCAGCCCAGGATGAGTTAGATGCTGTTAAAGCTGAGGTTAATTCAACTCAGGTTAATGGACAGTCTGTAAATGCGGCTAAGGCAGATGCTCAGGCAGTTGTAGATAGTTATGAAACAGACAAGGCGGCAGCTGATAAAGCTGCAGCAGCTCTTGAAAGAGAGTACGCAACAGCTCAGGCTACTTATAGTGAGGCTTCTGCTGAAGTAACAAAGGCAGATGCTGCAGTTAATGATGCATATGCGCAGCAGCGTGAAGCTCAGAGACAGCAGGATTCAGCTGGAGTTGCTGCAGGTGATAAGATTGCAGCAGAGCCATAAGAGAGTTATTTTAATCTCCACATATCTAATATGTTAAATATCACCTAATCAGGGGCGCCCCATTTCGGGGCGCCTTTGATACGTTAATAGAACATATTATTATCCATAATCGCTATAGCTTTATCACAAAACATCCTATAAATCCTATAAATATTTTTAGCTGGGATAATCTAGCCTCATTTTGCACAGCATTTATCGCAAATATCTCAATCATCCTTAATAGAAGAAATCCCTGCGATAAAAGTAGCCACATTCTATGCTGATTTTATCGCATATCAATGAACCTAAGCGCCTTTACAAGCTTTCTTGCGATAATATTCCTTCATAGAGTAATCTAATAATTATCTGTAAGCCAACAGTGCCAAGCACCACGTGAGACTTCCTGAGATAAAATCCCTTCAAAATCGCCCACAAATTATCGCAAGCTCGCCTACAAATCCCGCAACCTATCGTTGCTCAATGACAAAGAACAGCTAATACTAGCCAATAATTGTCAAAGCCCGCCTCTCAATCCCGCAACCTACCGTTGCTCATTGACAAACATCAGCCAATACCATCCAATAATTGTCAAAGCACGCTGCTCAATCCCGCAATCTATCGTTGCTTTTTGACAAACATCAGCTAATACTAGCCAATTATTGTCAAAGTACGCCTCCTAATCCCGCAACCTATCGTTGCTTTTTGACAAACATCAGCCAATACCAGCCAGTCATTGTCAAAGCCCGCCTCTCAATCCCGCAATCTACCGTTGCTTTTTGACAAACATCAGCCAATACTAGCCAATAATTGTCAAAGCCCGCCTTCTAATCCTGCAAACTATCGTTGCTTTTTGACAAACATCAGCCAATACTAGCCAATAATTGTCAAAGCCCTCCTCTCAATCCCTCAATCTATCGTTGCTCAATGACAAAGAACAGCTAATACTAGCCAATAATTGTCAAAGCACGCCTCTTAATCCCGCAACCTACCGTTGCTCATTGACAAACATCAGCCAATACTAGCCAATAATTGTCAAAGCCCCCATCTCATTCCTGCATCCCTACGTTTTCAATTGACAAAAGTCCATTCAAATCCACCTCATATATCACAAGCCAACGAAGCCAAGCAGCCTGCGAGACTTGCTGTGATAAAATCCTTTCAAAATCGCCCACAAATTATCGAATTAAAAAATAGAATTTGTTCTAAAGCTTGCTAAAATGAGATAGTAAGGGCGCCACGTTGGGGCGCCTTTGGTACATTAATAGAACACATTATTATCCCTAATCACTATAGCTTTATCACAAAACATCTTATAAATCCTATAAAAAGTTCTATCTGCGATAATCTAGCCTCATTTTGCACAGCATTTATCGCAAACATTCCCAGAAACCTTAATATTAAATATCCCTGCGATAAAAGTAGCCACAAATCTCCGCATCTTTATCGCAAATAAACGAAGAAATCTCGTATGTAGACATCTCTGCGATAAACCTATCCAACCCCCATGCAAATAAAACTCACCTCACATAAAGAGGAAGAGATATCATCTCAAACATGTCTTGACTTCTATTATCTATGATAGTAATATCCTTCCTGTGATACTGACAATTTCTATATGGTTCATTGACTTGCAAAATTGCAGGTCTCTTTTGTGGTATTCAGCCACGCAATAATCCTATTTTTAATGGAAAAATAAAGAATAAATAAGAATTGGAGGTTTATTGACGATATGATATATATATCATATAATTAAAAATATTAAATGAACGAATTTAAGGTAGAATTATATCAAAAGGCTAATTTAGAGTGCCCAGTTGAAGAATTTTTGGATGCATGCACAAAAGAAATGAGAGCTAAGATTACTGGAGATATTTTGGTTCTACAAGAAAAGGGAAATGCAATGCGTGCACCATATACAAAGTATTTGGAAGATGGAATATTTGAATTGAGAACTAAACAAGGCTCAAACATTTCTCGGGTGTTATTTTTCTTTTATTATGGTGGAAAAATAATACTTACGAATGGATTTATAAAGAAATCACAGAAAACTCCTAGAAGAGAAATTGATTTAGCAAAGAAGTATCGTTCGGACTATTTAGAAAGGAATAGCAAGTGATATGAAGAGTTTTGACAGTTATTTAGATGAACAACTTAAAGATCCTGAGTTTAAAAAAGAATGGGATGCTATACAGCCTGAGCTTGATATTAAGCGTGCAATAATTGATGCTAGGATTCAAAGAAATCTCACACAGAAGGAATTGGCCGAAATTACCGGAATAGGACAGGCTGATATAAGTAGACTTGAAAATGGAACTAGAAATCCATCTGTTAATCTTTTGAAAAGGTTAGCTGATGGGTTGGGTATGGATTTAAAAATAGAATTTGTTCCTAGGCAAGCTAAAATGAGATAGTAAAGGCGCCTTGAGTACTTGAAATGTTAATAAGATTAGTTTCATATACTTACAAACAATATCTGAAGGAGGATGTTAGAAATGGAAGAAAATATTAAAAAGCCAAAAGCAAAGGAGCCATATGCATTCTCTGTAAACATATCTGAAGAAGAGCGTGCGGCTACAGCTAGAAGAGAGGCTAGGGCAGATGAACTTGGTATAAAACTATATTTGTTGGATGCTAATGATAAAATTGATGCAGAGCTACAACAACTCGAAGATTATATCCTAGAAAATTTTATTGATTTGGATTTAGATGTTCCAGAAGATTTAAAGGAAAAATATATTAAGTTAAAGAAAATTCTTGAAGATAATAGGTGATATTTTTATGGGGCGCCCCCACACGGGCGCCTTTGATTTTTACATGAGAACAAAGAAGATTTTTTCTGTTGCTTTATGTGCAATGCTTTCTTTTGCTATGTTCTTAAGCTTTGCTCCAACAGCAAAGGCTGACGAGCTTACACAGGCAAAAGATTCAAGTCAGGTTCAGTACGGAACAGTTTCTGCCGAGGACTAGGCAATGCTTGCTACACTTTTCAATGCTGATAATTACAAATATCTGAATCCAGATGTAGTTGCAGCATATCGTCATTATTCAACAACAGGTATTGCAGAAAAGAGAGACATTACCACTCTTCAAAAGGCGGCAGCGGAGAATAATATTGTTTAAATTTTTAGGATTATAGTTATAATAGGGCTCAGTGCATAGGCACTGGGCCCTGATTATGTACAAACTTTTTTAACAACTTATTGCATATCTAAAATTATTATGTTAATATTCTCATGCTCATATCTTTGAGTTTCGTTTTTTTATCTAAAGTTATATTGTTGACAGAGATTTCCCAAAGAAATTCTTAAAATTAATAGTTAAGTCATTTGTTATTTGTGTTGAGAATAGGGCAGGAGGTAATGATTTGAAGACCCTACAGGAATTAACACTACTGGACAAATTTTTATTTGATGAAGCAATGGAGGACAGCGAAACCTATGAAGCATTGCTCAGAATTATTTTAGGAGATGAGGAGCTGAATCTTCTTACGCAATCTCAGACTGAAAAGGAATTTAGAACAGCGCCATGGCTCAGATCTATAAGGGTTGATGTATTTGCCATGGATGAAAATTCCACCATTTATAATACAGAGATGCAAAAGGAAAAGAGAGATGATCTGATTAAGAGGTCAAGGTATTATCAGGCATTGATAGACTCATCTTTACTGGCGCCTGGAGAGGTAGATTTTAACAATATTAAAAACACCACAATTATAATGATTACTCCATTTGATATGTTTGGCTTGGGAAAATACGTATATGCTTTCGAATATGGATGTACAGATTTTCCAGAACTTAAACTTGAGGATGGTGCCAGACGAATATTCATTAATACTCATGGAAAGAATCATGAAGATGTTTCTTCGGAATTCCTTGCGCTCATGAAATTCATTGAATATAATGAAAATGAAGAAACTATCATTGAATCTTCGCCAAATCTGGACAAAATCAAAGCCAGAGTTTCACAGGTGAAGGCTAGTGAGGAAGTGGGTGTAAAGTTTATGCAAAGATGGGAAGAAGAAGCTATCATCAGGCACGATGCTGAAGAAAAAGGCATAGAAAAAGGGACAGATAATACCAGAATTGAATCCATCAGAAACCTCATGAAGAATCTAAAGCTCACCGCCGAAAAAGCGATGGAAGCTCTGGATATTCCTAAAACTGATTATGAAAAATATAAATCTATGCTTTAAGCTGACTTAAGAATCATAGGACTTGACGCTATCCGTCAGGTCCTTTTTGTATTTAGTAACTTGGTTCTTTCATAGAAATATGCATATGATTATTCTGCAATTATTGACGACATAAAACACTATATATAAAATAATACTCAGATATACAAAAATATGGCAAGGGGGGATTAATGTATGAATGTTGTTAGTTGGTTTGTTAAAAACTATGGTGCCATTTCAGCCGTCGTTGGCCCACTTATCATTATGGGATGGAGCCTGTGGCATGCCACGCAGATGAATGAGATAGAGGTGCTGATGGCTGGCAATGAGTGGCAGAAGAAAAAAGACATAGGAAGGGCGCTTGTAGTTTTCTTGACTATGTATTTTTGTAACTGGAGCATGGGGTTGTCTATGTCAGAAAACGTAGCCATGGTATTGTTGCTTATAGCTACATTGTTTTTAATAGTGTTTGTAGTGTGTTTGATTATTAATGCTATCAATAAAAGTAAAAAAGTTATGGGTGTAGGCAATGCTTTTTTACTTGTTAGTATTTTCTTTACAGGATGGCTTTTCTCTTGGTATGGCTACAGCTATGTAAGTGATGAGAAAAACACTCTTCCTAGTGGTAAATATGTGGTATATCTAGTGTTTATACTTGCGGTAACATTGATGGTAGGACTTTGCACACTGTTGTTTATATCTACTATTAAAAAGCACAGCCGTATTCTCTTGCGTTTACGTGATTTTAAGCCTGAGGATAAAGAACTCTACGTGTACTCTAGAGTAGGAGAGGATTTGATCTGTGGTACTGATTCTGATATTTATAAAGCAAAGGATATAATCATAGTACCTGCTGAACGTGTTAAGGAAAAAGGTTATTCCTACTGTTTTACCAATATCACTTCAGATGAATCTGGAGAGGATAAAAAGCAAAATAAAAAATCTACAATAATCAATATTGAAGCAGATAGTGTTATAGTGACAAAATCTGAAAAAAGTTCAGACGAGAAAGAAGATAGCGAGGCATAATATTAGGGGCGCCCATAACGGACGCCCCATATTTTATGTTTGGATTAAAGCATTTTTAAAAGACTTGCTCGCTCGTTCTCAGGAATTTCTAATATATCCATAGCCTGCTCAGTACTTATATTCATATTTTTTATAATTTTCTTTAGAGACTCAAGCTTACCTTCAAGCTTACCTTCAAGCTTGCCTTCAAGCTTACCTTTTAGCTCTTTTTCCTCCAATTCATCTTTAAACAATTCTCTTAATGCTTCACACATACCATCTTCCTCCTTTACTGAACCAAAAGATGCTCTGTTAATAGGGAAACACACATCCAATATGGCATCAATATTATTTATATCACCTTGAGTTCTATATTTTTTTGTCTCAGAAACAAATCTTTTAATATCATTGATTTTAGCTTGCTTCTTTAAAATCTTCAAAGCACAGCATGAATCATCTTTTATTTGGCTGGTTACAACTACTTGAACAGGTATTGTAAAAATCCCTTCTACAAAATAGATCCCAGGTGCAGGTTTAGAGATAGTTGCACCATCTATCTTCAGCTGCTGAAACATTTCCCTTGGATAACTATCCCTGAAAATTGAAACAGTTATGTCACATAAAGGTATTTCATTAACCTTCTTGCCAAGTCCTTTATAAATCAATGCATAGCCAACAGATTTGTAGAAATCATCTACAGATAATTCATCTTCTGGACTTTTATATTCTATTATATTGTATCTTCTGAATATGCTTGCAAAAGAAGAGGAGATTATCTCATCTGTGTTCTTCTTTATAATAAGCATATCCATTCTTAGCGGTTTTCTTGATAGTTCGAATTCAGTGATAAATTCAAGGCTATCTCTGTAATCTCTAAGCTCCAGCTCGATACCACTATAAAAAGCTGGATGCCATTGAATTTTCTTTTTCTTCAATTAAGTTCTCCTTCATTATAATTTAAAAATTTGTACATTCAAAGGAAAACTTTATCTAGGTTTTCATATTGGTTAACGCCTCCCTTCGACAGGAAAAATGGATATAAAAAACAGACAAACCTTCCTAGAAGTTTGTCTGCCCAATAATCAAAGCCAACCAAATATAAAATGCACCTAGTGATAAATTGTATTACGAAATCGTACTTAATGCTATACAAAAATACACTGCTTTTGTTTTTAAACTATTGTTGATGATGCTATCATCTATAATAGTTACAAAAAAGTTACAAAAATATTTAAAATATGTTATAATCGACAGGAACACAACTTTGTTGAAAGGAGAATTGATGAAGAAAAGATTATTATTGCTTTCCTCGGTTCTGGTAGCACTTGTTGCTTTGGGAAGTACCTCTATCACTACGGAAGCAAAGAATAGTCCAAAAGTTATCGAGGTAGGCAAGGACACTAAAACAATTACTCAGGCCATTGAAGCTGCTGAATCGGGGGATACCATTTTAGTTCCTGCCAGAGTGTATAAGGAACAGCTTTATATTGATCAGGAGAAAAGTGGAATCACTATTAAAGGTGAGAACGGTACAATTTTAGATGGTTCAGGTATCAAGCCCGGCAGAAACACTGGCACCATGGTTTACATTAATGCATCAAATGTCACTATAGAGAATCTGGAAATCACTGGTCTCTACATAAACAAGCCATCTGCGAAGGTTGCTCCTATTGGTATTGAGGTTGGTGAGTCTTCTTGTAATGTCACAATCTCCAGATGCAAAATCCATGATATGGGTTGCAAATATGTAGATGATTCCGAGAATTACAATGCTCACGGAATACTGGTTTCAAGTGATCCTGATGATAACAGGCACCCGATTTCTAATATTGATATATTAAATTGTGAACTATACAATCTTAACCTTGGCCAGAGCGAGACCATTGCCATTAATGGATATGTCAAAGGCTTTGAGATTTCAGGTAATTACATACATGACTGTGACAATATTGGAATTGACGCTATAGGTTATGAGCATTCCACTAAAAATAAAAACGATACCGCCAAAAGAGGTAGTATTCATGATAATACCGTTGTAAATATTTCTTCTGACCCAGCTACAAATGTTACTTATGATTGTAAGTGCGCCGGTGGGATTTATGTTGATGGAGGACAGGATATCGATATCTATGATAATTTTGTTATGAATTGTGATATTGGTATAGAAGTGTCCTGTGAGCACAAAGGAAAAAACACCCGTGATATTAATGTCACAAATAATACACTGGTCAATAATGATGGCTACGCTGGAATTAGTATTGGAGGTAGTGACAGAAGAAACGGAACTGCCGTTGATTGCAGATTTTCACGTAACACCGTGCTGAATTCTGAGAACAGCTGCATGGTGGTGCAGAATGCCAGCGATGCCACCAATGTCGTTGAAAACAATCTGTTTATTGCAGCCAATGATGCAAAGGTTTATTCAGAGACCCTTGGTAGAAAAAGTCATGGGAACACTATAAAGGATAATTTGGCTAATAAAAATATCCAGTCAGGCTCCAACAATCAGGTGATAAATATTGACAGCGTTGTTGTTGATGATAAGAATCAGCTTGTCACCGTAGAAACTGATGCATTCATTACTAATAACTCTTCTGATAGTACAGTTCTTCCTGGAGGAGTAGAAGATTAAACTACCTATATGATATGAAAGGATGTTGCTTTGGCGACATCCTTTTTTGTGTTCCAACACAATCAGCTGATATAACAAAAAGGAACATATATTCGTACATAAATAAGGACACTCGAAAGAATTATACTCTTATCATCCTAAAGATAGCTTATGAACGGAGGTACTTATTTATGAGAAAAAGATTAGACAAAGAACTGATAGTTTCTTTTGCTGTTTTGGCATTATCCTTTGCTTTAGGAATAATATTTCTTATTCTATTCATTTTTGGTATAGATTTGTCTGAACATACCGCTGGAATAGTAGGTTCTTATTCGGGATTATCAGGTGGTATATGGCTCTTTTTACTTTGCCGGAACTGTTGACTATGAATTGACGTTTATCTATAATTAAATTATCTATATATAGTGTGATATAAGGGGCTCAGTAGCAATCTCTAGTGTTGTTGCACCTGTCACAGGAAATGGAAGGTAATTTGTTATGAATAAATTGATGAGAAGAACAATTAGTGTTTTAGCTATAGTTATGCTCGTTTTTGCTATGAATATTGTGGTATTCGCTCAGGGCACCACTATGATTGCAGTTTCTAAGAATTCTCCTGCCGTTGGAGATAAGGTTACAGTGTCTGTTACAGCTTCAGAGTCAGGCACTATCACTGTCAAATATACATCTGCTATGCTTACCTTTGTTAGCTGCACAGGCTCTGGATACACCACCTCTGGTAATTCAGTTTCTTTCTCTGGAAAGTCAGGTGATGTTGTTTTCGCAGCCGCAGCATCAGGCACAGCATCTATCATAGTTTCATCTACTTCATGCTCAGGTAGCAGTACTACACTTTCAATAGGTGGCGGTGCCGCACCAGCAGAGCCAGCAGCACAGGAAACAACAGCAGCACAGGAGACTACAGAGGTAGCAGTAGAAGAAGAGCAAGTAGCAGAGGCGGCACCAGCGGAGGAGGCTCCAGCAGAAGTTGCTGCAACACCAGCAGAAGGTGCAGTTGGTACGCTTAATGGTAGCGGCGGCTTCGATATTAATGGTGTTTCATACGTTGTATCAGAACGTTACTCAGATTCAGAAATGCCATCAGGCTTTTCAAAGACTACAGTTACAATTGGCTCTAGCACTTATAGCGAGCCTACAAATGGAAGCATCACACTTCTTTATTTAAAGCCAGCTGATAATACTGCAGGTTCAGGTGTTTTCTATTTATATAATGCAGAAGCTGGTACAGTTTCAGAATTTTTAATGCTTGGTTCATCTAAGAATTATGTTATTGTTTCATCTTCAAACGAAGGTCCTTCAGCTGACTTCACACCTACTTCACTTGAGGTTACAGGTGGCACAGCTACAGCCTATACACTTGGCGGTTCAGATTTCTACTATGTATATGGTACAAATAACGCAGGCGCCACAGGTTGGTTTGTATACGATAGCGCTAATCAGACAGTTTCAAGAATGGACGAAGCGCTCCTTTCTTTAGCAGGTTCTGGAAGCAGTGCAGATGTAGACGATACAGCAGCTGCTGTAAATGATAATGTAGATATTTATGTTAGTAAGCTTGATACCTATCGCAAGGTAATCATGGGACTTATTATTTTCTGTGTCATCCTTGTATTCTTACTAATCAATTCTTTTGTTAAGTCTCGCGACAAAGAAGATGATTTCGATGGAGATGTATTTGCAGAAGCTCCAGAGAAGACAAAAACACCACGCAGATTACCTCGTTCAATCGTATTCAATCGTCATTCAAGGGAAGAGGATGAAGAGGAGGATTACGATGAAGAGGAATACGAAGATGAGGAAGAATATGATGATGAGTACGAGGATGCTCGTTCTACAACATATATTGAGTCAGCTTCAAACTATGATTCTCGTAGAAACTCAAGCTTAAATATGATGGATCTTAATGATCTTTAATAAAGGAGAAGATAATGGAATATTCAAAGCAGGCGAAACGAGCTATTTCAGGTGCATCAAAACTTTCAAAGTCACTGCAGCATAGCTATGTCGGTACAGAACACCTCCTTATCTCTATCATAGAACAGGAGAATTCTCTTGCTGCCAAGGTTTTGAATTCTAATGGTGTAGACAAACAGGCTCTTCTTAAGTTAGTGGAGGAGCTTATCTCTCCAGGTGGAGATGTGGTAATCAGGGAAAGAGATGGCTACACTCCAAAGATGGAGCAGCTTTTAGACCATGCAGCTGATGAGGCTGAAAAGTGCAATTCTAAAACTATAGGTACAGAGCACCTTCTTCTTGCAATGATTCGTATGCAGGATTGTTCTGGTGCAAGACTTCTCAATTCATTGGATGTTAACCCACACAAGCTTTTCTCAGAGCTTGTAGCAGGAATGGGTGCAGAAGGCACTGTATATAAGGAAGAAATGCAGGCTATTAACAGTGGCCGTGCAAGACGTAATGAAGTATCATATTTGGATCAGTTTTCTCGTGATCTTACAGCTATGGCTGAAGAGGGCGAGTTGGATCCTATAGTTGGACGTGATACAGAGATTCAGCGTGTTATTCAGATTTTATCTAGACGAGGAAAGAACAATCCTTGTCTTATCGGTGAGCCAGGTGTTGGTAAGACAGCCATCGTTGAAGGCTTGGCTCAGCGTATAGTTGAAGGAAATGTTCCTGATTCTGTTAGCGACCTTCGAGTGCTTTCACTGGATTTATCAGGTATGGTTGCAGGATCAAAATACCGTGGTGAATTCGAAGAGCGAATCAAAAAGGTTATCGCAGAAGTTGTTGAAGAGGGGAATATCCTTCTCTTTATCGACGAGATTCATACACTTATCGGTGCTGGTGGAGCAGAAGGTGCTATTGATGCCTCTAATATTTTAAAGCCAGCAATGGCTCGTGGCGAGATTCAGATTCTCGGTGCTACTACCATTACAGAATATCGTAAATACGTAGAAAAGGATGCGGCTCTCGAGAGACGTTTCCAGCCAGTTATGATTGAAGAGCCTTCTGAGGAGGAGACTATCGAAATCCTTAAGGGCGTTAGATATCTTTACGAAGAACACCACGGAGTTGTCATCCCAGACGAGGCTGTTGAAGCATGTGTTACTTTATCAGAAAGATACATTGCTGATAGATTCCTTCCTGATAAGGCTATTGATTTAATGGATGAAGCAGCAGCTTCATTGAAGCTTTCTTTTGTAAAGCGCGTACCTAAGGATGACACTCTGATTACTCAGATTCAGCAGTTAGCTGATGACATGGAGCAGGCTATCATTGATGGTGACATAGCTCAGGCTAGTATCATCAAAAAGCAAAAGGACGAGCTCGTAGCAAAGAAGGAAGCAGAGGACAAGAAGGCTGCTAAAAAGCGTAAAGCAAAATCTGCTGTTCTTACAGAAAATGATGTTGCTACAGTTGTAGCTCTTTGGACAAAGATTCCAGTTGCAAAGCTTACAGAGCAGGAGTCTGTGCGCCTTAGAAAAATAGAAAGCATTTTACATAAGAGAGTAATTGGTCAGGAGGAGGCTGTTTCTGCAGTTGCAAGAGCAGTCCGCCGTGGTCGTGTTGGATTAAAAGAAAAGGGACGTCCTATTGGTTCGTTCTTATTCTTAGGACCTACAGGTGTAGGTAAAACAGAGATTTCCAAAGCTTTGGCTGAGGCTGTCTTTGGAACAGAATCTTCTATGATTCGTGTTGATATGAGTGAGTACATGGAGAAACACTCTGTGTCAAAGATGATTGGATCACCTCCAGGATATGTTGGTTACGATGAGGGCGGTCAGCTTTCTGAAAAGGTTCGCCGAAATCCATATTCGGTAATCCTTTTTGATGAGATTGAAAAGGCACACCCTGATGTATTCAATGTCCTTCTTCAGATTTTGGATGACGGTCACGTTACAGATTCTCAGGGACGTAAAGTAGACTTTAAAAATACTATCATTATCATGACATCTAATGCTGGTGCCCAGGCTATTATTGAGCCAAAGAAGCTTGGCTTTGCATCAAAGGAGGATGCCAACAAAGATTACGAATTCATGAAAAATGGCGTTATGGAAGAGGTGAAGCGTATCTTCAAGCCAGAATTCCTGAATCGTATTGATGAGACTATCGTATTCCGTGCTCTTACCAAGGACGATATGAAGCAGATTGCCGGACTTCAGGTTAAGCAGTTTGTTGCACGTTGCAAGGAGCAGATGGATATCGATGTATCTATCCCTGTTGCTGTAAAGACATGGATTGTAGAAAAAGCATATGATCCTAAATATGGTGCCAGACCTATCCGCCGCAAGATTCAGACTTCCCTCGAGGATGTTATGGCAGAAGAGATTCTTGCAGGCAAATTCAAGTCTGGTGATTCCGTAAAGGCTAAGGTTAAAGCTGACACTGTTGTTTTTGAAAAATAATAATTTTCACGCAGTCATTTATTGTTAAAACCAAATTCCTTTGCTATAATTTGCATAAGACAATCTGCAATTAAGCAGTGGCATAGGAGGAGTAAGGATGGCTGTTATTAGCGAGTTAATTCGCACTGAAGCAGATGGAAGTATCAGCTTTGGCGATTACACCTTGGCTGACAAGAAAAAGCTTGAGGATTTTAAACACGAAGGGGATTTGTACAAGGTAAAGACTTTTTCAGACATTACCAAGCTCGAGAAAAACGGAATGTTTGTATACGAGTCAGTGCCAGGCACAGCAGTTGAAAAGTTCAATTGCACATCAGATGCTGTTTCCTTTACAGTAGAGGGTAAAGGCGATGCGATGATTACCTTGGAGCTGGAACCAGAAACAGAGTACGCTATTACTGTTGGTGGTTCTGATGCCGGACAAATGAAGACTAATCTTGGAGGAAAGCTTAATTTATCAGTAGAGCTTGATCCAGGGGTTGCTGTTGAAGTACAGGTAAAGAGAATTTAATAAACTATAAAATCAATTAATCAATCTTCCCATTTATATAATAAGTGGGAAGATTTTTTGTAAAGGAGAGAATAATTATGGCAAAGAAAAATGTTTCAGTTTTTTTCTGTCAGGAATGTGGTAACGAAACTTCAAAGTGGTCTGGTCAGTGCCCAGCATGTGGGGCGTGGAACAGTCTTGTTGAGGAGATAGTAGATAAGACAAAAGTTAAGGCTAGAGCGAAAGTGGCAGACGTTGCACCTACAAAGCTTATTGATGTTACTGCCTCAAACGAGCATCGTATATCTACTAATATAGAAGAGTTCGACCGTGTATTAGGCGGAGGAATTGTCCCTGGCTCCATGGTACTCGTGGGAGGAGATCCAGGTATTGGTAAGTCCACACTTTTGTTACAGACCTGCCGTCTGCTTTGCCAGTCAGGTGTAAATGTCATGTATGTTTCAGGCGAAGAGTCTCTCCAGCAAATTAAAATTCGAGCTGATCGTCTTGGTCAGTTCAATGATAAGCTTGATTTATTCTGCGAGACAAATCTCGATACAATAAAAGCCGTTGTAGAACGCGAAAAGCCAACGGTTCTTATTATTGACTCTATTCAGACCATGTACAATGAGGCTGTGGGTTCAGCTCCAGGTTCAGTTACTCAGGTAAGAGAGTCTACAAGTGTTCTCATGGAAATCGCAAAAGTACAGGGAATAGCTGTGTTTATAGTTGGACACGTTACAAAAGAAGGAACTGTTGCAGGACCACGTGTGTTGGAACACATGGTAGATACAGTTTTATACTTTGAAGGTGATAGACACGCTTCTTATAGAATTCTTCGTGGCGTCAAGAATCGATTTGGCTCTACAAATGAAATTGGTGTGTTTGAAATGCGTGACACAGGTCTTGCAGAGGTTAAAAATCCATCTGCAGTTATGCTGGATGGACGCCCAGAGAATGCCGAGGGCTCTATTGTTACTTGCGCCATGGAGGGTACACGCCCAATCCTTGTTGAAATTCAGTCTCTTGTTAGCAAAACAGCCTTCGAAATTCCAAGAAGAATGGCCACAGGCTGTGATTATAACAGAGTAAACCTTTTAGTTGCTGTATTAGAGCGTATGCGCGATACAAAAGCTAACAAATCCTGCGGAATATTTCTTGGTCGTTCAGATATATATGTAAATATTGCCGGTGGAATGCGTATCAATGAGCCCGCAATCGATTTAGCTATTGCCATGGCTATTTATTCAAGCGAAAAGGACATACCTATGGATTCAGGCACAATTGTATTTGGTGAAATAGGATTGTCTGGTGAGGTACGTTCTGTGTCTATGGCAGAACAGAGAGTCAGGGAAGCAAAGAAGCTTGGATTTAAAAAGGCGATTATTCCATATTCCAACCTCGCGGGTGTCAAGGGAATAGAAGGTATAGAGGTAGTTGGTGTGGCAAATGTAAAGGAAGCGGTAGATGCTATATCTCGTTAGCTAATATTGTGATTAGAGCTACATATAGGGGTGATACAGTTTAATTGTAAAAATAATTGATACAATTCACACAAATCATACAAATTAGCCTTTTGAGGCGAATAGATTTACTTTAAAAAATCACAGAATATCTGTTGACACTGGGGTTTCAGGATGATATTATAATCGAGCACTGAGGGACAGCAAGTCACACAGAGCAAACGAAGATTGATAACTGAACAGTGAAACAAACCTTGAATTAATACAAGTTTTTAAAACATGTATCCTTGAAATTCATTTAGTTTCTAAGACGAAACAAAAACCTTTATTAAAGGGTGAGGATTTTCAAAACTTGATTTTGAAAATCATTGCCTAGTAAGAATCTCTGATTCTTACATATCAAGTAAACAAGTCAGTTTTATACTGATTCGGAATTAAACTTTTAAACATGAGAGTTTGATCCTGGCTCAGGATGAACGCTGGCGGCGTGCTTAACACATGCAAGTCGAACGAAGCAGTTTATCACGATCCCTTCGGGGTGACGATTTACTGACTGAGTGGCGGACGGGTGAGTAACGCGTGGGTAACCTGCCTTGTACAGGGGGACAACAGTTGGAAACGACTGCTAATACCGCATAAGCGCACGGAATCGCATGATTTTGTGTGAAAAGATTTATCGGTACAAGATGGACCCGCGTCTGATTAGCTAGTTGGTGAGGTAATGGCC